>JAUYFQ010000063.1 GCA_030690895.1 Sulfuricellaceae bacterium
CGATGCCTCCCGCCCTTGTCAACCACAAATCACCCTTCACCCCGCCAGTGGGGGTTAGGGGGCTTTCGCCTGAAAATCAAAAAAATGCGCTGTGGTGATGCAAATGGCATGGAGGGGGATTTGTGCAACATTCAGGTTAGCGCCTGTCCATGAATATTGCTTCGACCCGGTGAAGTTTGAAGTGTGGGTCGGCCTTCAGGCCGACATGTCGGGCTAAAGCCCGACCCACAGTTAAGACAATATCGTTAATGATCAATAAGTTGAACATTCTCTCAGCCTCGATCCTCGATCACCATTTCGGCCACGGTCTTGCCATTTTCGGCAGGCAGAATACCAAGAGGCGAAAAGCTTGCCCTGCCTGTTGCCCATGTCACTCCTTCTGTCGCCTTCATGCCATTTTGTAGCAATGCTGCCGAAGCCAATGAAACCACAGGTTTGTTATGGGAAGTCACTATCACCGGCTCACCAAGTTGAGCAAGGTGGAGGTACTTTGACAAATGATTTTTAAGTTCGCGCGTTGAAACTTGCATTTTTCTATGTCCGGCAATAATGTGGCCACGATAATAGAGTTTGTGTCTACACGCAAGCTCTGCTTACTCTGTAGCCTTCTGCTTTTCCTCCAACACTTCCCAGCGCGCCAGCGCCCCAAGCAAGGCTTCCTCGATCACATTGACGCGCGCCTGCAAGCGTTTGGCTTCCTGCGGGTCATCGCGATAAATCGCCGCCTCGGCCAGTTTTGTGCCGATTTCTCCCTGCTCTTTTTCCAGCGCCTCGATCTTGCCCGGCAGGGATTCCAGTTCGCGGGTCTCGTTGAAGCTCAGCTTTACTTTGGGAGCCGATTTGGGGGCTGATTTTCTGACCAGCTCCGGCTTCTTTTCCGGCACCGCATCGCGTGCAGCCTTGGATCGTACATAGTCGTCGTAGCCGCCGGCATATTCCTGCAATTTTCCGTCCCCCTCGAAAGCGATGACCTGGGTCACCACGTTATCCAGGAAAGTCCGGTCGTGGCTCACCAGCAGCACCGTGCCGCTGTATTCCTGCAACAGGGATTCGAGCAGTTCCAGGGTTTCGATATCGAGGTCGTTGGTCGGTTCGTCCAGCACCAGAATGTTGGCTGGACGAGTAAACAGGCGCGCCAGCAGCAGGCGGTTGCGTTCGCCTCCGGAGAGGCTTTTCACCGGGGAACGGGCGCGCTGGGGTGCAAACAGGAAATCTTCCAGGTAGCTGATGACATGCTTCTTCTCACCCCCGATCTCGACGAAATCGCTGCCCTTGCTGATGGTGTCCGCCAGGGTGGCTTCTTCATCCAGTTGGGTGCGGAACTGGTCGAAGTAGGCGACGGCCAGCTTGGTTCCCAGCTTCACTGACCCCGTATCGGGCTGGAGTTCGCCCAGAATCAGCTTGAGCAAGGTGCTCTTGCCTGCGCCGTTGGGGCCGACCAGGCCGATCTTGTCGCCACGCATGACGCGCCCGGTAAAATTCTGGATCAGTATTTTGTCGCCATAAGCCTTGCTGACCTCCTCCAACTCCGCCACCAGCTTGCCTGAGCGCTCGCCCTGATCGACATTGAGGTTGACCGTGCCGCTGCGCTCGCGGCGTTCTGCTCGCTCGCGGCGCAGAGATTCCAGCCTGAGCACGCGGCCTTCGTTGCGGGTACAGCGCGCCTTGATGCCCTTGCGTATCCAGACCTCTTCCTGCGCCAGCACCTTGTCGAACTGGGCGTTGTGAACCGCCTCGATTTCCAGCAATTCCTGCTTTTTGATCTGATAAGCGCTGAAATTGCCGTTGAATCCGGTCAGCAGGCCGCGATCCAGCTCGACGATGCGCGTTGCCACATTGTCCAGAAAGCGCCGGTCGTGGGTAATCAGCATGACGCTGCCGGAAAATTCGTTCAGCAGCCCTTCCAGCCATTCGATGGCGGACAGGTCGAGGTGGTTGGTTGGCTCGTCCAGCAACAGCAATTCAGGCTGCATCACCAGCGCGCGCGCCAGCGCCACGCGTTTTTTCTGCCCGCCGGACAGCGCACCGACTTTGACATCCTCCGGCAGCGCCAGCTTGCTCAGGGTACTCTCCACGCGGGCTTTCTTGTTCCAGCCATCGTGCGCCTCAAGCTCCCCCTGCAAGTCGTGCATACGCTCCAGCAAGGCATCCATATCCGCATCGGGATCGCCCATGTCGTGAGCCACCTGATGATATTCGACCAGCAGGCGATGCGCGTCACCCAGTCCTTCGGCCACGGCTTCATACACCGTATGCTCGGGATCGAGTTCCGGTTCCTGCTCTACATAGGCCATTTTCATGCCCGGCGCGCGCCACACCTTGCCATCATCCGGCGGGGTCGTCCCGGCAATCACTTTCAGCAGACTGGACTTGCCCGTTCCGTTGCGCCCGATCAACCCTACCCGCTCACCGGGTTCGAGCACCAGTTCAGCGTGATCAAGAAGAGGAACATGGCCGAAGGCCAGGGAAATTTTGTCGAGTTGAATCAGAGGCATGGGAAAGATGAACGATCAGGAAAAAAGGACGCGAAGTTTATCACGTCCAACTAACGGGGATACCCAAAAGGACACAAGCCAAGGCAACGTCAAACCGCGACAAACAGCCTGAGGCCAGGCTCCACTTTGGCTATTACCTCAAAATCCTTGTCGTCGTGGAGCAGCAATGCGTCATGCTCAAGCGCAATGCGCGCCACCAAACAATCGTGAGGGCTGCGAGGCGTGAAGCCTTGCTGACGGCAACGCATATAAATTTCCGCTGCTGCCTCCCAGGTTTGAATCGGGTGACTCGCTTCAAGAAAAGGCAGGGTGCTGAAATAGCGTTTGAGCTTGTCAAAACGTTCCGGCGACGCGGCTCCCTGCAAAATCTCCTGATAAATCACCTGTGCCAGCGCGGCTTTGTGTCGGGATAGCAAATCTCTCAGAACCAGCGTCTGCGGCGTTTGCACGTCGCGCAACAAGTCGATCCAGACCGAACTATCAACCAGGATCACGACGCGCGCCCATCGCCGAACGCACTGCGCGTACATCGTAATCCGGAGCGATCATGTCCTGCCCTACCAGATCGAGAATATTTTCCTCCCGTGCGGAAATCACCAAACGCCGCAATGCCAAATCCACCACTTCACGCTTGGTTCTAACGCCAGCCAATTTCATGGCGGCGGACACCAGTTGGTCGTCAATCACAATATTGGTTCGCATATACACCTCCAGATGTGTATTTTAGCCCAGGCTTATCCCCCTGTCACATCTTCAAAACGCTGTTTACACCCGCTTCGCCAGTTCGACCGCAATCCCGATGTAATTACCCGGTGTCATCTGCAACAGGCGATCTTTCTCGCTATCCGGAATCGTCAGCGTCTTGATGAAGGCGTGCAGCGTGTCGCGGTTGATGCCCTTGCCGCGCGTCAGTTCTTTCAATTGCTCATAAGGATTTTCCACGCCGTAGCGGCGCATCACGGTCTGGATCGGTTCGGCGAGGACTTCCCAGTTGTGGTCGAGATCATCATCCAAACGCTGCGGGTTGACTTCCAGCTTGCCCAGGCCGCGCAGGGTGGACTCGTAGGCCAGCAGGGTATAACCCAGACCCACGCCCATGTTGCGGAGCACGGTGGAATCCGTCAGGTCGCGCTGCCAGCGCGAGATCGGCAACTTTTCGGAGAGGTGGCGCAATACGGCGTTGGCCAGCCCCAGGTTGCCTTCCGAATTTTCAAAATCAATCGGGTTGACCTTGTGCGGCATGGTGGAGGAACCCACCTCCCCCGCCTTGACCTTCTGCTTGAAATAGCCAACTGAAATATAGCCCCAGATGTCGCGATCCATGTCGATCAGGATGGTGTTGGAACGCCCAAAGGCGTCAAACAACTCGGCCATGTAGTCGTGCGGTTCGATCTGGATGGTGTAGGGGTTGAATGTCAAACCCAGCCCTTCCACGAAGTTTTTGGCGAATTGCTCCCAGTCGAAATCCGGGTAGGCGGATACATGGGCGTTGTAGTTGCCCACCGCGCCGTTGATTTTTCCCAGAATCTCGACGTTGTTGATACGCGCCCTCTGGCGCTCCAGGCGGTACACCACGTTGGCCAGTTCCTTGCCGACGGTAGAAGGCGAAGCCGGTTGGCCGTGGGTGCGCGAGAGCAGGGGTTGCGCGGCCAGTTCGTGCGCCAGTTCGCGCAGCCGGGCGATGACTTTTTCTAGCCCTGGCAGCATTACGCCGTCGCGCGCCGCCTTTAGCATCAGGGCATGGGAGAGGTTGTTGATGTCTTCCGAGGTACAGGCGAAATGGATGAATTCGCTGACTTTCATCACTTCGGCGTTAGCGGCGAGTTTGTTCTTGAGCCAGTATTCGACGGCTTTGACATCGTGATTGGTGGTTTTTTCGATGTCCTTGACCGCCTGCGCGTCGGCTTCCGAGAAAGCGCTGATCAGTTGATCCAGTTCGGCCAGGGTGGCTGCTGAAAAAGCCGGCACTTCAGCAATGGCGGCTTCCCGGCTCAGCGCCTTGAGCCATTCCACTTCCACCAACACGCGATGGCGGATCAGGCCGAATTCGCTGAAATAGGGGCGCAGGCCGTCGATTTTATTGTGATAGCGCCCGTCGAGAGGGGAAAGCGCGGTGAGAGGTGTGATCGTTTGCATCAGGGGTTCTCCGTAATCTTAAATATTTGGCACTTGATTTGCGATATTTGGCGCTTGGCTTGCGCTGACCCAGTTTTCAACTTTCAAGGCGGGTACGCGCTCGAATTCGCGCAGATTGTTGCTTACCAGTGTGATGCCCTCATCCAGGGCATGAGCAGCAATCCACAAATCATTGTTGCCGATGGGTGTGCCTGCGCGTTCAAGGTGGCTGCGAATTTCACCGTAACGCACTCCCACCGTCTCAGACATGGGCATGACAGGAATGTACTCCAGAAATTGCGCCAGCTTCGCCAGCGACTGCTCGCGCTGCTGGCTTTTCATTGCACCATTGTGGAGTTCGCCATAAGTGACAACCGACATGGCGACTTGCCCGACTTCCAGTGCTTCAAACCGGGCCGCCACTTCAGGAGGGCGATGACGCGCGATGTAAATGCAAATATTGGTATCCAAAAGGTAAATCAAATCCACGTTTCACGTTCCTGTGGCAGGCTGTCATTCCGGCCATCCTGCATGAAATCCGCTGGCATGGAAGAAAGCAGTAGAAACGCCCCTTTCAATGTGCGGTTAAGCTTGCGCAAAACAAGCTCGTCACCGCGCCGGAAAATTTCCACTTCTTTGACGTCAAGCATGAATTCACGCGGGATACGCACCGCCTGTGAATTTCCGCTCTTAAATACGCGAGCTGTCATCATGATATTGACCCCATCTCATTTGAACACGACAGGTAAAAGTATATATTACCAAGTCGATTATGTATATACATTATAAAAACCGCCCCAAAGTTTTCAACGGCGGCTGGCGCAGCACCCCGCGAACACCCAGCCAACCCGCCAGACCCACGCCCAGCACGCCTGCGATCAGGGCGATGATCCACAGCCAAGGGTTGAGCTGGTAAGGCAGGTGAAATACCCGTGTCGCCAGTGCGTAACCCAGCCCGGTCGCAGCCAGGGCTGCCACGGTTCCGGCCAGCAGGCCGATCAGGATGAACTCCGCCATCTGGCTCAACAGCAACTGCCTGCCGCTCGCGCCCAGCGTGCGCATGACGGCGGCCTCGACCATGCGTTCCTCGCGGGTGGCGGCGATGGCCGCGTACAACGCCATCAGACCCGCCGCCAGCGTGAACAGAAAGACGAATTCCACGGTGGCGGCAATCCGTTCCATCATGGCGCGCACCTGGGTCATCAGAGCCGCTACATCGATCACGGTCAGGTTGGGGAAGGCTTTGACCATTTTGTCGAGCACGGATTCGCCTCTCATCTGAAACTCGCGAAGCGAGCCTGCGTCCCTCTCTCCCTTCGGGAGAGAGTTAGGAGAGAGGGTAGCGGGCAAATAAAAAGCCGTGATGTAGCTGGCCGGATGCCCTTCCAGCAAGGCGGGTGGGGCAATCACGAAGAAATTGACGCGAAAGGAATCCCAGTCCACTTTGCGCAAACTGGTGACGGTGGCGCTGAATTTCTTCCCCGCCACCTGATAAGTCAGTTTGTCGCCAAGGCTGATACCCAGATTCTTGGCGATCCCCTCTTCAACCGACCACTGGGCCGGGTCTATGGGACGCTTTTCCCACCAATGTCCGGCGACAATCTGGTTATCGCTTTGCAGTTGCTCGGCCCAGGACAGGTTGAACTCCCGCTCCACCAGGCGTCGGGTTCGGTCTTCCGCATAATCCGACGCAGAGACCGGTTGCTCGTTGATGGCCAGCAAGCGCCCGCGCACCATGGGGAACAGCGCCTGAGAAGGCAAGCCGTGCTGGGCGAGAAAAGTTTGCAGGGGAATCACCTGATCCGGCTGGATATTGATGATGAAACGATTGGGGGCCTGCGGCGGCAAGGTACTCTGCCAGCTTTGCAGCAAATCGCCGCGCACCAGGGTCAGGATCAGCAGCGTGGTCAGCCCCAAGCCCAGCGCCACCACTTGGGCTGCGCTGGCATGACGCCGCCGCACCAGGCTCGCCAGACCATAGCGCCATGTCATTCCCCTCGCGCCCGCACTATGCCGCAAAGGGGCGAGCAGATGAATCAGGGCGTGCGTCAGTCCCAGCGCCACGATCACCACGGCAGCCAGGCCAGCCAGCACGGTCAGCCCCAGCCGGATTTCCCCCGCCTGCCACAACAGCAGAACCAGCAGCACCGCTGCGCCAGCGGCGAAGCTGGATAACCCCAGACGTTGCGCACCGCCCAGCTCGCGCCGCAAAACCCAAATCGGCGGAACCCGCTTCAGACGCTGCAAGAAAGGCAGCGTGAAGCCCAACAAGGTCAGCAATCCGGCGAGCAAGCCCTGAGCCAGCGGCAGCCATGAAGGCGCGGGCAGTTCCGCTACCAGCAAGCCTCCCATCTGCCATGCCAGCACCTGTTGCGCACCGTAACCGAGGGCGCTGCCCGCAAGACTGGCCAGCAAGCCCAGCCACAAAAACTGGTAAAAATAGAGCCGGAAAATCTGACTCTGGCTCGCCCCGGCGCAGCGCATCACCGCGCAGCCATTCAGGTGACGCTCAAGAAAGCGTTGCGCCGACAAGACAATCGCCAGTGCAGCCAAAATCAGGCTGGCGAGCGCAGCCAGGTTGAGAAATTTTCCGCCCCGCTCCAGCGCAGAGCGAATCTCCGGACGGCCATCGCGCACGCCTTCCAGCCGCTCGCCGCGAGAAAGAAGCGCTGACGCCCAATCTCTGTAGGCCGCAATCTTCCCAGAGCTTCCAGCCAGCAAAATGCGGTAACTGACCCGGCTGCCCGGCTGGATCAGCGCGGTAGCGGGCAAATCCTGGGCGTTCATCATCAGGCGCGGCGCGATGCTGAATAGCCCTCCGCCGCGATCCGGCTCGAAGCTCAGCAGCGCCGAGACCCTGAAACGCGCCGCCCCCAATTCCAGCGAATCGCCTAGCCTCAGTTGCAAGACTGCCAGCAAACGGGCGTCCAGCCATACCGTGCCGGGTTCGGGAATGCCGGATGCGACTTGCTCGCCCCCTACGCCTGCATCAGGCTGAATGCGCAGCTTGCCGCGCAACGGGTAGCCGGGCGACACGGCCTTGATTTCGGCCAACTGGTTTCCATTCGCAGCAATGACCATGCTCGGAAAAATCAGGATACGAACTGGCGACAGATCCCGCCGACGGGCTTCCGCGATAAATTCGTCAGCCATCTCATGATCCGCAGTCAGCATCAAATCTGCCGCCAGCAACTGGCTGGCTTCGGTCGTCAGCGCCTGATTGACCCGGTCGGTAAAGAAGCCCACGGCAGTCACCCCGCCCACCGCAATGAGCAAGGCAAAACTCAGGGCGTAAAGCTCGCCCGCCCGCCATTCGCGCAGCAGCATCCGCCAGGATAGGCGCAGCAGGTTCATCCTTAAAAACCCTGTTGAACCACGAAACACACGAAATATTTCAAAAAGATACTCTGCAATGACCTATCTCCAGATAAGTGAATGGATAAATACCCGATACCCGATGATGCTGGGCACAAGTAAAGCTGGGCATAAACAAATCCAACAGGCTGATTTTTCCGTGTATTCCGTGTGTTTCGTGGTTGAAACAAGGTTTCTAGCATGGCTCCTCCAGCCGTCCATCCAGCAACCGCAGCCTGCGGTCGCAGCGCGCAGCCAGCTCGGCATCGTGAGTGACCAGAACCAGCGTGGCGCCCTGTTCACGATTCAGCTCGAACAGCAGGTCGATGATGCGCGCACCGGTGGCGCTGTCGAGATTGCCGGTTGGCTCATCGGCAAACAACAATCTGGGATGCGTGACGAAAGCGCGCGCGATGGCGACGCGCTGTTGCTCGCCGCCGGAGAGATGTTTGGGGTAATGTTGCAGGCGTTCGCCCAAGCCCACTCGTTGCAGGACAGTCAGCGCCAACTCGCGCGCCGATGCCGACCCGGCCAGTTCCAGCGGTAGCATGACGTTTTCCAGCGCAGTCAGCGCAGGCAATAACTGAAAGGACTGAAACACGAAGCCGATCAGGCGCCCGCGCAAAGCGGCGCGGCCATCCTCATCCAGCGCAAACAGATTTTCCCCGTTGATTTTTACTTCGCCGCCAGTAGGCCGATCCAGCCCCGCCAACAAGCCCAGCAGCGTCGATTTACCGGAGCCTGACGCGCCGATGATCGCCACCGACTCGCCGCTGGCGATGGCCAGATCAAGCTGATGCAGGATGGTCAGCAAGCCATCGCCGACAGGTACTTGCCTGGACAGGCGACTCGCCTGCACAATGAAAGGATCATTGGGAGAAGTCATGCTGGTTCGCTGGTTATTGAGTCTGTTGTTGTTGGTTGCTCCCGCCGCCGGAGCCGGGCAGACCATTCTGGTATTCGGTGATAGCCTGTCCGCCAATTACGGCATCGCGGCTGAAGCGGGCTGGGTGAGTCTACTGCAACAGCGCCTCAGCAGTAAGCCGTATAACCACCGACTCGTCAATGCCAGCATCAGCGGCGAAACCACCGCCGGCGGCGCCGCGCGCATCAATGCCACGCTGAATACCCACAAGCCGGATATCGTCATCATCGAACTGGGCGTCAACGACGGACTGCGCGGCCGCTCCCTGTCAGCTGCCAAGGATAATCTGGACACCATCATGGCAGCCTGCCTCGCCCGCAAGACCCGTGTGTTGCTGATCGGCATGCGCTTGCCGTCCAACTATGGCCTGACTTACACCGAGAGCTTTGCCGCCATCTACCCTGCCCTGGCTGCTAAGCATGGCACCGCCTTGCTGCCTTTCATGCTGGAAGGCATGGCCAGCAGACGCGACGGGTTTCAGGAAGACAACCTCCATCCCACCGCTGAAGCGCAGGTGATTATCATGGAAAGTATCTGGGTCAAACTGAAACACCTGCTGTAGCACCCAAAATAGCGCCAGGGAACGCTCGATTGGACGTGCGACCCTTTTGACCGAATCATCGTTGCACAAGCCGCCTGTCGCGAAGCGCCTCTGCTCACGGTAGACCAGAATATTCGAACGCATTACTCAGCCGCAGTCTGGTCTGAGTAAGCATCTCGTTTCAGCGCAAGTACGCGGCCTGGAAACGGGCAATCGTTTTTCCTGCCTGATCGAACAATTCCATGTTCTGCCCGTCCACTTTCCAGCGTGCGGCCTGACTCAGGGTGGCGAGAAATTTTGCCTCGGCTTCTTCACCCTTGAAACAGGCTCTTCTGCTGACTGCCATGCTGAACGCGATGCGCTGATCTTCGAGCTGGTATCCGCCTATGATCCGGTTACAACCGGCGAAACCCGTGAGTCGCTGGTTTTCCTGGGCGAGCACGATATGCTGCTCATCCTTTTTCTCCTGGTCGGCCGCAATGGGTTCGCCATCCAGTTGAACCAGTTTCCAGTAAGTGTCGGTCAGCTTGGCGGTCGACGTGGAGCCATACCGCTTGAGTACATAGTTCAACTCGCTGAGGATGGGGCGGCCATTCATGTCCAGCTTGCGCAGGGTGTTGGCATCCAGAATTTCAAAACGCTCGTCGGGCTGGCCTTTTTGCGAGATCGTCAGCTTGCGCTGGTCGGCATCCAGTTTCCAGCGACCGGTTTTTTCGATTTTTTTCTCATCGTTCCCCTGGCGCTCCAGGTATTCCACGTTCAGGCGATAACTTTGGTCGGGCGACAGCTTCAATGTCCACAGCGTACCGGGGCAGTCGGCGCAGGGCAGTTTGCCTTCAAACGTGGCAGGCAGGCTTTTGGCAAAGTCTTGGGCTAACGATAACGCGCTGAAAAAAATCAGGACAAATAGCAACGACAAGCGGAAGGGCAGGCTGTAACGCATGGAATACCTTTCAGAAACACGACAAGATAGGAAGGGAATGGGCGCAAACCCGACCAGAAACTAGGGATAACCCTGATATTTCACCAGATCGGCATCCTGATCTGGTTGACTCACGATATCCATTCTACAATGCATCCATACAAGACGTAGTTTCTCAGCAGGATTTTTCCGGTTTGGAGCGTCCCATGTCACAGGCAAGTTTCCGTATCCAATTCAAACCGTCGTGGTATTTGGGGAGTGAGCGTCATGAATGACCCCACGCGCATCCTGCTGGCGGAAGATGCAGAGATCATTGCCAGCATCATTCAAGACCTGCTCAGCGCCCAAGGTTATGAAGTCACGGTTTGCGCCGACGGCCTGGTGGCCTGGGAGCACTTGCAGAAGGATGGGCCCGGCTACGATGTCATCCTGCTGGACCGAAGCATGCCTCACATGGATGGAATGGAACTCTTGGGCAGAATCAAGAGCGACCCTGCCATTGCCCACATTCCGGTCATCATGGAAACCGCTCAGGCGGACAGGGAAAGCATCCGCGAAGGCCTGGCCCAGGGCGCTTACTACTACCTGACCAAGCCCTTTGAGGCTGAAGTATTGCTGGCTGTAGTCAGTGCCGCGCTGCAACAGAGCCGGGATCTTCGAGAGATGGTCGAAAGCGTCAGACGAGCCGAGCGCCCGCTGGCCTTGATGCAGACCGGCTGTTTTCGCTTTCATAACCTGGATGAAGGCCGCCTGCTGGCTAATTATCTTGCCCGCGCCTGCCCGGAACCGGAACGCGCCATTCATGGCTTGCAGGAACTGCTGGTGAATGCTGTCGAACATGGCAACCTGGCTATCTCCTATGCTGAAAAAGGCGCACTGCTCCTTGAGGGCGGTTGGCAGGAAGAAGTTCAGCGCCGCCTGCGATTGGACCAGTACTGCGAACGCTATGTCGAAATCCATTTTCAGCGCCAGCCAGGATCGCTGGCATTTACCATCCAGGATCAGGGCGATGGCTTTGACTGGCAAGGCTATCTTGATTTTTCCCCGGACCGCGCCTTCGACCTGCATGGTCGTGGCATTGCCATGGCCCGCAAACTGAGCTTCGATCATCTGGAATACCGGGGTAACGGCAACACCGTGATTGCAACGATCAGTCAGGCCTGCGCCATTCCCGGCTCGAACCACTGCCCATAATGCCCGCGCCCTCCCAAAAAAGCCCGTTGCGCTGGAACCTGCCATTCATATTGCTGGTCGCCGCCATCCTTGCCATGACCGCAACCGGGATCGGTCATACCTTCATCCAGCAGCGTGAAAAGGAAGCGTCCCGACTTCAGGCGATCTCCGATCACAAAACCCGGCAAATCGAGGACTGGTTGAAGGAGAGACATGGAAACATGGAATTTTTCAGAACCGCTCCGTTCCTGCCCGAGGTCTACCAACACCGGCTTGAAACGGGTGAATTGGCACTGGCTGGCAGGCTGCAGAAGCGCTTTGAACAGTTGCGCGCCAGCTATGGCTACCGCGCCGCCATGCTACTCGATCCGGCAGGGGAACCCCTGTGGGCCAGCGAGGGAACCCCGCGCGAGATAGCCCCGGATTTGCGGGCAGCCGCGCTCACAGTCTCGCAGAACGGCAAAATTCATCGGCTGGGCCCCTACCTGGGCCCGGGCGATCACGTGTACATGGATTTCATCGTGCCGATCAGCGGCATCCCTGCGCCGACCCCGCTATTTGTCCTGCGTGTTGACCTGGCGGATTGGCTGCTTCCCACCCTGCAAGCCTGGTCCGGGAAAATCGCCAGCGGAGAAGCGCTGCTGGTCAGGCGTGACGGCGACCACGTCTTGCATCTGAGCGAGCTGCGCCACCGCAAGGACATGGTGTTGAAAGTACGTGTGCCGCTGACGCTCAAGGAGCGGATGGCGCCACAGGTGCTACGCGGCGAGGTACGCCAGGGCGAAGTGTTTGCTGGACGGGACTATCGTGACGTACCGGTTTTTGGCGTGGTGCGCGCCATTTCCAATACAGACTGGTTCCTGGTGACAAAACTTGACCGTGCCGAAGTGTATGCTCAGGCCATGCAGGAGGCGATCTGGATCGGCCTGAGCGGCCTGCTGGCCGCCTTGACGGCGGGCGCCAGCCTGTTTCTGCTGCGCCAGCGCCAGCAACTGGCTACCGCCAGGAGCTTGCAGCAAGCCCAGGAAGCACTACGCCAGGAACACGACCTCAATCAGCGCTACCTCAATACCGTGCAGACCATCATGGTCGCGATCAATCGCGAAGGCCGCATCACCATGATAAACCGCGCCGGTTGCGAATTGCTGGGCTACAAAAATGAGGCGTTGCTCGGTTGCAACTGGTTCGAAACCTGCCTGCCCCAGCCGGAAGGAATGGAAACCGTGTATCCGGTTTTTCAGCGCATCATGGCTGGGGAGATCAAGACCGTCGAGTATTTTGAAAACCGGGTTCTTTGCCAAGATGGCCGCCTGCGCCTGATTGCCTGGCACAATGCCTATCTGACCGACTGGCAAGGCGGGCTTTCCGGCTCCTTGAGTTCTGGCGAGGACATCACCGAGCGCAGACTGGCCGAGCAACAACTGCGTAAACTTGTCCTGGCTGTGGAACAGAGCCCGGAATGCGTCATCATTACCGACCTGCATGCCAATATCGAGTACGTGAACGATGCCTGCGTGGAAAGCACCGGTTACAGCAGGGAAGAGATCATAGGCAACAATCCGCGCATGTTTCATTCCGGCAAGACCCCGCCAGAGACCTACACGGCCATGTGGGCAGCCCTTTCCCGAGGCGAGTTCTGGAAGGGCGATCTCGTCAACCGGCACAAGGATGGCCGCGAATATATCGAGTTCATGAGCATCGCCCCTATCCGTCAGCCCGATGGACAGATCAGCAATTACGTGGCGGTCAAGGAAGACATCACCGAGCGCAAGCGCTTGGGGCTGGAGCTGGATCAGCATCGCCATCATTTGAATGAGCTGGTATCCATCCGGACAGCAGAACTGGAAACCGCACGAAATCAGGCTGATCGCGCCAACCGGGCCAAGAGTATTTTCCTGGCTAACATGAGCCACGAGATTCGCACACCCATGAACGCCATCATCGGGCTGACTTATCTCATGCATCAGAATACCCAGGTACCAGAGCAGCGAGAGCGACTTGAAAAAATCGACACGGCCGCCCAGCACTTGCTGTCCGTCATCAACGACATACTGGATTTAACGAAAATCGAGGCCGGACAACTGAAGCTCGAACAAACCGATTTCGCCCTGGCAAGGGTACTGGACGACACCCGCTCCCTGATCACCGATCAGGCGCGTGCCAAAGGGCTGGTCATCGAGCTGGATGGCGATCACGTCCCCTCGTGGCTACGCGGGGACGCGACCCGACTGCGCCAAGCCATGCTCAATTACGCCAGCAACGCGATCAAGTTCAGCGAGAGCGGCACAATCTGGCTGCGCGCCTATTTGCTGGAAGAAACTGACGAGAATTTGCTGGTGCGATTTGAAGTCCAGGACATGGGTATCGGTATCGCGGCGGATGCGCTACCGACGCTGTTTGATGCCTTCACCCAAGCGGATGCTTCGACCGCCCGGAAATATGGTGGAACCGGATTGGGACTGACCATCACCCGCCACCTGGCACGCGTGATGGGCGGCGAGGCTGGCGTGGAAAGCGTCCCAGGCAAGGGCAGCACCTTCTGGTTTACCGCCCGGCTTCAGCGGGGCCATGGCGTGATGCCTGTCGGCCCCAGTGAAATTTCAGGAGATGCCGAAGCCATGCTGCGCCAGAATCATACCGGTGCGCGTCTCCTGCTGGCTGAGGATAACCCGATCAATCGGGAGGTCGCTCTGGAATTGCTGCATGGAGTGGGGTTGTCGGTGGACACGGCAGAGAATGGCCGTATTGCGCTGGAGAAAATCAGTGCAGAATCCTATGACCTGGTGCTGATGGATGTACAGATGCCGGAGATGGATGGCTTGGCCGCGACCCGGGCAATACGCGCCCAGCCTGGGCTCGCTTCCTTGCCGGTTCTGGCCATGACTGCCAATGCCTATGATGAGGACAGAAATGCCTGCCTGGCCGCCGGCATGAACGACTTTGTCGCCAAACCCGTAGTCCCCGACAATCTTTACGCCACCCTGCTGCGCTGGCTGCCACGTTCTGGCCATGTTCAACCGCCGGCAAAGGCCGTTGTCCTGCCTGTTGAAACACGAGCAAGTGCAGCCCCTGCCCAGGACTCATCCATTCCGGCCCAGCTGCTGATTCCAGGACTGGAAACGGCCAAAGGGCTCGCCATCGTCCGGGGTGACGCCAAGAAATACCGTCACTTTCTGCGCGTGTTCGCCGATTCGCAGGGCGAAGACATGAAGCGCGTGCAGGCGCTACTGGTCGAGGGGGATACCCAGGAAGCCCGACGCCTGACTCACAGCCTCAAAGGCGTGGCCGCCACCTTGGGTGCCAACCGCCTGACAGAGCTGGCAACCAGGCTGGATGCAGCCCTGCGCCAAGGCAGTGAGATTGCCGAATGCATGGAACTGGCCCGGCAGGGTGATCAGGAACTGACGCAACTGGTTCAGGTGATCCTGGCGTTGCCGGAGTAGGCGGCGGGTCACTTTTATCTTGATAACGGTATCTCAATTGAGATACTGTTTCACCTGAAAATATCAGGAGAAATAGCACCATGGCTACCTCAACAATGCTTCACGTCCGCGTGGATGATGACACCAAGGCACAGGCGACAGAGACGCTTGCCGCGATGGGCTTGTCTGTTTCCGATGCGGTAAGAATCTTCCTCAAGCGTGTAGTGGTCGAGCAGGCCATGCCGCTTGAACTCAAGGTTCCAAATACTGAAACACGGGCGGCGATGGAGGAGTCCCGCGCGATCATTCGCGCTCACCGCGCTCGCTTCACTAAAAGGCGAATGGGCCGATCATCTGGAATGCCACATCGGCGGCGATTTCCTGCTGATCTATCAGCTTCAGGGCAATGGCAATAACGAGATCGTGAACTTCGTGCGAGCAGGCTCCCACGCCGAACTGTTTGAATCCTGATGCAAAGAGCCAACAAAAAAGGGCGCCGCAGCGCCCTTTTTTAATCCAGCCGAGTTAATTACAGCGTCACCCACAACTCGTTCAAGCGCCGGACAAAGCTTGCCGGGTCTTCCAGTTGGCCGCCTTCTGCCAGCAAGGCCTGGTCAAACAGGATGTGACTCCAGTCACCAAATTTATCGCTGTCGGTCTGGCCTTTCAAACGCTTGACCAGCGCGTGTTTGGGGTTGATTTCCAGAATTGGTTTACTGGTCGGCACGTTCTGCCCGGCTGCCTTGAGCAGGCGTTCCAGATTGCCGCTCATGTCGTGCTCACCCGCCACCAGACAGGCAGGGGAAGTGGTCAGGCGATGCGTGACGCGCACTTCCTTGATCTTGTCGCCCAGCGACGCCTGAATCTGATCGGCCAGTCCCTTGAAGTCGTCGGCCTCCTGCGCCTGTTCTTTCTTTTCTTCTTCGTCAGCCAGTTTGTCCAGATCGAGGTCGCCCTTGGCTACGGATTGCAGGGTCTTGCCATCGAATTCGGTCAGGTGGGAAATCATCCACTCGTCCACGCGATCGGCCAGCAGCAGGACTTCCACACCCTTGGCGCGGAAAAATTCCAGGTGCGGGCTGTTTTTGGCGGCGGCGAAGGTGTCGGCGGTGACGTAATAGATCTTGTCCTGACCTGGCTTCATGCGGCTGATGTAGTCGGCAAATGAAACTGTCTGGTCTTCGCTATCCGTCAGGGTCGAGGCAAAACGCAGCAGTTTGGCGATACGCTCCTTGTTGGCAAAATCTTCGCCCACGCCTTCCTTGATGACGCGGCCGAATTCCTTCCAGAAAGTGGCGTACTTTTCTGCCTGATTTTCCGCCAGGTCATCCAGCATCCCCAGAACCTTCTTCACCGATCCGCCGCGAATGGCTTCGATGTCCTTGCTCTCTTGCAGAATTTCGCGCGACACGTTGAGCGGCAGATTGTTGGAGTCGATCACTCCGCGCACGAAGCGCAGGTAGTAAGGCATGAGTTGCTTGGCGTCATCCATGATGAAGACGCGGCGCACATACAGCTTGATGCCGTGGCGCTGTTCCCTGTCCCACAAGTCGAAGGGCGCGCGCGCCGGGATGTAAAGCAACTGGGTGTATTCCTGGCGGCCTTCCACCTTGGCGTGAACATGGGCCAGCGGCACTTCAAAATCATGCGCCACATGTTTGTAAAATTCGTCGTACTGCTCCTGGGTGATCTCGCTCTTGGGGCGGGCCCATAGCGCGGAGGCCTGGTTGACGGCCTCTTCTTCGTCCTTGACCACGGTTTCCTTCTTCTCGGCGTCCCACTCTTCCTTGTTCATCAGGATAGGCAGGGTGATGTGGTCGGAATATTTGCGGATGATGGATTTGATCTGATAGCTGGAAAGCAGTTCGTCTTCGCCTTCGCGCAGATGCAGGATCACATCGGTACCACGACCGGGCTTGCTCACAGTTTCCAGCGTGTAATCGCCTTCCCCGGCAGATTCCCACTGCACACCATGCTCCGCGCCCAGACCCGCGCGGCGGGTAATCAGCGTGACCTTGTCGGCGATGATGAAAGCCGAGTAAAAGCCGACGCCAAACTGCCCGATCAAATGCGCGTCTTTCGCCTGATCGCCGCTCAATGCCTCGAAAAACTGGCGGGTGCCGGATTTGGCGATGGTGCCGATGTGCTCGATCACTTCCTGGCGATTCATGCCGATACCGTTATCGGAAAGAGTGATCGTGCGCGCAGCTTTATCAAAACTCACGCGGATTTTCAGTTCAGGATCGGTTTCCCACAGCGCATCGTCAGACAGCGCTTCAAAGCGCAACTTGTCCGATGCGTCAGAGGCATTGGAAATCAGCTCGCGCAGAAAAATTTCCTTGTTGCTGTACAGGGAATGAATCATCAGCTTCAGCAGTTGCTTGACTTCAGCCTGAAAACCCAGGGTTTCCTTATGTGCTTCAACGGTCATTTGTATCATCTCCGGGGTTGGACTAAATGTTTCGTGGAGAGGTAGATAGGGGTGATAAACCCTGTTTCAAGAGTGGTCAGCGCTTGACGCATAAGCCACGTCAGGCATAGCCTGTACATCCTGCTAAAATTCGAGTTTTCTGGGGATTTACAAGTGGTCATTCACAAGGAAGGCAATCGTCTGACTCAGGGGGCGGTGGAAAAGAAACTCGACCTGCTGGCTCTGCTCACCACGCTTGAGCCGATCACGGATGAGTTTCCTGATATTGACGGTGATCTGATGCCCTTGGATAGTACCGAATTGGCGAATGAATTCGCCCCTACTCCTTAGCCTCTCCATACCAAACCAGCTCATTGGCAACCTGTCCGGCTACTCGCTGTATCCTTCCAATCGCGCCTTCTTCGCTGAGGCCAAGCAGCTTGGCGATACTTTGGTAATCGTCCGGTAGCGCAGGGTCTTCCCATCCGTTGGCGTGGTGGCGCGCCAGCGCGACGGCCAGCAGGGCGCAACGCTGGCGCGGCAGCAGGGTGCGGGTGTCGTCCATCAGCGAGCGCAGCAATTGGGGTAGATGCCATTGCGCTACCAGTTTGAGTTGCAAGTCATTCAGTTTGAAGCCAAACACCTCCACTTGCGCATCGGCGCTACGCATACCGGTTTGGCTTTTCAGGAGGTTCGTCATTCGGATCATGGGCTCAGGCGCATAGACCCACATCAGGATTTCGACCAGATGGTGCTGCAGCGCGGCCACTTCGACTTCTTCCACTTCCCTGTCCACCCGTAACATGGCCCAATCGCTGGCAAAGCAGGCGGCGTGACGGGCGCGCAGAATGACATGCCGCACCCCCTCCAGCGCCAGCGGGTGCTGCGCCAGCGCGTCTTCAATGATGGATAGTTCAGAGAAATGGCGAAAGAAAGGCGTCAACCCCAGCATCATGAGGGCGTGGTCGATGGTGGTGATTTCCGTCCGGCTGGATTGCCCCATGCGCTTGGCTTGGATGTAGCGGATGACTTTCAGGGTCATGAGCGGGTCATGCAAGACAACTTCGGCAATGTCATGCCCGGAAACCGAATCCAGATCTTCCCGCATTTCAGCCAGCCTGACGACCGTATGCCTCAAGACCGGCAAGCTGGCGTGGTCAAAATAGGTGGCCCAGCCCTGGATATTGGTTGGCAATCTTTGCAACATGGCATCACCTCCATAAGTTAAGAATGAGCGCCGCTTGTTAAGGTAGCACTGATTGCGTCACATATGGGCACGACTTGGCTGCTAAAAACATTAGGGATATGATCATCCCTTTAGCTGCGCAACATGGGGACTGATATGCAACAGACCAAAATCCTGCTTGATGAATCCGAAATTCCGACCCAGTGGTACAACATCGTTGCCGACATGCCCAATCCCCCCGCGCCGCCGCTTGGCCCGGACGGCCAACCGATCGGCCCGGAGGCGCTCACGGCGATTTTCCCCATGAGCATCATCGAGCAGGAAGTCTCTTCACAACGCTGGATCGATATTCCTGAAAAAGTACGTGAGATCTACCAGCTCTGGCGCCCTTCGCCGATGTTCCGCGCGCACCGTCTGGAAGCGGCGCTTGGCACACCGGCAAAGATCTACTACAAGTATGAAGGCGTGTCCCCGGCCGGGTCGCACAAGCCCAATACCGCCATTGCGCAGGCCTACTACAACAAGGAAGCGGGCATCAAGCGCATCGCCACGGAAACCGGCGCGGGACAATGGGGTTGCTCAATGGCGCTGGCCGGTCAGATGTTTGGCCTGGAAGTGCGGGTATACATGGTCAAGGTGAGCTATGGCCAGAAGCCGTATCGCCGTTCCATGATGCAGGCCTGGGGCGCTGAAGTTTTTGCCAGTCCCAGCATGGAAACCAATACCGGGCGCGCCGCGCTGGCTGCCGATGCGGACAATCCCGGCTCGCTTGGGCTTGCCATATCGGAAGCGGTCGAGGATGCGGCTTCACGCGCTGACACCAACTATGCGCTGGGCTCGGTGCTCAACCATGTGCTGTTGCACCAGACCGTGATTGGACTGGAAGCCAAGAAGCAGTTTGAAAAAGTGGGCGACTACCCGGACATGATTTTCGCGCCCTGTGGCGGTGGCTCCAACTTCGGCGGCGTCGCCTTCCCGTTCTTCGCTGACAAGGCGGCGGGCAAGAACATACGCCTGGTGGCGGTCGAGCCGACATCCTGCCCGACCTTGACACGCGGTCATTACGCTTACGACTTTGGCGACACGGCAAAAATGACCCCACTGATGCTGATGTACACACTCGGTCACGATTTCATGCCGCCCGGCATCCATGCTGGCGGCCTGCGTTACCACGGCGACTCAGCGCTGGTTTCGCAGCTTTATCACGAAAAATTGCTGGAAGCCGTGGCAGTACCGCAACTGGCCACTTTCCAGGCGGGCGTCACTTTTGCACGCGCCGAAGGCATCATCCCCGCGCCGGAATCCAACCACGCGATTGCTGCCTGTATCGACGAGGCTCTACGCTGCAAGGAAAGCGGCGAAGCCAAGACGCTGTTCTTCAACCTTTCCGGGCATGGCCATTTCGACATGGGCGCGTATGACAGCTACTTCAGCGGCAAGCTGGAAGACTTCGCTTATCCGGAGGAAGCCATCAAGGCAGCGCTGGATCGCCTGCCCAAAGTCGGCGGGTAAAAGAAGCGGGCGTGACCAGTCCCATAGAAAAGGCTATCCAGACTGCGCTCCAGCGGCTAACCGAGTCAGACGGTGATTCGCTGGACGCCCTCACCTCGCTGATAGCCGCATTGAAGCCGAAATCACGCGAGGATGAGGCCTCTGCCGTGGCAGCCTGGGAAACGCTGGTCCGTCTGCTGAACGAGAATGACGCCTACCAGACGGCGCTACGAAATAATCTGGCCGACCTGTTTGCTACGCGTCACTCCACCGCTTTCTTTGCCAGTGCCGGTTTGTTGCCGAATACCGGGTTCTTTTCGGAGTTGCGGCGAAAACTGGTACACAAGCTTTTGCCAGAAGTGCTTGACCTGAACGAGTTAAAAGATTGCGTCCACTTCCTGTTCCCGGATGGGCAAAAGCGGATGGCGCCGATCTCGGCAGAACAGCGGGAACGCTTCTGGGCAGCGGTCAATCTGGAAAAACTGCCGGAACAAACGCTGAAGAGCGTCCTGCATCCGATGCTCGACGCGGTTCTGGAAATATCTCACCGCATCGGCGCGATGGGGCTGGAGCCAGAACTGGCGCGGATACGTCCCCGTATCCGCGAAGGATTGTCGCCTTTTATCGCGCTCAATAGCGAAGTGCTGAAGTTTGCATCCGATTATCGGCAATCCCTGGCGGAAGCCAGCACCATTTCCGAGGATGAAAAGCATGCGCTGGTTCTACTGGCCCAATGCCGGGACGAAGTCAGTCGCGCCCGGCAGGCTGCGCTCATGCGCGGCACCAGCATGTCTCTCTCCTACCTGCTGATCCGGCTCGAGCAACACCTGAGCAGACTGGAACTGCTACTGCGTGTCATGTCGGCGTACTACGACCCAGACGCGCGCACCCAACTAGCCAGCCATTGGTCGGCACTGATGATGCACGCGCTGGACGGCGAGCGGCAACACAACAGTTTGCGCAAACATTTTTCCGATCTTGCCGGGCACATGGCGCTACGCGTTACGGAAAACGCGGCGCATACCGGTGAACATTACATTGCTCAAAATCGGGTGGAATGGCTGGGCATCTGGCGTGCCGCAGCAGGCGCAGGCATCCTGATCGCGCTGCTGGCGTTGCTCAAACTGCTGGGCAGCAGCCTGCATCTGGCACTGCTTAACCAGGCGCTGCTCAATGGCGCCATTTACGGCCTGGGTTTTGCGCTGGTGCATGTTCTGCATTTCATCATCGCCACCAAGCAACCAGCCATGACGGCGGCTGCCATCGCCGGCACCATCAGTCAGACGCAAGGCCGCATCCGGGACATGCAGCGCTTGACCGATCTGTCCATCGCCACCTTGCGTAGCCAGCTTGCCGCCATCGCCGGCAATGTCATGGCTGCCTTGCCGCTGGCCTTGCTGTTGGGGATGCTGGCCGGAGTCGCCGGAATCAGTCTGATCAGTACCGACAAGGCGCAACATCTGCTGCATGAAATCGACCCGTTCGGCAGCGCTGCTCTGATTTTTGCGGCCATTGCCGGGGTCTGGCTATTCGTGGCCGGGCTGGTGTCGGGATATTTCGACAACCTCGCCGCCTACGCTGAAATCGGCAAGCGGGTCGCTCACCTGCCCTGGCTGAAACGATGGGCTGGCAAGGAAAAAGCAGACCGGGTTGGCGCCTACATTGACCAGAATATGGGCGGCTTGAGCGGCAATCTCTTTTTCGGCCTGATGTTGGGACTAACGCCGGCCATAGGCCTGGGTTTTGGCCTGCCGCTGGATATCCGCCACGTCGCCTTTTCCTCTGCCAACTTCGGTTATGCCCTGACTACGCTCGATTTTGGCTTGAGCATCCGGGAAGTGATTCGCTGCATCCTGGGTATTGCCTTGATCGGCATGGTCAACCTCGTCGTCAGCTTCACGCTGGCATTGTGGGTTGCCATGCGCGCACGCGGGGCGGATTTCAAGGATGCCGCCAATCTGCCGCCCGAACTGTGGCGGCAATTCCGGACTCAACCGGGACGTTTTTTCTGGGCGGGTCGTTGATTCTTCGTCACTTGGGCTTTTGATTTCTGCGCAAGCGGCGACTGCGGTTTTGATTGCGACCCAGGACGACGGATGCCTTCCTGTTGTTTACCCGTACCTTCAGGCTGCCAGAACGGCACCAGATGTCTTTTCCCGTTTCCGATCAAATCGCTGCGCCCCATACGCTTCAGCGCCTCGCGCAGCAGCGGCCAGTTATTGGCGTCGTGGTAGCGCAAAAACGCCTTGTGCAGACGGCGCTGGCGTTCGCCCATGGGGATGGGCACTTCCTCGCTGTTACGCGTGACTTTTTTCAAGGGGTTGCGATGAGTGTGGTACATGGTCGAGGCCAGCGCCATCGGGGTGGGCAGGAAAGCCTGCACCTGGTCCGGCCGAAAACCGTTGGCTTTCAGCCACAGCGCCAGATTGAGCATGTCGTCGTCACGGGTGCCGGGGTGGGCGGCGATGAGATGGGGGATTCTATACTGTTCCTTGCCGGCTTCTTTGGAAAACTTTTCAAACATGGCCTTGAACTTGTCGTAAGAGCCCATGCCCGGTTTCATCATTTTCGACAGCGGACCGGGCTCGGTATGTTCTGGGGCGATCTTGAGGTAGCCGCCGACATGATGAGACACCAGCTCTTTGACGTATTCCGGGCTTTGTACCGCCAGGTCATAACGCACGCCGGAGCCAATCAGTACCCGCTTGACGCCTGGGATAGCGCGCGCCTTGCGGTAGAGCTGCACCAGGGGGCCGTGGTCGGTGCCCATGTTGATGCAGATGTCGGGGAACACGCAGGACAGACGGCGGCAGGCGGATTCGATTTTCTCGTCCTTGCAGTGCAGC
This sequence comes from Sulfuricellaceae bacterium, assembly GCA_030690895.1. Lineage (GTDB taxonomy): Bacteria > Pseudomonadota > Gammaproteobacteria > Burkholderiales > Sulfuricellaceae > Sulfurimicrobium. The sequence goes on from JAUYFQ010000063.1 coordinate 22,881, forward strand.
CGGTACATGTTGGCGGTGGGGCCGCCAAGGTCTGAAATGGTGCCGGTAAACCCCGGCGTCTTGTCGCGGATTTCCTCGATCTCGTGCAGGATCGAAGCTTCCGAGCGGCTCTGGATAATGCGCCCCTCATGCTCGGTGATGGAGCAGAAGGTACATCCCCCGAAGCAGCCACGCATGATGTTGATCGAGAACCGAATCATCTCGAAGGCCGGGATTTTCGCCTCGCCATAGGCCGGATGCGGACGACGGGCGTAGGGCAGATCGTAGACGTGGTCCATCTCTGCTGTGCTGAGCGGAATCGGCGGCGGGTTGAGCCATACGTCGCGCGTCCCATGTGCCTGCACCAGCGCACGGGCGTTGCCCGGGTTGGACTCCAGATGCAGGATGCGCGAGGCGTGGGCATACAGCACCGGGTCAGCCTTGACCTGTTCGTAGGAGGGGATGCGTACCACGGTATGGCTGCGATCCTGTTTCTGTTTAGGGTGGAAGTGTAGTGTGGATGTATCTGATGTGCCCTGTGGTGCGGTTGTCGGCGTACTCGGCTTTTCATCATAGGGGTTCGGATGCGCAGCAACCGGGCCGGGCATGTCGAGATGACTGGAATCCATTTCCGTCCAGCCGTCTGGCAGGCCTTTGCGCATGAAGGCCGTGCCGCGCAAATCGGTAATGTCGGCAATTTTTTCGCCTGCAGCCAGACGGTGCGCCAGCGCAACCAGCGCCCGCTCGGCATTGCCGAAGATCAGCATGTCGGCCTTGGAGTCGGGCAACACCGAGCGCCGCACGGTGTCCGACCAGTAATCGTAGTGCGCAATACGGCGCAAACTGGCCTCGATGCTGCCAACCACGACAGCCGTGCCGGGGCAGGCTTCGCGACAGCGCTGGGCATAGACGGTCACCGCACGGTCGGGCCGTTTGTTGGGCGCGGCATTGGGCGTATAGGCATCGTCTGAGCGTATTTTCCGGTCTGAGGTGTAGCGGTTGACCATGGAATCCATGTTGCCCGCCGTGACCCCAAAAAACAGATTTGGCCTGCCCAGCGTTTTGAAGGCCGCCGTGCTCAGCCAGTCCGGCTGGCTGATAATGCCGACGCGAAAACCCTGATCCTCCAGTAAACGCCCCACCAATGCCATGCCGAAGCTGGGGTGGTCGATATAGGCATCGCCGGTGACGAGCACAATGTCGCAACTGTCCCAGCCCAGCGTCTCCATCTCTGCACGTGAAGTGGGCAGGAAGGGCGCCGTGCCGAAACGTTTGGCCCAGTACTTGCGGTAGGAGGTGATGAGTGGAGCGGTTTGCATGGATCGATAATATCCGGTTTTCATGAAACATTAATGATGTAGTCACTTGTCTGTCATGGCGGCTGCTTACAGTTTCTTCACTTTCAAGGAGAAACCATGATGATGCTAAACCAGCACGCCCAGACAGGTACTCATAGCAGCCCGAAATTTTTCTACTGCTTCGCCCAGACCAAGGCGGATATCGAAGAGGCGCAGCGCCTGCGTTACCGTGTCTTTGCCGAAGAGATGGGGGCGAGACTCTCGACCCGCAAGCCCGGCGTTGATGAAGACATCTACGATCCGTATTGCGACCATCTGCTGGTCAGGGACGGCATCACCAACGAGGTGGTCGGCACCTATCGCATTCTAAGCCCTGAAAAGGCCAGAAAAATCGGTGGATATTATTCGCAGAGCGAATTCGACTTGACCCGTCTTGAGCATCTGAGCGGGCGCATGGTGGAAGTCGGACGCTCCTGCGTTCATCCTGATTATCGCAGCGGTGCGGTGATCGCGCTGTTGTGGGCTGGACTGGCCGATTATATGGAGCGCGGCGGTTACGGTTACCTGATTGGCTGCGCCAGCATCAGCATGGCCGATGGCGGCCACTCAGCAGCCAGTTTGTTCAGCCGCATCCAGGTAGACAACATGAGCCCGATAGAGTGGCGTGTCTTCCCACGCTGCCCCCTGCCGCTGAAAAGTCTGCGCAGCGACCTGAATCCTGCCATGCCGCCACTGGTCAAGGGCTACCTGCGACTGGGCGCCTATGTCTGCGGCGATCCGGCTTGGGATCCAGACTTCAATACCGCCGACTTGCTGGTTCTGTTGCCAATGACCCATCTCAGCCGCCGTCATGCGCGACATTTTTTGGGGAAAACCGGTAACTGATTTATTCTCGACGCCAGGTCGTGCCCTGTGCCGAGTCTTCCAGCAAAACGCCGTGCTCGGCCAGCGCCTTGCGGATGCGGTCGGCCTCGGCGTAGTTTTTAGTTTGTTTGGCCGCCATTCGCGCAGCAATCATTTCTTCTATTCGGGCAGATTCCAGCCCGGCATCACCGATGCCCGCCTGCAGAAACTCACCCGGCTCGCGCTGCAACAGTCCCAGCACGCCACCCAACTCGCGCAACAGGCTGGCGCTGGCGGCGGCGTTGCTGCGGTTGGTTTCGGTGGCCAGATCGAAGAGCACCGCCACGGCTTCCGGCGTATTGAAATCGTCGTCCATGGCAGCCTTGAATCTGGCTGCGAATGGATCGTTCCAGTCAAAACCATCGCCCTTGTCCATTGCCCCCTCTCCCACCGGGGGAGGGTTGGGGAGGGGGAGAGGGTTAATGCTTTTCAACGCAGTATAAAGTCGCGTCAACGCCCCCTTGGCATCGTCCAGATGCTGGTCGGAATAGTTCAGCGGGCTGCGATAATGGGCGCGCAGGATAAAAAAGCGTATCACTTCGGCATCAAACTTTTTCAGCACTTCGCGAATGGTGAAAAAATTACCCAGCGATTTGGACATTTTTTCATTATCGATGCGCACGAAGCCGTTATGTATCCAGTAGTTGACGTGCTGGTGGCCATGCGCGCCTTCAGATTGGGCGATTTCGTTTTCGTGGTGAGGGAATTGCAGATCCGCGCCGCCGCCGTGAATATCGAAATGCTCGCCCAGCAAGGCCTCGCTCATCACCGAACACTCGATGTGCCAGCCTGGCCGCCCGGCGCCCCAGGGCGAATCCCAGTTTGGTTCGCCGGGTTTGGCGGATTTCCATAGCACGAAATCCAGCGGGTCGCGTTTGCCGCCTGCCACTTCAACGCGCTCTCCCGCCCGCAGGTCGTCCAGCGATTTGCCAGACAACTTGCCGTAGCCGGGAAAGCCGTGTACCTGGTAGCAAACGTCGCCATTGTCGGCCACATAGGCCAGACCGTTGTTTATCAGTTGCTGGATCATCTCCAGCATGCCGGGCACAAACTGGGTCGCGCGCGGCTCGTGATCCGGCTTCTGCACGCCCAGTGCAAGCGCGTCTTCATCCATCGCAGCGATAAAACGCCCGGTCAGTTGGTCTATGCTTTCCTGATTTTCGGCGGCACGCTTGATGATCTTGTCGTCGATATCGGTGATATTGCGGACATAAGTCACGTCGTAGCCTGCGACCCTGAACCAGCGCTGCACCATGTCGAACACCACCAGCACGCGGGCATGGCCCAGATGGCAAAGGTCGTAAACCGTCATGCCGCAGACGTACATGCGGACTTTGCCGGGTTCGATGGGAACGAAATCCTGCTTGGTGCGGGAGAGTGTGTTGTAGATTTTTAGCATGTGAAATTTTACCTTAAAGCCGATTTTTGGCTATCAAGCCGCCAAAATCAGGTGAGCATGAGTTTGGCTTGGTGCTACGGGGCGCCCAGATTAACTCTTTGGCAGTATTGTTGAGTTCCTACGCTCCCTAATCGACAAATAGCTTGCCGCCAATAATCTTCTTGCGATTTGTCATTTTGCTGGCTTGCCCGAATAAAGAATGGTGTAAGAAGGTGAAGGCTTGCCGGATACTTTCGCGCGTCAAAATCACAGCACATAAAAAAATCATATAACGCAAACAATTTTCGATCAGCAATTGGAATATGCGTAGTCACTTCGTGGAAGCGTTTTCTGTCCTCACTGGGCAAGTGACGGGAAATCACGGCAAAGGGATTGCTCTCAGTTGTCTTATTTGAAGTCAGCAAGCGAGGCTCGCCTGTCGATTGTTCAAAATCGTGATAAAACAAGTTAACAGAAAGCATTTTGAATTGCGGGCTGATTTCGTATATGCCCCTATTCGTGATAATCCAGACATTGCGTGAAAATGGATCCACATGAATCCGTTTGACCCAGCCGGAAAGCGAAGATATTCGCGCGAACACCTTCGTTCCACTCATATTCTGCACAATCACCCCTTCTGCATCGGCATAGTGGCCTTCTCCGCTATAAACTGTGCCCAGCCATAATTGCCCATTAACAATTTCAAGACTGCTGACATTGGTGCATTCCTTTCGTGTCAGGGCACGAATGTCGCGATTGCCAACAACGACCCCTAACGTATCATTTCTGTGGCCTTCACCACAGTATTTCAATTTCAGGCGGAATTCCATGCCATTGGATGTCATGCCAGCCAGCTTTTCTTGGTCATTGTCGCCCCCGTCAACATAAGGGATTGTGGCTGGGTTGCTCAATTGCAATTTGCCGGGAAATCGTTGCTCGAATTGTTGCGCGTCAATTTCAAGCAATTTGCGCGACTTTCTTTTGGAGAGAAAATAAAAGTCCGTGTTATTGAGAGTGCCCGAATCTCCGGAGCTGAGCGTAGTTGAAACAGAACCCTTGCTATGTTTGTAGGCAAACCCTACTGCCTCTTGATCGAATCCGACACCGGAAATGTCTGGAAATATATCGGCATCGTCAAATTCTCTTGCAATGGAAGCGTTTGCGCCCATGCAAAGAAAAACAAACAGGCTGGCGATTCGATACTTCAGTTTTATTCCCATGTTGAATTTTACCTTATGCCGGATTTTGGAGCGGTCAAATGGGCGATTCCACGGGCAAACACTTTGGTCAAGTGGTTTGCTGTGGATTTGAAATCGGGGTGCTCTTGCGTGTAGCCCTGCATTTCACGAGCGGCGCGATCAACACCCTGCGCAATGTTGGCAAGCATGTGCTCAACCTGGCGACTGGATAGCCCGCACGCCTGGCGACCGAACTGGACAAGTTGCCTTCTTGTCGGGAACTGTTTGCTGCCATTCAGTTCAAGCGCCAGTGCTTCATGCGGAAAATAGGGTGCGGTAGATACCATGTCGAATACCGGCGCCAAACGCACAGACTCCCCCTGCTTCTCATACAGAATGCCGAAATTCTTCAGGTGCGCATCTCCATTTTTGATGGCACATGCCAGGGATACTGTCCCAAAATAGTGCAGCATGGATTCCGTGTAATGTTCTGGCGATACATAGCTCGAAATTTTTTGGGCGAGTGCTTCATAGGACGAGTTGTAGCGCCCGGATGCGCGCATCCCGCTGAGCACGCAGAAATCTTCAAAGCCTGAATAGTTGCCGTCTGGCATGAGGTCAAAGCGCTCGACCACCAGCATTTTCCGGTTTTCCGATAGATGGGTTTTGGCCGTCGGCAATCCGGCGTAGCGTGCCGCCTGCATGGAGAAAAACTCATTCGCTGCCAACTCAAAATACTCGTGCGGGTTGAAACTTTTGACGATGTGCGTCGCGCCTTTGTTGGTGATTCTGTCGAGCGCGCCTGCATCGTCGCGGATCAACACCTTGGGCTGCATGCCGGAAATGCCTGAATAGCGGGCAAAGCGATTCAACAGATCGTCAAATAAATCCTCTGCGCCCTGATATGCAAGCAAACGCTGAACGCTCTCCGGCGGCACTTCATCGGGCATTGCGCCTTCTGTCGCATAGCGCAAGCGGCCGATTTGCGACTTGCCCGTCAATTCCAGCAAGGAAAGCGAGTCGAAATCCTTGATGGCCTTGGAAAACATCAATTCAAGTTTGTGCCGCAAAGCGCCTTCAGGCAGGTTCATCTCGAAAATGGGATGTACCGTCCCCATCGAGTCATATTGGTCGGACATGACGGGCATGGTTAGCGATACTGCGCCGTCTTTTTTGCAGCTGACATCATAGGTGAACAGGAATGTGTCCGGCTCCTGCTCGCTTCGAGAGATGACACCGGCAAGATTGCCGGAAACAAACACGTTAACGGTCATGGCGAAGTGCCGCCCCAAATCATGAACAGCACTTCGCCATGACCGTTTCCCTCTCTCCTTGCTCTCTCCCACGGGGAGAGAGGGACGATGGCAACGCTTCGCGTTGTTTTGCGTTAACGCCGCGCTTGTTCATAAAGTTCCTGTCGTAATTCTTGTAATGTCGGGTACTGATGCCGTAGTCCAACAGTCAACTCAAGCCCCAGCGCTGCGCACAGCGCCATCATCTTGCGAATACCAACCTCGGCGATTTTCCCTGTCTCGATGCCAGAAATCGTCGCGCGGCTCATGCCGAGCGAGTGTCCTAGTTGCGCTTGGCTCAACTTTCTTTGCTTTCGGGTATCTCGGATTACTGTGCCGATTGTTTGCATATCCATGCACTAAATATAATGCATAAGTTATGTTTTGTCACTAAATGCATTATAAATGATGCATATTATTAGGCGACAGGTTTTGACCAGGCGTCCTTGAGGCCGACCGCGCGGTTGAAAACCAGCCGCTCACCCGGCTGATGATCCCGTCGATCTGCGCAAAAGTAGCCCAGGCGCTCGAACTGGTAGCGCGTTTCCGGCGCCACATCTTTCACGCAGGATTCCACCCAGCCCTGCACCACGGACAGCGAGGCTGGATTGAGAAAATCGCGAAAATCCTTGTCCTTGTCGCTATCTGGCGCTGCCACGGTAAATAGCCGGTCGTAAAGGCGAATCTCGGCGGGCAGCGCGTGTTGCGCGGAGAGCCAGTGGATCACGCCCTTGACCTTGCGACCCTGCGGATTTTTCCCCAGCGTGTCGTGGTCGATGGAGCAGCGTAGTTCGACCACCTCGCCTGCCACATCCTTGACTACCTCATCGCACTTGATCACATAGCTGTAGCGCAGCCGCACCTCGCCCCCCGGCGTCAGGCGCTGCCAGCCCGGCGGCGGGGTTTCTGAAAAATCGTCGGCCTCGATCCAGATTTCCCTGGCGATTGGCACGTCACGGCTGCCGAATTCCGGGTGATTGGGGTGAAAGCCCGCCTCGCGCGATTGCGTCAGGCCAGCCTCGAAATTAGTCAGCACCACCTTCAATGGCTGTACCACGGCCATCACGCGCGGCACACGGGCCTCCATGTCCTCGCGGATGCAGCCTTCCAATACCGCCATGTCGATCACGTTATCGCTCTTGGAAATACCGATGCGGCGAGCGAATTCGCGGATGCCTTCTGAGGTGTAGCCACGCCGCCTCATGCCTGTGATGGTGGGCAAGCGCGGGTCATCCCAGCCGGATACCAGTTTGTCTGTCACCAACTGGTTCAGCTTGCGTTTGCTGGTCAGGGTGTATTGTAGTTCCAGCCGCGAAAATTCGATCTGGCGCGGATGGCAGGGGATGGTGATATTGTCCAGCACCCAGTCATACAACGGGCGATGATCCTCGAATTCGAGCGTGCAGAGGGAATGGGTAATCCCTTCCAGTGCATCCGAAATGCAGTGGGTGTAATCATACATCGGATAGATGCACCACTGGTCGCCAGTGCGGATATGGTGAGCGCGGCGGATGCGGTAAATGGCCGGGTCGCGCAGATTGATATTGGGCGAAGCCATGTCGATTTTTGCGCGCAGCACCTTGCTGCCGTCGGCAAACTCGCCCTTTCTCATGCGCCCGAACAAGTCGAGATTTTCCTCTACCGAACGCTCGTGATAGGGGCTGTTTCTGCCCGGCGCAGTGAGTGTGCCGCGATAATCGCGCATTTCGTCCGGCGTCAGGTCACAGACATAGGCCTTGCCCGACCGGATCAACTCCACCGCGTAGCCATATAGTGTTTCGAAATAGTCCGAAGCCCAGTGCACCTCGCCCGCCCACTGAAACCCCAGCCAGCGCACGTCCTCCTGAATGGAAAGCGCGTATTCCTCACTTTCTTTCTCCGGGTTGGTGTCATCAAAGCGCAAGTTGCACTGGCCGCCAAAGTCTTGCGCCAAGCCAAAATTCAGACAGATCGACTTGGCGTGACCGACATGCAGGTAGCCATTCGGCTCGGGCGGAAACCGCGTCGTGATCGTGGGATGCTTGCCGCTCTGGAGGTCATCCTGAACGATAGTGCGAATAAAATGGGAAACAGGCTCGCGTTCGCTACTCATGGGCTCAATACTTTACGCAGGAAAAACCAGCGGATTTTACCCGAAAATCAGATGTCAGGCCGCAGGTGACTCGCGCGGACAATCCTGCATTGACACGGGCATAGCCTTAAGTCTCCGTTTTTGCTAAAATTTCAATGTTATTCAACCCGCGAGATTTCATAATTGATGAGCGCTTCCAGACTGGTTTATTTTATAACAACACTTGCAGCAACAGCCCTGTTCGCCTCCCTCCCCGCACAGGCAGACGAAGCGCAGGAAATCAGCCGCATGCTGAAACAGGGGCAGCAGGATAAAGCCCTGGATCGCACCAACAGCTATCTGGTCTCTCATCCCAAGGACGCGCAGGTCAGATTCATCAAGGGACTGATTCTGACCGAACAGAACAAGACAGTAGAAGCGATCAAACTGTTCACCAGCATTACCGACGACTACCCGGAACTGCCCGAGCCTTACAATAATCTGGCCGTGCTGTACGCGTCGCAGGGTCAGTATGAAAAAGCCAGAACTGCGCTGGAAATGGCGATCAACACCCATCCCAGCTACGCGACTGCACATGAAAACCTGGGCGATATCTATGCCAAGATGGCGAGTCAGTCTTACGACAAGGCGCTGCAACTGGACAAAAACAACGCCAACGCGCAATCCAAACTGGCGCTGGTGAAGGATATTTTCAGCAAACAGGCAAGCCCCGCCTCAGCCAAGCCGACAAGCAGCGTAGCGGCCGCCAAACCGCCCGTTATTGCCAGCATCGCCGCCACAAAATCCATTGCACAAACCGAAGCCGCCAAACCCATTGCGCCAGCGCCTACCCCTATCGTTGCGCCTGCACCGGTCGCGGCCAAGCCTGTTCAACCTGCCGCGCCCGTTCAATCTACCGTTGCACCTGTTCAGCCTGAACCTCCGGCCAAGCCTTCAAACGATGGCGCAAAAGCGAATGATGGCGAAGCGGCCGTCATTGCAGCAATCAATGCATGGGCTCGCGCCTGGTCGGACAAAAATGTCAGCGGGTATCTGAAAGCGTATGCGCCTGAATTCACCCCCCCCAAGGGCGAGAGTCGAAAAAAATGGGAGCAGGAACGCAAGGAGCGCATCAGCAAACCCAAGGCTATCAGCGTGTCGCTCAGCGACATACAAGTCAGCATGGTGGATGGAACCCATGCAAAAGCAACATTCAAGCAAAACTACCGCGCAACCGCGCTCGATAGCAACACCTGGAAAACGCTCGTGATGGTCAAGTCGGGCGGAACATGGTTGATTCATGAAGAGCGGATTGGCAAATAAGTCGCCTCTCGTGGCTCGCCATGGGCGAGTTTGGGGCTTATTGACGGGCTTGTTGCTGGCGTTGACGACGCCGATGGCTGGCAGCATGGGTGACTTGCGGCCTCCCTCCGAGTTTGCCCGCCACAACCGCCTGTCGCCCATCAGTGGGTCGCCAGAACAAATTCTGGTCAATACCCTGCTGGAAATTCAAGGCAACCGTCTTGACAGCGCATTGCGTCATGTCGACGCGCTGGTTCAACAGAATCCAAATTTCAAGCTCGCTCATTTGATTCGCGGCGACTTGCTCATGGCGCGCGCCAATCCTCTGAACTCATTTGGCGGCGGCGCCGATGCCTCAGCCTCGGGACAAATCGAGGATTTTCGTGAAGAAGCGCGTGTCCGTCTCCAGCGTCATCTGGAAAAACCGCCAGAGGGAAAACTCCCAAAATACCTGCTCAATATGCAAGCAGAGCAAAAACATGCCGTCGTGGTGGACACCGGGAAATCGCGCCTTTACCTGTTTGAAAACAACCATGGAGAGCCGCGCCTGGTCTCGGATTACTATGTTTCCATCGGCAAGGCCGGGGACGAAAAAGTGCGCGAAGGTGACCAGAAGACGCCGCTAGGCGTTTATTTTGTCACTTCAAATCTGCCAGTCGAAAAACTCACGGACTTCTACGGCGTGGGCGCGTATCCATTGAATTACCCCAATGAATGGGACAAACGCCAGGGCAAGAATGGTCACGGCATCTGGCTGCATGGCGTGCCGCGCGACACGTATAGCCGCGCGCCCAAAGCCAGCAATGGTTGCGTTGTCCTGACCAATCCAGACATGACCGATCTGGGACGCAAGCTCCAGTCCGGCCTGACTCCGGTCGTCATCGGGCGCAATCTCGAATGGGTTGACCCACAAGCGCTGCGCAGTCAGCGCGAGCGCTTCAAGGGAGAAATCGAGGACTGGCGCCGTGACTGGGAAAGTCTGGATACCGACAGTTACCTCAGCCACTACTCACGCTCGTTTGTCGCTGACGGACAGAACTTTAACGCCTTCAGCACACAAAAACGGCAGGTCAATGCAGGAAAAACCAGCCTTAAGGTTGCCGTTTCAGAAGTGAGTTTCTTCCAGTTTCCAGGCAAGGAAAACATCATGGTCGTCACCTTCAAACAGGACTACCGCAGCAACAATCTCAACAACGTCATGCGCAAACGGCAGTATTGGCAACTTGAAAACAGCCGCTGGCGGATCATTTATGAAGGCACAGCCTGATTAACATAAGGGTGCTTCTAAAAATCAAGAGTTCGCCCAAATGCAAGGCGCGGACAAAATTTGCGAGTTGGGCGGCAAGTCGCCCATCCCTGCGAGAACCGTTTCGCCGCGCCGAATATGTTTAATATGTAAGCAAGAAATTTTTTCCGCAACGAAGCAGTTGGGATGAAATCTGGATTTATAGAAGTGCCCGTGACAATATTTCAGCTTAGGAGCAAGTATATGAAAGTGACCAACTTACGTCTTTTTCTGGCCATCGCCGCGATGAGCCTGGGTCTCAACGCCCAGGCGGCCAATCCGCACTTCAAGGTTGTCACCAACTATGGCGAGATGATCATCGAACTGTATCCTGATAAGGCGCCCAAAACGGTTGAGAATTTCACCCGTTATGTAAACAGCGGCTTTTATAACGGCACCGCTTTTCACCGCGTTCTCAATGACTTCATGATTCAGGGCGGCGCAGTGACCGCTGATTACGAGCTCAAAAAAGCCGAGGCTCCGATTGAAAACGAATCCGGCAACGGGCTGAAGAACGAGCCAGGCACCATCGCCGTGGCACGTGAATCCGACCCACATTCGGGTACGTCACAATTTTTCATTAACCTGGATAACAACAAGCACCTCAACCATTACAAGCCTGAGTCCTATTACTATGGCTACTGCGTCTTTGGGAAAATAGTCAAAGGCATGGATGTCGCCAAAAAGATCGGCGCAATTCCGACTGGAGCAGGCGGCCCTTTTGAAGCGAATGTTCCCAAGGAAAAAGTGATCATCGAGACCATTGCAGCCTATGAAATACCGGTTGCCGCCACACCCGTCGTCACAGAAAAACCCTCGGCCAAACCCGCTCCGAAAAAATCCCCCTCTAAAACCACCGCCAAGAAAAAGGACGTAAACCATGGTTAAGCTGCACACCAATTTCGGCATCATCACCCTCGAACTCGACGCCGAGAAAGCTCCCCTGACTGTTGCCAACTTCCTCGAATACGTCAAGGATGGTTTCTATAATGACACCATTTTTCACCGCGTCATCGACGGGTTCATGATTCAGGGTGGCGGATTCATGTCCGACATGGCACAGAAAGCGACTCGTGACAATATTCAGAACGAGGCCACCAACGGTCTTTCCAATGCCGCCTACACCGTCGCCATGGCGCGCACGCCAAGCCCGCACTCAGCCAGCTCGCAATTTTTCATCAACATTGCCGACAACGGCTTCCTCAACCATACCGCGCAAACCTCGCAAGGTTGGGGATACTGCGTCTTCGGCAAAGTAACTGAAGGCCAGGATATAGTGGACAAGATCAAGAAGGTCAAAACCGGCAACCGCTCCGGCCATCAGGATGTACCGGTCGAAGCGGTCATCATTGAACGCGCTGAAGTCATTTGACGGCCATTTGTAAATAGGGGGCACACCGCCCCTTTATAACCCACGTTGACTCATAGTCTGCTCATTTCCGATCTGCACCTGAGTGCGGATAGACCTGACATCCTCGCTGCGTTCGCACGATTCACCACCACGACTGCGCGAGGTGCCGATGCGTTGTATATTCTTGGCGATCTGTTCGAGTATTGGGCGGGTGATGATGATATTGATGACCCCTTCCATCAGAAGGTCGTTCAGTCACTCGCCGAACTGCATACCAGCGGCGTGGCAATCTACCTGCTGCACGGCAACCGCGACTTTCTCATGGGTGATTCGCTGGCAGAGGCCGGCGGACTCAAGCTGCTCAGCGATCCCTGCCTGATCGACCTGCATGGCACGCCCACCCTGCTGATGCATGGCGACACCTTATGCACCGACGACACGGCTTACATTGCGTTCCGTACCCAAGTGCGTGATCCGGCCTGGCAACAGGCATTTCTGTCCCGGAGCCTGGCTCAACGTAAAGCCCAAATCGAACAACTCCGCATCCAGAGCCAACTGGCGCAGCAATCCAAGCCGGCCGAAATCATGGACACCAATATCGACTCCGTCGAAAATACTTTGCGGCAATATTCATATCCCCGTCTGATTCACGGCCACACTCATCACCCGGCCACGCACCGTCATGCCGTTGATGGCCACATTTGCGAGCGCTGGGTATTACCGGACTGGTATGACCAGGGCGGATATCTGCGTTGCGACGCTCAAGGCTGCACCGCCGTTAACCTAACGGGCATACCCGTTTCCCTCTCTCCTAACTCTCTCCCAGAAGGCGAGAAGGACGCAGGCTCGCTACGCGAGTTTTATCTTAAGGAAAAACCATGATCTTGATTCTGACCCAGGACATCTCCCACCAAAGCGCCGAGTTCCGCCAGTTAATGGATCACCTCAACGCTCTGCCGGGGATCAAATCACGGATTCACAACGAGAAGGGTGAGCAACAAACCCTGACGGAAGTGTATTTGATTGGCAATACGGCCCCGCTCTCTATCGAAGACATGCAAACCCTGCCAGGTGTAGAACGTGTCGTGCGTGTTTCCGAGGAATACCGGGTACTTGGCCGCCACAAGGATGATGACCGGGCGACGCACTTCGACTATAACGGCGTCCGCTTCGGTCAGGACACCCTGAATGTTTTTGCCGGACTGTGCGCCGTGGACACGCCAACCCATGTCGAAGCAATGCTGAAAGCCCTGCGCGATCACGGCCAGGTCTGCACCCGCATGGGCGCCTACAAACCGCGTACCAGCCCCTACGCATTCCAGGGGCACGGCAAAAATTGTCTCCCCTGGACTTTTGAGCTGGCAGGAAAATACGGCATCAAAGTCATCGCCATGGAAGTCACGCACGAGTCCCACGTCGACGAGATTCGCGCTGCGCTGGATCAGACTGGCAACCCGACCGGTGTGATGCTGCAAATCGGCACGCGCAACACCCAGAATTTCGAGCTACTCAAGATAGTCGGCCGCCAGCAGGAATTTCCGGTTTTATTCAAACGAGGCTTCGGCATCACCCTGGACGAATCGATCAACGCTGCCGAATACCTGGCATCCGAAGGCAACCGGAAAATCGTCTTCGGCCTGCGCGGCATGAAAACCAACATGGGCGACCCACACCGAAACTTCGTTGATTTTGCGCATGTGCCAGTCGTCAAGCGACTCACCCGCATGCCCGTCTGCATCGATCCCTCACACTCGGTAGGCGCCCGCTCGCGTGCTGCCGATGGCCTGCTGGATGTATTCCATGTCGTCGCACAAGGCGTGGTGGCTGGCGCCAACATGATACTGGTGGATTTTCATCCGAACCCGAAAGCGGCGCTGGTCGATGGGCCGCAGGCGCTGTTGATGGAAGAGCTGCCGCATTTTCTGGAAGATGTGCAACTGGCGCGGGAAACCTATCTGAAGCGCCAAGGGCTGGTAGCTCGCTACCAAAAATAGGCCCATTTTATCGGTACACCTCACGACGGCTTCCTATCTTCACCATGAGAATGCGCAAAGCACCGTCCTCTATACTACCGATGATGCGGTAATCGCCCACACGGTACTTCCAGAATTCGCCCAGCTTGGAGCCTTTGAGAGCCTCCCCGATGCCGCGCGGATCATCCAGGGCAGCCAAGCGTTCACGCAAAAAAGCCACGATGTGCTTGGCAATCTGCTTATCCAGCTTTGCCAAGTCTTTTTTGGCTGCATCGTCGAAATTAATCTGCCAAACCAAGGCTGTGCTCCACCTCTTCCAGCGTGTGCGTCTTACTCCGGCCTGCGCGAATTTCAATCAATCTCTGCTCTGCGAGATACAAATCTTCCAGATCATCCAAGTGTTCGCGAATGGCCTCAATCATATAGAAAGTTTTGCTGCGCCCTGTCATTTTAGCCAAGTCGTCCAAACGATGAGACACATCTTCTGGCAGTCGAAGGGATACGGCACTCATTGCTATCTCCTGATGCGAGGTGAAATACAAGTATTTCTCACTGTTCCAATTCCCGCGATCCGGCGGGAGTGCGCGCCACTGCCCTCCTACACGGAGCACCCACAGTACAGCGTCAACAAAACGCCGACAGTCAAAGGGCATTCCTGTATACAGGCCTCGCATCGTTCTTAGCTTGGCATGGACGCCTGTCCATTCCGCATCCGTTACTCTTGTCTTGTCAGGTTCGTCGCCTTGGCTCATCTTTACACCAAAGCGGCAAATTTTACCGCACCGGCAAAATGTCAACAGAACCTAACAACCAATTGATTTTTTTCGTGTATTTCGTGTATTTCGTGGTCGAAAAAAGGTTTGTTCATGGCTCATGTTGCCTCCACTCTGATTCATAGGTATGAACCAGCGCCTGATTATCGAGGCGGTTGATGTCGGTTGTCGTTTCGCTCATGTCGGCGGGAAACTGGAACAAAACCGGCATCAGATCAGGGGTAACGAATTTCAGCGGAGAGTCGAATCGATCCGGTTTGACATAAGGCTGGTGGCTGGCGATGAGAAAGCCCCATTCACCGAAGGACGGCACCAGCGCGTGATAGGGCGAGACCTGCAAACCGGCGCTCTGGATGGTATGAGCGATCGTCCAGAAGGATTTTCTGGCGTACAGCGGCGAGGTGGACTGGATGACCGCCAGCCCGTTCTGCGACAGGTGCTGGCTCAGCAAATGATAGAAAGTCTTCGAGTAGAGTTTACCCAGGCTGAAATTGGTTGGGTCTGGAAAATCCACCACGATGAAGTCGTAGAAGCCCTGGGTTTTATCCAGCCAGAGAAAGGCATCGTCATTGACGAGCTTGAGCTTGGGTGAGTGCAAGGCATCCTGATTCAGCTCGCGCAGCATCGGCAGGCTGGAAAACAGCCGGGTCATGCCGGGGTCGAGATCGACCAGGGTAATCTGTTCGATGTCGGGATATTTAAGAATTTCCCGAATCGCCAGGCCATCGCCGCCGCCCAGCACCAGCACCTGGCGGGGACGCTTGACCGCTTGTAGCGCCGGGTGAACCAGCGCCTCGTGGTAGCGGTACTCATCCCGCGATGAAAATTGCAGGTTGCCGTTCAGGAACAGGCGAATGTCATTCTTCCAGCGAGTCAGGACGATGCGCTGATAGGACGTGGTTTCGGTATAGATGATTTCGTCGGAATACAGGCTTTCCTCCGCCATGCGCGTCAAACGCTCGGCGCCGACCAGCCCACCCAGCAGCAACACGACGACCAGTCCGCCCTGTGTCGCCAGCCATCCGGCGCGAGCCAAGCGCTCGCGAAACAGCCAAATCGCCCACAGCGCCACCAGCGCGTTCAGCAGACCAAACATCAGGCTGGTGCGAATCAGCCCCAGGTGCGGCGCAAGTAATAGTGGAAACGCCAGCGACACCACCAGCGCACCCAGATAGTCGAAAGTCAGCACCTGCGAAACCAGATCCTTGAGCGCATAGTGCTGCTTGAGGATGCGCATCACCAACGGAATTTCCAGCCCGACCAGGATGCCAGTCAGGAGCACCACCGAGTATAAAACCAGTCGGAACGATTCCCCGATCCAGGCAAACACCAGAAACAGCAGGGCAGCGGAAAATCCGCCCAGCACGCCCACCATCAGCTCGATTTGGATGAAGCGCGCAATCAGGCCGTTTTCGATATAGCGTGACAGCCATGAACCCACACCCATCGCAAACAGATAAACGCCGATAATGGTTGAAAACTGCGTGACCGAATCGCCCAGTAAATAGCTCGACAACGCCCCGGCAACCAGTTCGTAAACCAGCCCGCAGGAGGCGATGATAAAGACAGAGAGGAGGAGGGGGATGGACATGATTGGTTATCGCTATGGGTCGGCGGCCTGATAAAGTGTAGTGAACCTCATTTGGTCACACAAACCAAAAGCAAGCGCCTCGTTGGCCTTTTTAAGTAACGGTTTTCCCGTAAAACGACAGCGCTGGATTGTTACATGAAAACACAATTATAATCAACAGGATAAGTTACTATGCGTTTTCATGTTGAATGAGTGGAAAGGGTAGATCGCCCTTCAGGGCGTCAGTCGGCCTGAAGCCCGACCTAAGCAGGATCACTCTGGTGGCGCGGTTTGGTAAACTGCGCCATAATTGTGCCACCTTCTGAATAAACTGCGCCAATATCTGCCATGTCTACTGTTACTAAGCTACTTAAGAGCATTCAGGAAGCCTCTGCCGGTTTGGCACTCGCCGATTTGCTGACTCGGCATCCTCACGTGGCGCGCCGGACGGCGCAACGCTGGATCAGCCAGTTGATTGTTGATGGTCAAATCACGGCGATCGGTGAGGGACGTGCTCGACGATACCTTGCGATCAGAGCGGCAGCAATGGCCGTTTCTGCAAAAGAGCAAGCTTTCTTCCCTGATTACATCCCGCTGTCTGCCGATAGCCGGGATATTGTGGCGTATATCGATCAGCCTGCAGAAGCGCGCAAGCCAGTGGGTTACCAACATGATTTTCTCGATGCCTATCGGCCCAACGTGACCGGGTACTTATCCGAATCGCTTCGTCGTCAGTTGCACAAGATGGGCTCGACCGCGCTGGCTGATGCACCTGCAGGAACTTACAGCAGAGCGATACTGAACCGGCTGCTGATCGACCTATCCTGGGCGTCCAGCCATCTGGAGGGGAATACCTATTCCCGGCTGGATACCCGCGAGTTGATCGAGAATGGCAAGGCGGCGCAGGGCAAAGCAGCTATCGAAACTCAGATGATCCTCAACCACAAGACTGCCATCGAGTTGTTGGTGGAGAACGTCGGGGTAGTCGGGTTTGACCGATACACGCTGATGAATCTGCACAGCGCCTTGTCAGAGAACCTGTTGCCCAATCCTTCTGATGAAGGGCGAATTCGCCAGCACGCCGTGGATATCGGCAAAAGTGTGTATCGCCCTCTGTCAGCCCCACAGCAGATTGATGAAACGTTGGATGTCCTGCTCGACAAGGTCAATCAGATTGCCGACCCCTTCGAGCAGTCATTCTTCGTGATGGTGCACCTGCCATATCTGCAACCTTTCGCCGATATCAACAAGCGAACCTCGCGACTGGCCGCCAACCTGCCACTGTTCCGTGCAAATCTTTGCCCGCTCACTTTTCTGGATGTACCAGAACACGCCTACAGTCGCGCCATTCTCGGCCTGTATGAGATGACCCGCGTTGAGTTGCTGCGCGATCTTTATGTTTGGGCATACGAGCGGTCAACACAAGAATACCTGGCCATCAAGCAGGAACTGGCGGAACCCGACCCCGCCCGTCTGGCCTGGCGTGATGTGATCAAACAGTCGATTCGGGATGTCGTGACGCAGTCTGAAGAGGATGCGCTCTCTGTCATTAAGCGAGCAGTTTTTGCCAACGTGCCAGAAGCTGAGCGTGGCAACGTACAAGCGCTGATCGTGGAGGAACTCCGGCGACTGCACGAAGGGGTATTGGCCAGGTATGGCTTGCGCCTTTCCGAGTATGCCGCCTGGAAAGCCAGGCAAGCAGCGTGGTCATCCAACTGAAAGGCATTTCTAAAAGTCCGTATTTCATCTCCATTTTTTCGCGAAGAAAAAATATGGTGCGTGCAATCAAGACGGCTGGCATGGCGGGACTGCTTCTGCTGGCCTTGCGTTTTGCCCCGCATCCCGGCCTGCTCGACTCAGTACCTTGGTCGCGCGCCGTGTATGCGGCGGATGGGCAGTTGATGCGTTTGACGCTGGCGGGAGATCAGCAGTACCGGCTACGCACGCCCTTGCGTGAGGTTTCACCGGCTTATGTGGAGGCGGTGTTGTTGTATGAGGATCGCTGGTTCTACTGGCATCCGGGCGTAAATCCGCTGGCGCTGGGACGGAGTGCGTTTGCGACCCTGAGCGGTTCGCGGCGCATGGGGGGATCGACACTGAGCATGCAGCTGGCGCGTCAGCTTTATCAGATTGATAGCCGCAGTGTGTGGGGAAAGGTAAGGCAGGTGGCCGCCGCGCTGTGGATCGAGCTGCGTCATGGCAAGCACGAGATTCTCGAAGCCTATCTGAACCGGGTGCCTTTCGGCGGCAATATCGAAGGTATCGGCGCGGCCAGCCTGATTCATTTCCACAAGTCGGCCAGCCAGCTCGATTTGCAGCAAAGCCTGGCCTTGGCGGTGATTCCCCAGAATCCGCTGCGCAGGCTGGCGACCCAAGCTGAAAATGCCGCTTTGCGTGCCGCTCGCCTTCGTCTTTGGCAGGTCTGGTTAAAAAATCATCCTGGCGATGCCGGTTTCAATGCTGACCAGATGTTGAGTTTGCAGGCCTCTCCGCGAACTGCGCTACCTTTCGAGGCCCCCCATGCGGTGGACTTGCTGTTACGTTCGCCCGGTCAGAATCTTCAGTCCAGCCTGGATTTGCGTTTGCAGCATGCACTGGAACGTGTGCTGCGCGAGTATCTGCTGGCGCGGCGGACAAGCGGCGTGGTCAATGCCAGTGCGCTGCTACTCGATGCGCGCGACATGCAGGTCAAGGCCATGCTGGGCTCGGCGGCGTATTTTGATGAGCAGATCGACGGGCAGGTGAACGGCACCCAGGCCAAGCGTTCGCCTGGTTCGACCCTCAAGCCTTTCATCTATGGCCTGGCGCTCGACCAGGGCATCTTGCACCCCATGAGCATTCTCAAGGACGCGCCGACTTCGTTTGGTCCCTTCAGCCCGGAAAATTATGATGGCCGTTTTGTCGGGCCGATTACGGCGCAAGATGCGCTGATACGCAGCCGCAATATTCCTGCCGTTGCGGTGGCGGCAAAATTGAGCCGACCCAATTTATATGATTTTCTGAAAATGGCCGGTATCTCACGCATGGAAAGCCCACAGCATTACGGCTTGGCGCTGGTGCTGGGCGGCGGCGAAGTGACGATGGAGGAGCTGGCGCAGTTGTACGCCATGCTGGCGAATGGCGGGGAATGGCGGCCTGCTTCGCTTTTGGCTTCCACCCCCTCTCCCCAGCCTCTCCCCCGCGAGGGGGGAGGGGATCCAGTACTGAAAGGCACCCGGCTCATGAGCGAGGAAGCCAGTTTCATCGTGCTCGACATGCTGCGCCAGAATATCCGTCCCGACACGCTCGCGCCCGCCAGGCCGCCGGTGGCCTGGAAAACCGGCACATCCTGGGGGTTTCGCGATGCCTGGACGGCAGGTGTATTTGGACCTTATGTGCTGGTGGTCTGGCTGGGAAATTTTGAAGGCCATGGCAATCCGGCCCTGATCGGTATTGATATGGCTGCGCCCCTGTTTTTGCGCATGGTAGATGCCGTTCGCGCCGAAGGGCTGGCGCCGGGCGAAGTAGTTCGCCGCCAGCCGCCTGATTTGCGCAAGGTCGAAGTCTGTACCGCCAGCGGCGAATTACCGGATGCGCTGTGTCCCGCCACCAGCACTACCTGGTTTATTGCCGGGAAATCGCCCATCACGCGTAGCCGCCTGCACCGAACAGTGTGGATCGATCGCCGCACCGGGAAAGCCACTTGCAATGCCAGCGCGGGTGCAGTGCCACAGGTCGTCGAATACTGGCCGAGCGAATTGCAGCATCTGTTCCGGCAATCCGGTCTGCCGCGCCAGGCGCCCCCGCAAGGACTGGTTTGTGAAGAATCGGCAAATGAGTCCGCCGGACCCCGCATCACTTCTCCCTTGCGCGGCGTCAGCTACACCCTGCGTGTTTCTCGCCCGGAACCGCTGCTATTGCGCGCCGAAGCGCAGGGTGGCGTGAATGAACTGTTCTGGTTCGTGGACGGCGCCATGGCAGGCCGCACCCGCCCCGGCGAAACCCTGCTCTGGCGGCCGAAAGAGGCGCGTCACTACACGGTAAGAGTGGTGGATGACAGCGGCCATGCCGATAGCCGGGATCTGGTGGTGGAGTTCGTGCCTTGATCTACGAGGCGAAAATTGTTTTTTAGTACCGGGTGTATATACTTAAGCATATATCAATCCTGCCGGGAGCATCATGATGGTAGAGACACGCGTTGCCAAATTATTCAAGAACGGAGCCAGTCAGGCGGTCCGTCTTCCGATGGAATTCCGCTTTGAAGGTAATGAGGTCTATGTCACACGAGATGATGCAACGGGTGATGTGGTTCTTTCGAATCAGCCTGGCGCCAAGACATGGAACGCGTTCTTCGAGTTGCTGCATGAAGTTGACGTGCCTGCGGACTTTATGGCTGAACGTCCGATGAATGTGTTAGCACAAGAAATTGGCGTCTTTGATGAAGCGCTTCCTCCCGGCAAGGCGAGCAGCTAATGCTGCATATGCTGGACACCGACACGGCAAGCTACATCATTAAAGGGAAATCTCCCGGGATAGAAGCCAGACTTGCAGCACTTGTGCCGTCTATGGTCTGCCTCTCCGTAATGACTAGAGCGGAGCTGCTATACGGTCTGAAACGTTTGCCTGCCGATCATCGTCTACACTTGGCGGTACGTCAGTTCCTTAAAATTGTCCGCATCCTGCCGTGGGATGCCGAGGCAGCAGACTGGTATGCTGAAATTCGTCATCAACTCGTCGGCACAGGACAACCAATCGGGGAACTGGACATGATGATCGCTGCACACTCGTTGTCTGCCGGTGCTGTACTGGTCACCAACAACAGCCACCATTATGAGCGGATAGAAGCGCCGCTGATTTTGGCGAATTGGGCGTAATGGCGGCGATATTTATGATAACCGCAACGTGCAGGCGCCAGTGCCTGGATTGGCCTGAGCTGGCGAGCAAAACAAAACAAAGTCTTAGGCGTAATTGCTTAGGCCTTTGTCGTTTCTGATGCTTCAATACGTGCCGTTATCGTGCCGTTATTGGTTTGTCTATAGCGGCAATTCATTTTGGTGTTTATAGATTTCTGTCTTCCTTGGCAGATAAAAGTAAATTTCGTTTCATCCGTTTTGCGCACAACTCCACAGGCGCCTCCCACTCTTTGGCGTAGGGCGCCGGGTGGATCCTCCTATGGATTTGTGCTCGTTCCCATAGTGTTAGTACAATAACCGGTGAGCCAACAATGAGGAATCTATGGTGTCCAGATTCGACCAAGATCGATTCCAACAGCAGGCGGATGTTCTGAATATCGTTCTCGATCACATCACGCAAGGCATCGTGGTTGTCGGGCCGGATTATCGGACGCTGGCATTCAATCGTCCTTTTGAAGAAATATTCCAATTGCCAGCCGGGAGTGTCGAGGTGGGCACAGACTTTCGGGACATACTTAGGGTATGGGCTCGGGAGACAGGGCAGGATCAGCAAATGCTCGATCTTGCCATCAAGGAACTCGACGAGCAGGACTCCTTTGAATTCGAGTTTCCTCAATCGATCAAGGGCGACATCCGATGGTGTTTGCTGACGCACAACCCACTGCCGGAAAAAAAGGGCTTCGTGCGGACTTTTACGGATATCACCAAGCGCAAGGCGCTGGAAGCCAGCCTGACCAAATTGTCGAGGGAGGATTCGCTGACGGGACTGATCAACCGCCGCACACTCATGGATATACTTGAAGAGGAAATGACGCGGTCCCAGCGCTACCAGAGATCAATGTCACTACTGATGATAGATCTCGACCACTTCAAGCGGATCAACGATCAATGGGGACATCAGATGGGCGATGATGTACTCAAAAATTTTGCTTCACAGTGCGAGGAGGCGATGCGAGAAAACGACAAGATCGGGCGCTGGGGTGGCGAGGAATTCGTCATGTTGCTCCCGGAAACCGAGCAGTCCGAAGCGGAAGATGTGGCCAATCGCTTGCGTTCATTGACCTCGTCAATGGTGATCCGCCCCCATACGGGCGACAGCGCCGTTCGTGTAACAGTCAGCATCGGCATTGCATCAACTCAAGCAGGCGACACGGTCGAAACCTTGCTCACGAGAGCAGACAATGCACTTTACGATGCCAAGACAGCCGGCAGAAATCGGGTAGCTTGTCGCTAACGTTACCATCAACTGATGACTATATTCCAGTGCCCAGATTTGCCCGAATCGGCGAGCCGGTTTATTGTTTTGCTCGGTGCCAATATGGCAAACAAACCGTACCAACTGAAGTAATTGACATGATTAAGGTGACATATGTTGGAAATAGATCAATCCGGTTTTCTCAAGGGGGGGCGGTTCATCCCCTCCCCGAATTTCGACGAGCGCCCGCCGGAAGGGCCGGTCACTCTGCTGGTGATTCACAACATCAGCCTGCCGCCGCGCGAGTATGGCGGCGAGGGAGTGATCGAGTTTTTTACCAATCGGCTCGATCCAAAGGCTCACGAGTATTACCGCATGATTGCGGATTTGAAAGTGTCGACGCATTTTTTTATCCGGCGCGACGGCGAAATTATCCAGTTTGTGTCGTGCAATTTGCGCGCCTGGCACGCGGGCGTTTCAAATTGGAAAAATCGCGAACGCTGTAACGATTTTTCTATCGGCATCGAACTGGAGGGCAGCGATTTCGATGCCTATTCCGATGTGCAATACGTCAAGCTGGCCGAGTTGACGCAAGCGCTGACACGCGCCTACCTGCTGGAAGACGTCGTTGGTCACCAACTCATCGCCCCGGATCGCAAGACAGATCCAGGGCCGTTCTTCGAGTGGGAACGCTACCGCGCTTTAATCTGAACTCGCGTAGCGAAACTGCGCCCCTCTTCTCGCCGGATTGAGCGGCTATGCCGCCAATCCCGGCGGGGACACTCCTTGCGGGTGCTCCCCATGGGAGAGAGTTAGGAGAGAGGGGGGCAGGCAAAATAGAACTTCTCCTATAGTGGACCCCAATTTCCGGACAGTAATTTAAGATGGTAGCCTGCTGTAAAAAGGGGCAGGTTATGAGTGAACGGAAGCGCAAGATTTTTAGTAGTCAGCAAAAAGCCAAAGTCGCGCTGGAAGCGGTGCGCGGGGTCAAGACGGTAAACGAGATTGCCCAGGAATTTGGCGTGCACCCGACCCAGGTGGGGCTGTGGAAGAAAGAGCTGCAAGAACAGGCTGCCTGTCTATTCGATGCCAAGCGCGGTCCCAAGCCGGTGGATCCATCTGCCAGCCCGGAGCGGCTCTACTCCGAGATCGGGCGGCTCAAGATGGAACTGGACTGGCTCAATACCCACACGGGGCACTAGAAAAAAGTCCGGGATAAGCCAGTAGAAACG
>JAUYFQ010000070.1 GCA_030690895.1 Sulfuricellaceae bacterium
AAACACATTGGACGCCCGGAATGAATACTACGCAACGAGCTGGATTACTGCAACGGTGGTCTGTGATCCAAGAAGAACTCATTCCTGGACTGGGTCAGGAAGTTGAAGGACTGACACCGAAGCTGGAGAAGTTGATCCACACCCTGGAATGGGCGCGCATAGAAGAATTCGTGCCGCTCTGGCATGGGATCGGACGCCCGCCGAAGGATCGAAGCGCACTGGCCAACGGGTTTGTGGCCAAGGCCGTGCTCGGGTTGACGACCACCGTCGCGCTGATTGATCGGTTGACGGTAGATCGCGCCCTGCGGCGTATCTGTGGGTTCTCGCGCTGGAAGAAGCTGCCCGATGAAGCCACCTTCTCCCGCGCTTTTGCTGAGTTTGCGAACAGCCGCCTGGCCGAGCGCGTGCATCAAGCCCTGATCGAAGCACATCTTGGATCGGAACTGATCGGCCACATCAGTCGTGACGGCACGGCCATCGAAGCGCGCGAGCGCCCCGCCAAACCTGCCCCTGTGCCGGTTGAGACGACCCCGGCGGCTCAGGCCGTCTTGCCGGACACCACGCCCCTCCCGCCGTTCCAGCCGCACCCGCTCTGCCGAAGAAGCGCGGTCGTCCGCGCCTTGACGAGACACGCGCGCCCAAGCGCACCCGCATCGAACAACAGCGCAGCCAAACCCTGACGCAGATGCAGGACGATCTGCCGCGCGTCTGCGACCGGGGCACGAAGTGCAACGCCCAAGGCTACAAAGTGAGTTGGAACGGCTACAAACTGCACATCGACACTGCCGATTGCGGCGTCCCCATCGCCGCCATCCTCAGCAGCGCCTCGATGCACGACAGCCAAGCGGCGATTCCCCTGTCGCACCTGACGGCAGCGCGGGTGACGAGTCTCTACGACGTGATGGATGCAGCGTATTGCAGCGCCGAGCTGCGGGCGCATGGCAAAGACCTGGGGCACGTTCCGCTGATCGACCATAACCCGCGCGGCGGCGAGAAGATTGAATTCGATCCTGCCGAGGCCGTGCGCTACAACGAGCGCACGGTGGCGGAGCGGATGAATGCGCGGCTCAAGGATGAGTTTGGAGGCAACCACGTCTGGGTCAAAGGCAACACCAAGGTGATGAGCCATCTGATGTTCGGCCTGCTGGCTCTGACGGTGGATCAGTTGATGCGCTTGCTGCAATGAGTAGTCGCCCAACGAACCGTATAAAAATCCCCACGAATGCGTGGGTAGGGCGGACTGTCGCCCGCAACAGGAGATATCCGTGATCCCGCCGCCGTAATCACCAAAAATTACCCAATACTTCAAAAATCAGCCGTTAAAGTACGGCTCGTACAAATTCGGCTTGCTGTGGTCGCCGAGTTTTGCAAGAGGCTCCATTGTGAAAGTCATTATCCCGCTGTTGCTGATCGTGATGATGTCCTGGCTGGTTTTCTGGATCGATCAAAGCCTGGGCAACGCGAAGATCAGTGTCGCAGTCACTTCCATGCTGACCTTGATCGCCTACCGTTTTGCCATTGGGAATGAGGTGCCAAAACTGCCCTACCTGACCAGTCTCGATGCCTTCATTCTCGTCAGCACGATACTGGTCTTTCTGGCGCTGATCGAGGTGATTGTCACCAATGTCCTGTTACACCAGAAACGGGAGAACCTTGCCTTGGCGATTGACCATTACTGCAGACCACTTTTCCCTATCTCGTTTGTGCTTCTGATTATTGCGATCCTGTTTCGTTAAGGTGGCCAAAGCCGCCCACTTACTCCTTGTGATCTTCTTCATAAGCTGACAGGCTAACGCCAGCACTGACCAGAAAATCCTTGATATGTTTGATCAGATCCCGGCTGCACACGCTGCTATGGTGCGGATGGTGCAGGAAGTCTGTCTTGCCATTCAAGGTCACCTTGAAGCGTGCGCCATGGGAGGGATCGATGCTTGCACCGAGGCGATTGAGCAAGGATTCCACCTCGCGCCAGTGAACGTTGGCGCTGAGCGAGTCCTGAAAGATGGTGCGCAACAGGTTGGCGTGCTTGTGGCTCATGATGTGGGCTCCAGATTCAAAGCTATCCGTTGATTATCAAGTTTTATCCGCATAGGCGGCAGACTGCGATCAGCAATAAGCCCTTGGCGCATTTGTCCACTTCGGGAAGTATCTTTTTGAGCATTCCGTCATCACTGACGCCGCCCATCACGAGAACCAGAAACGCCAGCCCGATGGCGGGAATATTGAATGCGAGTGCCGATTCAGACAAACCAGCGGGAAACTCCGCGATGGTTTCCATACTATCCCCATTTGACCAAAGCAGCCGTGATTGCCCTTCCGGAATTGCCATCAGGGCAAGCGTGCCACCTGATTTGAGAGTCCAGACATCTTCCCCCTCTCCCGCTGGCGGGGGAGGGTTGTCTCGCCCGTGTGAGCAGCTTTGCTGCCACTCGCGGCGGGGACACTCCTTGCGGGTGGGGAGGGGGAGTCCGACCTTCATTGAAAGCGTCACACTGCCAAAAAATTCCTCGCGCAAATTGCCTGCGCCGCCCGGCATGTTGGCAAGCTGCTCTGCCAAGTCTCTATAATATTCAATCATGTAGCGGATCAACGTGGGTTTGCAGCCAGAGTTCCAGCAAAGCCAGATGCCAGAGCTTGCTGCCCTGAATCCGGGTGAAATATGCCTCGGGGTTGGCGAGCAGTTTGTCGACGTAATGACGGTTATACAGACCACGCTGGATGCAGGCCTCCGAATTCAGGATATTCCGCATGAAATCCAGAAAATCGCCGCGCACATACTTGAGCGCGGGAACCGGGAAATAGCCCTTGGGACGATCGATCACCGAGTCCGGCACGATGCCTCGCGCCATGGCCTTGAGCGGGAATTTGCCGCCTTCTTTCAGGCGCAGGGAGGGCGGCATTTTTGCCGCCAGTTCAACCAGTTCATGGTCCAGAAACGGCACGCGTGCTTCCAGCCCCCAGGCCATGGTCATGTTGTCCACCCGCTTGACCGGGTCATCCACCACCAGCGTGGTGACGTCGAAGCGCAGTACCTGATCGAGAAATTCATCTGCCTGCGGCTGGCTCAGTGCACCAGCAACCAGATCGGTTGTGACATCTGGCACATGCCAGGCGGGTGAGATCATGTCCAGATATTCGGCATGGTCGCGGTCAAAATAGTGCTGCGAAAACCGTTCGACCGGGCTGCCGTCCGCGTCATTCATACGCGGATACCAGAAATAACCGCCAAACACCTCATCTGCGCCCTGACCGGAAAGCACGACTTTGACTTCTTTCGAGACTCGCTCGCCAAGCAGATAAAAGGCCACTGCATCCTGTCCGACCATGGGCTCGGCCATGTTGGCGACCGCCTCGGGCAGGCGCTTCAGCACTTCGGCATTGGGAATCCGGTACTGGTGGTGACGGGTTTTGAATTTCTCGACGACCTGATCGGAATATTCGAATTCATCGGCTTTTTCCGCACCCTCTCCCAGATCCTCAAAACCGACCGAAAAAGTCAGCAAATCATCCACATGATCAGCCAGCAGGCCGACCAGCAGGCTGGAATCCAGCCCACCCGAGAGCAACACCCCGACTGGCACGTCGGAAGCCAGACGGTGGCGTTCCACAGCGCGTTTCATCACCGCGCGCGTCGCTGCCAGCCAGTCTTGTTCGGAAAGTGTCGCTTTGGGGCGGGTTGAATCGAGTTGCCACCAGGTTCGCTGGCTGATTTCTCCATCGGCAGAAAAGGTCATGCTGGTAGCGGGGGCGAGTTTCCTGATGCCATTCAAAATGGTGCGCGGCGCAGGCACGACAGCATGCAGGGTGAAGTGATAGTGCAGGGCGACCGGATCAAGTGACGTGTCGATATCCCCAGAAGCCAGCAAAGCCTGAACGCTGGAGGCAAAGCGCAGGCGGGAGTCTGCCAGCGAATAATACAGGGGCTTGATGCCGAAGCGGTCGCGCGCCAGAAACAGGGTGAGGTTGCGCATGTCCCAAATGGCGAAAGCAAACATGCCATAGAAGCGCTCGACGCATTTTTCACCCCAGGCATGGTAAGCCTTGAGTATGACTTCGCTATCGCCCTCGGAAAAGAACTCGTAACCAATCTCCTGAAGTTCTGCTCTTAACTCTTTGTAATTATATATTGTTCCATTGAAAACAAGGATCAGGTTCAGCGCCTTGTCCAGCATCGGCTGATCTGCATTGGGGGACAAATCGATAATGGCCAGACGGCGGTGGCCAAAAGCCAGCACACCATCGGTCATCACGCCCTCATGGTCGGGGCCGCGTCGCGCGAGCTTGTCGGCCATCCGCTGGATGACGGATGGGTCAGGTAATTGGCTATCGAAACGCAGTTCACCGCAGATACCGCACATAATTTTGAATAGACTCCATCAATAGATTTACACGGGGTGCAAGGGGAGGGGGTGTCCCCTATTATTACTCACAGTGCCACCTTTAACTTATGGCCACCAGCAATAGTGAAGCCTTCACGCTCATAAAATGCCAATGTTTTATCAAACTGTGGCAGCGGTGGCGTCGTGACTTCTAGGCGCTTCCAGCCCCGAGATGCGCCGAAAGATTTTGCTTGGGATACGAGGCGGAATCCCACATTGTTTGAGCGGTATTCGGGGCGAACATAAAGCTCTGGTATGGTTCCAAAGGAGCCTTCAGCGTAAAGGGCGTGGCTTTCATACAGAGCAAGGAACCCGACTGCTTTTCCGCCTTCATCGCGAGCGATAAATATGAAGTATTTTTCGCGGTTGAGAAAGTCCCTGAGCCTGTCAGTTGTTTCTTCCAGATCGAAGTTGAATGTTTGAACACCAATAGTGTTCATGATTTCACTCAGCAACTCACCAACCATTACGGCGATTTCATGGGAATCGCCCGCAGTTGCTTTTTCGATGGTTATGTTTGCAGTCATCTCATGTGGCCTAACGTTTGACTTAAGTGCAATACTGTTTAGTTTATCCATTTCCTGCCGCTATACAATCCATGTTACCAGTGGAGAAGATGACATGGCGAGAATCAAGAATGAATTGCCGGGCGGAGCGCGACTGGCGGATTACCTTACGGTGGGATACTTGGCAATGAATTGCCCGCTGGACAGGGTTCGTGCAGCCCTGACGGCG
>JAUYFQ010000073.1 GCA_030690895.1 Sulfuricellaceae bacterium
GGAGGAAAGCGGAGTTGTTCTGGGGTAGAATTGGCATCAGGGCGAGTACAAGTAGTCATTTTTTACGAATATGTTTTTTGATAACTCGTATTATATCAAATGCTTACTTTGTTATTCGCCCTGTTTGTGCAAAATTCGGGCTAACCAGGTAAATAAATAAGGTATCGTCGATATTTCTGCGCTGCTCAATGGGCGGGATGCGGGCGTATTCGAGGCGTTGCGCATTCCTGCTTTCTTTGCGAAAGGCTATCTTGATTATGGAGCGGCCACTTGGCCCAATGGGGCGGACTTGGCGCCTGATATGATGTACAAGGAAATTTGCCGTATTTTGGATTGATGCCGTTTCATTCGTCACTATTCCATTCAGGGGGTGTGGCGTCGCGGTCGGGCGAGTTAAACCTCAAACGCTTTGCCCCTCGGTAGTGCTGGGTTAGAATGAACCCCCTTTCGGTGATTTGCTTTTATGCGTACAGCCTCGATTACTCGCAATACCCTTGAAACCCAGGTAAGCGTTACGCTTGATCTTGATGGCAGCGGCCAGGCCAATTTGGTTTCCGGCGTGCCATTTCTCGACCACATGCTGGACCAGATTGCCCGTCATGGGCTGATGGATCTGGATGTATCGGCCACGGGCGACCTGCATATCGACGCCCACCACACGGTGGAGGATGTTGGCATCACGCTGGGGCAGGCATTTGCCAAAGCCATCGGCGACAAGAAGGGGGTGCGCCGTTATGGCCACGCCTATGTGCCGCTGGACGAAGCCTTGTCGCGCGTGGTGCTGGATCTTTCCGGACGGCCGGGATTGGTGTTCGAGGTGGAATTCACGCGCGCCCGCATCGGTGAATTCGATGCTGACCTGATCCGCGAATTTTTCCAGGGCTTCATCAACCACGCTGGCGTGACTTTGCACGTGGATTGTCTGCGCGGGATCAATGCGCACCATCAAGCGGAGACGATATTCAAGGCATTCGGGCGAGCCCTGCGCATGGCGGTGGAAATGGACGAGCGCATGGCTGGTGCGATGCCGTCAACCAAAGGGTGTTTGTGACATGAGCGCGGATATCGCCATTATCGATTACGGTATGGGCAATCTGCGCTCGGTTGCCAAGGCCTTCGAGCACGTGGCGCCGAGTGCCAGCGTGGTGGTCACGGCTGATCCCGATGTGATTCTGGCTGCCCGGCGGGTGGTTTTCCCCGGGCAGGGCGCAGCACCTGATTGCATGCGTGAAATCGATGCGCGCGGTCTGCGTGATGTGATTGTGCAGGCAGCGACCAGTAAGCCCTTTCTGGGGATTTGCATGGGGCAGCAGGTGCTGTTCGAGCATAGCGAGGAGGGCGATACAACTTGTCTGGGTATTCTGCCTGGCCGCGTGTTGCGTTTTCCTGCCGATGCGATGAAGGACGACAAGGGCAACAAGCTCAAGGTGCCGCACATGGGCTGGAATGAAGTTCATCAGGCCAGCGAGCACCCGATGTGGGCGGGCATTGCGCCAGGTTCACGGTTTTATTTTGTACACAGCTACTATGTCGAGGCGGGCGAGCCTGACCTGGTGGCCGGATTTACGCTGTATCCTTTTGCGTTTACCTCGGCGGTGGCGCGGGATAACATTTTTGCAGTCCAGTTTCACCCTGAAAAAAGCCAGTCGGCGGGTTTGACGCTGCTGGGCAATTTTGTGCTGTGGGATGGGTCGGTCAATCCGGGCGCTTGCGCTTCTGATTCCTGCCTGTAGTCAATTAATTCATTACGATTAGATGCCGCCATGCTAGTGATTCCAGCGATAGATTTGAAAGATGGCCATTGTGTTCGCCTGAAACAGGGCGAAATGGATTCGGCCACTGTTTTTTCCGAGAACCCGGCTGAAATGGCGCGTCATTGGGTCAATCAGGGTGGGCGACGCCTGCATCTGGTCGATCTGAATGGCGCTTTTGCCGGCAAGCCGATCAACGAGGAGGCCATCCGAGCGATTATTGCTGAGGTCGGAAACGAAATTCCGGTGCAACTGGGTGGCGGCATTCGCGATCTGGCGACTATCGAGCGCTATCTGGATGATGGCATCAGCTACGTCATTATCGGCACGGCGGCAGTGAAAAACCCCGGTTTCCTGCATGAAGCCTGCGACGCTTTTCCCGGCCACATCATCGTCGGATTGGACGCCAAGGATAGCAAAGTGGCCGTGGATGGCTGGTCAAAGCTGACCGGGCACGACGTGATCGATCTGGCAAAACGCTTTGAAGGTTATGGCGTCGAAGCCATCGTCTATACCGATATTGGCCGCGATGGCATGCTCTCCGGTGTGAATATCGATGCCACCGTGGCATTGGCTCGCGCCTTGACGATCCCCGTGATTGCCAGCGGCGGCGTGACCAATCTGGATGACATCCGCCGACTCAGCGAAGTGGAAGCCGAGGGCATCATGGGCGCGATTACCGGGCGTGCCATCTATGAAGGCACGCTGGATTTTGCGGCGGCGCAAAAACTCTCCGACGAGCTGGCCGCCTGACATGGGCTTGGCCAAGCGCATCATTCCCTGTCTCGATGTGACCGCCGGTCGGGTGGTGAAGGGCGTTAACTTCGTCGGCCTGCGCGATGCGGGCGACCCGGTCGAGATTGCGAGGCGCTACGACGAGCAGGGCGCGGACGAACTGACCTTTCTGGATATTACCGCGACCTCGGATGACCGCGACCTGATCCTGCACATCATCGAGGACGTGGCGAATCAGGTTTTCATTCCGTTGACCGTGGGCGGTGGCGTGCGCAGCGTGGATGACGTGCGGCGCCTGCTGAACGCGGGGGCGGATAAGGTCGGCATCAATACGGCGGCGGTGACCAACCCGCAACTGGTAGCTGATGCCTCGTCCCGTTTCGGTTCGCAGTGCATCGTGGTGGCGATTGACGCCAAACAGGTGTCTGCGCAAGGCCAGCCTCTGGAATGGCATGTCTTTACCCACGGCGGGCGCAAGGATACCGGACTGAACGCGGTCGAATGGGCATTAAAAATGGAATCGCTGGGTGCGGGCGAAATTCTGCTGACCAGCATGGATAGAGACGGCACCAAGATCGGCTTTAATCTTGATCTGACGCGCGCCATTTCGGATACAGTCAATATCCCCGTCATCGCCAGCGGCGGGGTGGGAAACCTCGACCATCTGGTGGATGGAGTCAAAAAAGGTCATGCAGATGCCGTGCTGGCGGCCAGTATTTTTCATTATGGCGAATACACGGTGCAGCAAGCCAAGGCTTACATGGCAAAAAATGGTATAGAAGTGAGGTTGTAAGACGTGAGCACCTCTAAAAATCCAACTTTCGTCGCGATGTACCCGCAAGGGGCATCACCACCACTGTAACCGGCTGAAGCCGGAACAGTGGAGCGACCGCGTTGCTCACAAAAAATCACTCCTTACATATCAAGCATATGTACCCGTAAAGGGCATCACCGCCACTGTAACCGGCTAAAGCCGGAACAGTGGCGCGACGGCGTCGCAATTTTTTGCTCGCGCCTTGCCTAGCTTAGAAACTTGAATTTTTAGAGATGCCCACATGTCTGACGCTTGGTTGAACAAGGTAAACTGGACGCATGATGGCCTGGTTCCGGTGATTGCGCAGGACAAGGATAGCGGCGCGGTGCTGATGCTCGCCTGGATGAATCGAGAGGCGCTCAAACGCACGCTGGAAAGCGGCGAAGCCGTGTACTGGTCGCGCTCGCGCAAGAAGCTGTGGCACAAGGGCGAGGAATCCGGCCATGTGCAAAAGGTGGCCGAAATCCGGCTGGATTGCGATGAAGATGTCATTCTTCTCAAGGTCGAACAGATGGGCGGAATTGCCTGTCACACTGGGCGGCATAACTGTTTTTTCCAGAAATTGGAAAATAAGGAGTGGATTTCGATTGAGCCGGTTTTGAAAGACCCTGCCGAGATATACCGCCTGGCGCAGGCCACCGCCGTAAAGGGCGAAGTATGAGCGAGATACTCTCGCGCCTGGCGGAAACGCTGGAAAGCCGGAAACAGGCCGACCCGTCCTCCTCTTACGTGGCCAAACTGTACGCCAAGGGTTTGGACGCCATTCTCAAGAAGATCGGGGAAGAAGCAACCGAAACCGTGATTGCCGCGAAAGGTGGCGACCGGGAGCAAGTGGTTTATGAAATGGCGGATCTGTGGTTTCATTGTTCGGTGCTGCTGGCACAACAGGGACTTCATCCCGATGATGTCCTGGCCGAACTGGCGCGCCGTGAAGGCTTGTCCGGTCTGGTCGAGAAGGCCAGCCGCAAGTCATGACTATTCTGGTCTGAGGAGGTACTATGCTGGACTGCATTTTCTGCAAGATTCTGAAAAACCAGATTCCAAGTAAGAAGATTTTCGAGGACGAAGATTTTCTGGCGTTTCATGATATCCACCCGATTGCCCGGATTCACTTTCTGATCATTCCCAAGTTGCATGTCGATTCGCTCGTCCAATGCACTCACGTTCATCAGGCGATGCTGGGGCGCATGCTTTTGCTGGGCGCTGAACTGGCCAGCCAGCAGGGGATGAACGATGGTTTCCGAACCATGATCAATACCGGTCACGGCGGGGGGCAAGAAGTATTTCACCTGCATGTCCATGTCTTTGGCGGCGAAACCGTCATTCCCAAGTTATAGCTCAGGAGAGAAAAAATGGGTTCATTCAGCATCTGGCACTGGCTGATCGTTTTGGTTGTTGTACTGGTGGTGTTCGGCACCAAGAAACTGCGCAACATTGGTGGTGACCTGGGAGGCGCAGTTAAAGGCTTCAAGGAAGCCGTCAAGGAAGAGAACGCCCCACCAGCCAAGGTTGAAGACACTTCCACAGGGCAGACCATCGAAGGCGAAATCAAGGAAAAGTCCAAGGCTCAGTGAGAAGCGGCGGGTGAGACCTAATACAGCGTCTCCTCACTCATCACTCATCACGCCTCACTCAAATGTTCGATATCGGTTTTTCTGAATTACTGGTCATTGGCGTCGTCGCGTTGATCGTGATCGGCCCGGAGCGCCTGCCGCGCGTAGCTCGCACGGCGGGCCATCTGTATGGCCGCTTTCAGCGCTATGTGTCCGATGTCAAAATGGATATCAATCGCGAAATGCATCTCGACGAATTGCGCAAGATGCAGGACGAGTTGAAAACCTCCGTCAACTCGCTGGAGCAGTCGGTTCACGCCGAGTTGAAGCAAGGCGCTCAGGCCGTGCAGGAAGTGACGGAGCAAATCCACGAGATTATCGAGATTCCACATCAAACCACTGCGACTGAAGTAAAGCCGGAAGGTTTGCCTGAACCCGTTTCCCTCTCTCCTGGCGCGCTCCCAGAGGTCGGCCCTCTTCCCAACCCTCTCCCGCAAGCGGGCGAGGGGGAAAACGTGAAGGGCGATTGTTTTGACTTGAGGGACGTAGACTCGCTGCGCGAGTTGCACGTTAACGAAAAGAAAGTCTGATGACATCGGAAATTGCAGACAGCTTCATCTCGCACCTGATCGAGCTGCGAACCCGCCTGCTACGCGCGCTGGTGGCTATTCTGGTCGTGTTCGTTTGCCTGTTCCCGTTTGCCAAGGATATTTACGCTTTGCTGGCTCAGCCCATGCTGGCGTCCTTGCCCGTTGGCGGCCAGATGATTGCGACCGATGTCACGACCCCATTTTTCGTGCCCATGAAAGTCACGATGATGGCGGCTTTCCTGATTTCATTGCCTTATGTGCTTTATCAGGCCTGGGCATTCGTTGCCCCCGGTCTTTACACCCACGAAAAGCGTCTGGCCGTGCCATTGATCGCCGCAAGTACTTTCCTGTTTCTGTGTGGCATGGCCTTCGCCTATTTTCTGGTGTTTCCGGTGGTGTTCGGTTTCGTTGCCTCTGTCGCGCCGGAAGGCGTGGCGGTGATGACGGATATCGACAAATATCTGAATTTCGTCCTGACACTGTTCATGGCCTTCGGCATCACCTTCGAAGTGCCGATCGCGGTGATTCTGCTGGTCAAGATGAACATGGTCAGTATTGAAAAACTGAAGGAAGTCCGCCCCTATGTCGTCGTCGGCGCCTTTATCCTCGGCGCAATTTTTACCCCGCCGGACGTGGTCTCACAGATCATGCTGGCGTTTCCCCTGTGGCTGCTCTATGAGCTGGGTATCATCATCGCCTCGATGATGACGCGCCCACAAGTTGAAAAAACGGTTCATGTCCTGAGTGACGAGGAATTGAAGCAGGAACTCAGGGAATTCGAAGCGCTGGAATCAGAGGCGACCAAGAAGGATTCGTAGAAGGGAAAATCCATGACAGACGCTGTTCAAAAAGCCGTTGATGAGAAATTCTGCTCTGATTGTGGTTCTGTCATCAAAGCCAAAGCAGAAATATGCCCCAAATGCGGCATTCGCCAGTCCGCGCCGCCCAACGGCTTCTTTGCCATCGCGCCCAATGGCAAGAGCAAACTGGCTGCCGCTTTATTCGCGCTATTTCTGGGTGGCATCGGCATACACAAGTTCTACCTCGGCAGCATTGGCTGGGGCATTATATATTTGCTGTTTTGTTGGACATTTATCCCCACCATCATTGGTTTTATCGAGGGGATACTGTTACTGGTCATGAGCGAAAGCGACTTCAACAGAAAGTATGGCAACGACTAAATCATGAAACCGTAGGTAGGGGCGAATTCACTTGTGCCCGCTTTCTGGGTATTCGCCAAAGGCGGTTAAAACCGCCCCTACATCTAAGTTTAACGCTGATTCATCTTCGGTCGCTTGCCCACACTGACCTGAATCGCCATTTCCGTTTTATTGCGTAGCAACTTCAGCGTGGCGGGTTGGCCGGGTTCCAGGGTGGAAATCTGGTTGAGCATGCCGGACGAATCGGTAACTTGCTTGTCGTTGATGGCGGTCAGAATGTCTCCCGGCTTGATGCCAGCACGGTCGGCGGGGCCGCCGCGCAGCACGCCGGCGATGATGGTGCCATTGCTGGTTGGCAGTTTGAAGGACTCTGCCAGTTCCGGCGTGATGTCCTGAACCTCCACACCGATCCAGCCGCGAGTCACCGCGCCGTTCTTGATGATTTGTTCCATGACCTGTCTGGCCAGGCTGGCCGGGATGGCGAAGCCGATACCCAGAGACCCGCCGCTTTTCGAAAAAATCGCGCTATTGATGCCGATCAGGTCGCCATTGCTGTCCACCAGCGCGCCACCCGAATTGCCGGGGTTGATGGCCGCATCGGTCTGGATGAAATTCTCATAGGTGTTGATGCCCAGATGCGTCCTGCCGAGTGCGCTGACGATGCCCATGGTAACCGTCTGGCCGACACCGAACGGGTTGCCGATCGCCAGCACGATGTCGCCCACTTGTGCTTCTTCTGTCCGTCCGAAGGTTAGCGAGGTCAGGTTGGGGAGGTTGATCTTGAGGACGGCTAAATCGGTTTCCGGGTCTGTGCCAATGATGCGAGCGGATGTCGTTCGCCCATCGGCCAAGGCAACCTCGATTTCGTCGGCGGCATCCACCACATGGTGGTTGGTCAGAATATAACCATCCTTGCTGACGATCACGCCCGAGCCCAGGCTGTTTTGCGGCTGGGTTTCCTGTTCCTGCGGGTCACCAAAGAAATGCCTGAAAATCGGATCATCCATCAAGGGGTGGCGAGGAATGGCGGTTTCCTTGCTGGTGAAAATGTTGACCACGCCTGGCATGGCCTTTTTGACAGCGCTATTGAGCGGCGTCAGTTTGGCGCCGTCCGGTCTGGGCGGGGCTTCCTGGATCAACAGGCTTCCGCCCTGCCTGGTCAGCAGGTCGGGCCGCAGGACCGACAGGGCGAGCAGTATTCCCAGTGCGATGGTTGCGCTTTGTGCAAAGATCAGCCAGAGTTTACGCATTGAATTTGGGAGGCATCCGTATGTTATTGAATGAACTGGAAAGCTATATTGCCCAATTGCTGGATATTTCAAGCTTCCGGGATTATTGCCCAAATGGGGTGCAAGTGGAAGGGCGTGCAGAAATCGGCAAGATCGTCACCGGCGTCAGTGCCAGCATGGACGTGTTGCAGGCGGCAAGTAGCGCGGGTGCCGATGCGGTGCTGGTACACCATGGCTATTTCTGGAAAAACGAGCAACCCGTTATCACTGGTGTCAAGCGCAAGCGCATCGGCCACCTGATCTCGCATGACATCAGCCTGCTGGCTTATCACCTGCCTTTGGATGCGCATCCGACGCTGGGCAATAATGCCCAGTTGGCCAATTTGCTGGACTTTCAATGCGAGCGCCTGTTTGGTGATCAAAACATCGCGGCAGCAGGAAGCCTGGCTGAGCCCATGAGACTGAGCGCATTGGCCGGGCGAATTGAAGAGAAGTTACAGCGTCGGCCACTGGTTTTCGGTCGGGATGATGCACCCATCCGCCGTATCGCCTGGTGCAGTGGCGCGGCTCAGGATTATCTGGGTGCAGCCATCGCGCTAGGAGTGGACGCTTTTCTGACGGGGGAGGTCTCCGAGCAGACCGTGCACCTGGCGCGCGAATCCGGCGTGGCTTTCATCTCGGCTGGGCACCACGCCACCGAGCGTTATGGAATCCAGGCGCTGGGGGCGCACCTGGCTGAGCAGTTCGGCCTGCAGCACACCTTTATCGATGCGGACAATCCGGTTTGATTGCTGCAAGCAGTTTCGGGCGATGCGGGGTAAACTATGTGCATATCATTATGACGAGAGTTTTTCAGGCGTTAGCCAAAGTCCGCATGAGTTCATGAGCACAAATTTTACCCAATCTTCGCCCCCGCCATTAAAGAGTCGACCCAGGTTGATGATCGTCGACGACGATCCTCTCATTACCGACACGCTGCATTTTGCGTTGAGCAAGGATTTTGAGGTTTATGTGGCGGATTCTCGCGAGCAGACGGCGAGTCTGTTGCGCCAGATGGAGTCACCGCCCGAACTGGCTTTGATCGATCTTGGGCTTCCGCCCTTGCCGCATCGCCCAGACGAGGGATTTCGGTTGATCAGCGATTTGCTGGCGCTTGCCCCGGATATACGCATCGTGGTCTTGTCTGGCCAGAATGGCGAGGCTAACGCCCGTCACGCCCGGACGCTGGGTGCGGTGGAATTCGTGGCCAAACCGTGTGAACCGTCGCGGCTTAAATCGCTGTTGTTTGATGTGATGCGCATCGCCGAGCCAGTTCGGCCAGTGGCGGATTCACCTTGTGGCATTTTGGGCGAGAGTTTCCATATTGAAAAACTGCGCCAGCAGATCGGCCAGTTTGCCAACGCGCCTTTCCCTGTTTTGATCGAGGGTGAGTCAGGCAGCGGCAAGGAACTGGTGGCCGGGTGTCTGCACCGCATGAGCGGACGCGCTACACAGCCTTACTTGGCGCTGAACTGCGCCGCCATTGCGCCGACGCTGGTCGAGCCGACCCTGTTCGGCTATTGCAAAGGGGCGTTCACGGGCGCCAACACCACGCGCTCCGGTTATTTCGAAGACGCAAGTGATGGCGCGTTGTTTCTCGATGAAATTGGTGAGTTGCCGGTCGAGTTGCAGGCCAAGTTGCTGCGCGTGCTGGAGAACGGAGAATACCAGCGCGTGGGTGAAACCCAGACTCGACGCAGCAATGCGCGCATTATCGCGGCAACCAACCGGGACATTCGCCAGGAGATACGGGCGGGGCGTTTTCGCGCTGATCTTTATCATCGCCTGAGCGTGTTTACCCTGAATGTGCCCCCCTTGCGCGATCTGGGGGACGACCGTTTGCAATTGCTGAGTCACTTCTGTTCGTTGTATGCCAGTCAGGGAAATTGCGCGTCCTTCGTCCTTGATGCGGGCGCACGGGAACTTTGGCTGGCCTATCACTTCCCGGGTAACGTCAGGGAACTGCGCAATATCGTCATTCGCCTGATTACCAAACATTCCGGTACCGTTGTTTCGCGCGCGCAGTTACAGATGGAACTGGAGATGGACCCAGACTCGGTGGGCGGGTTACTGCCGCTCAATGACGCACTTTCCATGGAAGAAATGGCGCGCAAGCATTTACAGGTTCAGGTCAATTTCAATCTGGATCAGACGCTGAAAACCTGGGAGCAGGCCTATGTCGAAGCCGCACTCAAGATAACCAGTGGAAATCTGAGCCAAGCGGCCAAGTTGCTGGGCATCAATCGCACCACGCTTTACAGTCGCATGCAATCGTATTCTGACGGGGAACTCTAATGTATCTCGCGCATTTCGGCCTTTTCCAGCCCCCTTTCAAAATCACCGCCCATACCGATTTCTTTTATGCAGGCGGAAACCGGGGCGCCGTCCTGGATGCACTGATCTACGCTATCCGGAACGGCGAGGGCATCGTCAAGATCAGCGGCGAGGTGGGAACCGGGAAAACCATGCTGTGCCGCATGTTGCAGGAACGCTTGCCGGAAGAGGTGGAAACGGTTTACCTGGCCAACCCCAGTGTTTCGCCGGACGAAATTTTGCACGCCATTGCCTTTGAAATGCAGTTGTCTCTGCCGCGTGAGGCGTCCCGGCTTGAAGTGCTACAGGCGCTTCAGGATTATTTGCTGGAGCGGCACGCCCAGGGCAAGCAGGTCGTGGTGTTCGTCGAAGAGGCGCAAAGTATGCCGCTGGCCACGCTGGAAGAAATCCGGCTTTTGTCGAATCTGGAAACACGGCAATACAAACTCCTGCAGATTGCGCTATTCGGACAACCGGAACTGGACACGCACCTGGCCTTGCCGGAAATTCGCCAGCTCAAGGAGCGCATCACCCACAGTTTTACCCTCAAACCGTTGACTGCCCCGGAAATCCGCGACTACCTGATGTTTCGCATGCGCGCGGCCAATTATCATGGGCCAGACTTGTTCAGCCACGAGGGGATCAAGCTGATCGCGCGCGCATCACAGGGCTTGACCCGGCGCGTCAATATCATCGCCGACAAGATACTGCTGGCGGCTTTTTCGGAAAATACCCATACCCTGACCACGAAACATGCACGTGCAGCGATTCTGGATAGCGACTACGAATTGGCGACACCCGCCTGGGACTGGCGAAAACTGGCCGCAGGCGTAGCCTTGCTGGCGGTCGGGATTGTCGTCGGCGTGGCGATTCACGCCGGGATGCAGGCTGCGCCGGATAAAGCCAAACCTGTCGCACCTGCCTCGCCCAGACAGGGCTTGCCGACGAAACCAGATGCAACGCCCCCTGTCAGCACTCCTGCCGCCCCCCTTCCTGCCGCCGCTCCGGCGCCCGCTCCGGTCGTGCTGGATGTCGTCGAGCAGCGTCTGGCTGCAACGCTGAAATGGCTGGATGCAGAACCCCCGGATACCAGCAGCATGCAGCTCATGGTGGCGCATGACATGCAGAATTTGCGGCAACGTCTGGAGAAGATTGGCCGCCAGGTTGAAATTGACAAGATTTATGTGTACCGTACTCAGGCAGGAGGGCGCGCCGCGTGGGCGGTTTTGTACGGCAGCTACCCCAGCCGGAAAGAGCTGTATATTGCGATGCAGCAATTGCCGGCATCGCTCAAGTCGTACAGTCCCTATTTGCGGACCGTCCAGGGAATTCGAGCTGAAATTGGCAGCTTCCATGATGAGGCCATAAATGATGCCAAATAACAAACTGTGGATCGCCTTGCTGGCAGCCATGCTTGCCGGGTGCGCCGCTTATTCACCCCCGCAGCCGTCGTCGGTCTACCCGCCGACTTTGCCGCCTTCGAGTAATCATATTCAGGCTGATCAGGATGCGCCGCGCGGAAATATCCCCGATCCGGTCATGACTGCTTCATTCGTTCCACCACCCAAACCTTCGGCCAAACCACAGACCTATAGCGTGGTGGTGAACGAAGTGCCGGTCAAGGAACTGCTGTTTGCGCTGGCGCGCGACAGCGGAATGAATATCGATGTTTACCCCACTATCCGGGGCGTGGTCACGCTGAACGCGATCGATGAAACCCTTACCGCTATTCTCGACCGGGTTGTCAAGCAACTGGACGATCTGCGTTACGAAATTGACGGCAAGGTCATCCGGGTCATGCCTGATACGCCGTATCTGCAAACTTACCGGGTCAATTATGTCAATATCGAGCGCGAAACCATCCTTGAATCCACCGTGGATACTGGCGTTGCCAAAACCGGCGTAGTGGGTACCGGTGCGGGGGGCGGCGTCAATGCGTTGAGCACCAAGATCAAAAGCACCTCCAAGAGCAAGTTCTGGGAAAATTTGAAGCAAAATGTAGAGCAACTGTTAAGAGATACTGACAAGCGGGTGGAGCAGGATTCTGTACAGGCATCCGTCAAGGATTTTGCCTCGCAAAATATGTCCGGTACGACAGCGGCGAGCGGCACGGGCAGCGCGGGTTTCAATGCCGGTGGTGCAGGCGGGACGCAGGTCAAGGGCGATAAGAACACCGTGACGGGCAGTTCCGGGTCGGGCGCTGCGGGTGCGGGCGAACAACTGGTCCAGTCTGATGCGGAAGCTTCCCAGAAAAGAGCCCATGAAGCGGGCGTGCAACGCTTCTTGTTTCGCGAGAAGGCTTCCGTGATCGCCAACCCGGAAACCGGCATGTTGGCGGTGCGCGCGACCTCCCGGCAGCACCAGGCCATGCAGGATTTTCTCAAGGGCGTCCTGGAGGTGGCAAAACGGCAGGTGCTGATCGAGGCGACCATCGTCGAGGTCAAACTGAGCGATGCCT
This sequence comes from Sulfuricellaceae bacterium, assembly GCA_030690895.1. Lineage (GTDB taxonomy): Bacteria > Pseudomonadota > Gammaproteobacteria > Burkholderiales > Sulfuricellaceae > Sulfurimicrobium. The sequence continues at coordinate 12,643 of JAUYFQ010000073.1, forward strand.
ACCAGGGGGGCGTGGACTGGGCGCGCGTGGCGGACACCGGAAAAATGGCTCAGGATCTCATTCCCGTCAAACCGGGTGTTCCTGCTGGTTTTACCCCACATGGTTTTTCATTTGTTTTCAAAACCAACAGTGCAACTTTCGGCAATATCAGCACGGCGGTCAAGCTACTGGAAACTTTCGGCGATCTCAAGGTGCACTCCAGTCCCAAGCTGATGGCGCTGAATAACCAGACGGCAGTGCTGCAGGCCGTCGTTAACCAGATCTACTTTAATGTGAAGGTGACGCCAGGCTCCTTGTCGACTACGGGCACAATGCTGACGCCGACTGTTTATGAAACTCTGCCTCAGAGTGTCGCAGAGGGTGTGGTGATGGCCGTGACACCGCAAATAAACGAAAACGGGCGCGTTGCGCTGACCATCCGCCCTACCATTACCCGGATTGTCAGTTACGTCAATGATCCCAACCCGGATCTCGCCAAAGAGGGCGTCACTAACCCGGTGCCGGTTCTTCAGGTGCAGACCATGGAATCAGTGTTGCAGGTCAAGAGCGGGCAGGTGTTGGTGATGGGTGGCCTGATGCAGGACAAGATTATCAAGAAGCGGGATGGCTTACCCATTTTGTCCAGAATCCCGACTTTTGGGGATATTTTCAGTTACCGCGACGATGTCAGCGAGAAAAGTGAGCTGGTGATTTTTCTCAAGCCGACTGTGCTCGACAGCGTCGGAACAGAGGACGAAGACCGGTTGATGGCGGATTACCTGCATCTGTTGCCCAAGCCAACTGCTGCTTCCAGAAGATGAGCCTATTGATGCAGGCCTTGAAAAAGGCCGAAGAAAAGCAGCAGGAAGCGCCGGATGGCCCAAAGGGGGAGACTGAGCCGACATTGCGTGAACTGGCGGATGAACTGTCCCTGGAACCGGCTGTGGTCGCCGCGCCGGATGGCCATGCAGAAGATCGATCTGGCGTGCGGAAAGATGCATCAAAAAGCGGGCGTGAGGATTTTCAGACTGCTGCCAACGTATTCTCAGCCAAAGCGCCTCCAGGTGGCGGGCAGAGGCGTCTGACCCCCGTACTGATTGGGGTCGCCGCGCTGGTTCTGGCCGTGGGTGGCGCCTATGTCTATGTTGAAATCAACCACCCGTCCTTGTTGCGCAATCTGATCAAGGGATTAACGTCCGGATCGGTTGCCGTGGTTCCGCAGAATGCGCCTGTGCAAACCGTCCAGTCTGGCGATGCCGGGGGTGCGGTCCACATGGTTCCGGCGGATGAGTTGCCTCAAGCGGAAAGCGGGCCTGAATCTGCGCTTCACGCAGCACGCGACGTTGCACCAATTAAAACTGAAGCCGGGAGAGAACCCCAAACAGAACCACGTTTTAGTCATAAAGCGGCCACGTCTCCCGTGTCTTCTGGCCAACCTGAAACGGGTATCAGGATATTTCGTGCTGAGCCAGGGGTTATCAACCCGGAGCTGTCGAAAGCCTACGAGGCCATGCAGGCGGGACGTCTGGAGGCCGCTCGGGCGCATTACCAGCGGGTGTTGCAGCAGGAGCCGCGCAATCTGGATGCCTTGCTGGGTCAGGCGGCCATTGAGGCGAGAACGGGCCAGGCAAGTGAAGCAGGCAGGCTGTATTTGCGCGTACTGGAAGTGGAGCCTGGGAACCTGTACGCCCAGGCCGGGTTTCTGGGGTTGATGGGCGGCGCCGATCCGGCTGGCAGTGAAGCGCGCCTCAAGCAGTTGCTGGCGACTCAACCGGCGGCTTTCCTGTATTTTGCCCTCGGCAACCTGTACGCCGGGCATGGTCGCTGGCCGGAGGCGCAGCAGGCTTATTTCCAGGCTTTTCATCTGGAACCGGCGAGTGCCGACCATGCTTACAATCTGGCGGTCAGCCTGGATCAGCTCAATCAACCCAGGCAGGCGCTGGACTATTACAAACAGGCCTTGATGCTTTCAAGGGGGCGCGGCGCGAGTTTTGATGTGCGTGCGCTGGAAGCGAGGATTTCCCAGTTGCAGGGGGGGTGACGATGCAAAAAACTCAGTTAACCACGGGGTACACGGGGCGCACGGGGGAAAATCTATGCGGGCACAAAAAACGGGGACAAGAGATACCTTGGTATTCCCCGTGCTCCCCGTGTGCCCCGTGGTTCAAATAAGGTTTTCAGTATGACTGAGCAGCGAAAAAAACTCCGGTTAGGCGAGTTGCTGGTACAGCAGGGGCTGATCAGCCAGGACCAGCTGCGCATTGCCCTGATGGAGCAGACCGAGCACGATATGCCGCTCGGGCGGCAACTGGTGCGGCTGGGCTTCGTTACCGAAGCCATGATTCGCGACATCCTGGCGCATACCATTGGTCAGGAAGGGATAGATCTATCCAATGTGGTGGCCGATTCCGATGCCCTGAACATGGTTCAGGAAGATTTTGCGCGGCGCTACCGCTTGTTGCCCATCGCCTACAACAAGACGCGCAGCGAGCTTCTGGTCGCCATGAGCGACGTATTCAATGTCGTTGCGCTGGACTTGTTGCGCGCGCAACTAGGCGGCCACATCGAGATTCGCACAGTACTGGCGGGCGAGGCGCAACTGGAAGAATGGATCGACCGCTTTTATGGTTTCGAGCTTTCCGTCGATGGCATCCTGCGCGAGATCGAAACCGGCGAAATCGACTACCAGAGCCTGTCTTCCGGTAACGAGGAATACACCCAGCCGGTTGTTCGCCTGGTTGGCGCACTGCTGGTCGATGCGGTCAAGCGCGGTGCATCGGACATTCACTTTGAGCCTGAATATGCTTTCTTGCGTGTTCGCTATCGTATCGACGGTGTGCTGGAACAGGTGCGCAGCTTGCACAAGACCTACTGGCCTGGCATTGCCGTGCGGCTGAAAGTGATTAGCGGCATGAATATCGCCGAAACGCGCGCGCCTCAGGATGGACGCCTGTCCCTGAATTTGAATGGGCGGCCGATCGATTTTCGCGTGGCATCCCAGCCGACGATCTACGGCGAGAACATCGTGCTGCGCGTGCTGGATCGGGAGAAATCCATCATCCCGCTCAACCGGATGGGCCTGGGTGATGATACCCAGTCCAAACTCAAACTCATGATGGCCAGGCCTGAGGGCATCATGATCGTGACCGGCCCGACGGGCAGCGGCAAGACCACCACGCTGTATTCCATGTTGAGCCACCTGAATACCGAGTCGGTGAACATCATGACGCTGGAAGACCCGGTGGAATACCCGGTGACCATGATGCGCCAGACATCGGTCAACGAGCTGGCCAAAATCGATTTTGCCAACGGTATTCGCTCGATGATGCGCCAGGACCCGGACATTATCCTGGTCGGCGAAGTGCGCGACCGGGAAACGGCCGACATGGCTTTCCGGGCGGCCATGACCGGCCATCAGGTTTTTACCACGCTACACACCAATTCGGCTCTGGGCACATTCCCCCGCCTGCTGGATATTGGCATTCTGCCCGACATCATGGCGGGCAATATCATCGGCGTCATCGCTCAGCGTTTGGTTCGCCTGCTCTGCCTGCATTGTCGTGAGAGTTATCAGCCGGGGGCAGGTGAAAAGCTGCTGCTGGGACTTCATCCGGATGATACGCAGCAGATTTTTGAAGCCAGGGGCTGCCCGCGTTGCAACTTCAAAGGGTACAGCGGCAGGATGGCGCTGATGGAGCTGTTGCACATGGACGGCGATCTGGATGAACTGGTGGCGCGCCGCGCCACCGCGCGCGAACTGCGTTATGTGGCGCTGGAAAAAGGTTTTCAGACGCTGATGGATGACGGTATCCGGCGGATTCTGGATGGGAGCACCAGCCTGGCAGAGGTTTCGCGCGTGATCGATATGACCGGGCGGTTGCATTGATTAACCTGCCGTTCTCAGCTATCAGCTATCAGTTTTCAGGAATAGCTGCGATGCCTTGGCTGATAACTGATGCCTGAAGACTGACGACTCATACATGCTGAGTTTCCAATATACCGCTATCGACAAGGACGGCAATCAGGCACGCGGGAAGCTGAGCGCGGTGAACGAGGTCGATCTGGAACTGCGCTTGCAGCGCATGGGGATGGACCTGATCACGGCCAGCAAGCTGGGGCAGTCCAGGCATTTGGGCGGCATGGCGGTGACGAGACAGGATCTCATCACCTTCTGTTTCCACATGGAGCAATTGTCGCGTGCGGGTATCCCCGTGCTGGAAGGGTTAACCGACTTGCGCGATAGTATCGAACAGCCGAGATTCAGGGAGGTGCTGTCCGCCATGCTGGAAGACATGGAAGGCGGAAAAACCCTGTCGCAAGCCATGGCGGAGCATCCTGCCGTATTCGACAGTCTGTTTGTCAGCCTGATTCGCGCGGGCGAGCAGAGTGGAATGATGACGGAAGTGTTCCAGAACCTGGCGACGACTTACCGTTGGCAGGACGAGCTGGTTGCCCAGACGCGACGTTTGCTGATGTATCCGGCCATGGTGTTTGTGGTGGTCGGCGCCGTCATCGTTTTTCTGATGATGTACCTTGTCCCGCAACTGGTTTCCTTCCTGAAAAATATGGGGCAGGCGCTGCCCCTCCAGACGCGGGTGCTGATATTTGTGTCCGATGTGTTTGTCCATTACTGGCCGCTGGTATTCGGCCTGCCCATCGCACTGGTGGTCGCGGCCATGGTCGCGATACAGAAAAGTGACGGTGCACGCTATGCCTGGGACGGTATGAAGCTGCGCCTGCCCTTTGTCGGGCCAATCTTGAAAAAGATCATTCTTGCCCGTTTCGCCAATTTTTTTGCACTCATGTATCAGTCCGGGATTACCGTTCTTGACGCGATGAAAACCAGTGAAGGGATCGTCGTCAATCGGGTCATTGCCGACGGACTGGCTCGCGCGGGCCAGCAGATTGCGGCCGGAGACAGTGTGGCGGGCAGTTTTGAAACAACCGGTATTTTTCCACCGCTGGTCATACGCATGTTGCGCGTGGGCGAGGCGACCGGCGGACTGGATACGGCCCTGCTTAATGTCACGTATTTTTACAACCGCGAAGTCAAGGAGTCCACCGAAAAACTGCTCAAAATGCTGGAACCCGCGTTGACGGTTGGGCTGGGAATCGTCCTGGCGATCATCATGTTTTCAGTATTGACCCCGATTTACGACATTCTTGGAAAAATGAAGTTCTGATCATGGCATCCCAGATCATCATATGCATCACGCTGGATATTGCTTTCGTTGCCGTTATTCGCGACGACGTGCCGGTCGATTACCAGAATTTTCATGCCACAGACGAGGGATTTCGCACGTTTGGCGACTTTTTGAAAGCGCATGACGAGTTGCCGATCCATCTTATGGTGGACTCGGTCGAAGAGGATTACCACATGGAAACCTTGCCGCATGTGGGCGGATCTGCGCGGCATGAATTGGTGAACCGCAAGCTCAGGCAGGTATATCGTAACGGTTTTTTCTGCGCGGCCTGGATTCAGGGGCGGGATGCGGGCAAGCGCCGCGACGACCATTATCTTTTTGTCGCGGTGACAAACACCGATATCCTGAAACCCTGGCTTGGCGTGATAGAAGCCAGCCAGGCAGCGTTGGCCGGCGTGTATCTTCTGCCCATGGTGACCGAAGCGGTGCTGGCTTATATGGGGTTCGGCCAAAGTACCTTGCTGGTGGTGACGTGGCACAACCTGGGTTTGCGGCAAAGTTATTTTCAGAATGGCAAACTCCGGGCAAGCCGGATTGCAGTGCATGACAACGATGGCGCGCCAGAGCATTTTTTCAGGGATGAAATCGGGAAAACCCGCTTGTACCTCAACAGTTTGCGCCTGACGGCGCGAGATGAGCGTCTTGACCTGCTGTTGATTGACCCGCGCGATTTGCTGGGTGGCTTGCAGCAACTGCTGGATGCTGACCCCACTCTTGATTGCGTCCGATTTGGGCAGGACAAGTTGGCTTCCTGGTTCCCCGGCATCCTCAATAATGCCAGTTCGTACATGCTCCATCTGTTAATGCTGGCGCGTCGTCGCCCCGCGCGCAGCCTTGCGCCGGATTCTGTCATCCGGCGTTACTGGCAATGTCAGCAGCGCCGATTGCTCTATCGTATCAGCGTGGTGACACTTGCGTTGTCATGTGCCTGGATTGGAACCAATGTGGTGTTGAAGCATCAGGCAGAGGCAAAAATACAGGAAATCGAGCGGCAAATTCAGTTGCAACGATCGGCATACCAGACCGAGGCCCGGAGTTTCCCATTGGCGCCTGCTTCGGCAGACGACATGGGAAAGGCGGTTGAGCTTGCTGCGGCCATCCAGCGGGGAAACAGAACCCCGGAACGACTGATGCAAACGGCCAGTCGTGCAATGGAACATCATCCGGAAATCATGCTGATGCGCCTGGACTGGTATCGGGAGGGGGCAGACCCCGGAGGGAGCACGCTCCAACCCTCTGCTTCTAACAACGGCGAGCATGAATCGGGTGAGTTGCGAGGTGAAATCAAACACTTCAGGGGGGATTATCGTTCGGCAGTGGGCAACGTCCAGGCGTTTGTCGGGCATTTGCGTCAGGACCGTGAAGTCGAAAGCGTTTCGGTGACACAGTTGCCACTGAATGCGCGCTCCAGTTCGGTGTTGAGCGGGAACACGCTGGATACGCTGGCGACCGGCGAGATGCGAGCTGAATTTGGCGTTCGCCTGACGCTCAAGGGACGGCCATGAAGTTCTCGAATGCTGACTGGCTGGCGCTAAGGATGCCCATCGCGGTAATTGTAGTGGTCATGCTGTCCGGTGCTGCTCTGGTGGCAGGCACGCATGCTGCGCTTAAAAAAACCAACGCTAACGTCATCGCGAGCGAGAAGTCATTGAAAGAAGCACGTGACCAGCTTTACAAGTCTGGAGAGGAGAAAAACCGGATTTTGCGTTTTAGCCAGTCTTACCTCGACTTGCAGCAAGCAGGGTTTGTCGGCGAGGAGGAGCGCATCAACTGGGTCGATGCCTTGCGAGCCACCAGCCTGCAACTCAAGCTATTCGGCGCCAATTATCAGATCGAAGCCCGTCAGGCATACAAGCCACAGGGTTTGCCGGATACGGGAAATTTCCACCTGTATCGCTCAGTCATGAAGCTGGATCTGGGTTTGCTGCATGAAGAGGACTTGATGCGGTTTCTTGGCGCGTTGGCCAACCAGAAAGTTGGCTTGTTCTCGTTGCAGACCTGTTCCCTGCAAAACAGCCGGTCGGGCGGCGCAGTGCAGACAAAGGGGCAGCCCAATCTCAAGGCCGATTGCACGATAGACTGGATCACCCTTTCCGAAAGCAAAGAGCAGGAATCGCCGTGAAAGTCGCCACTATCCTCCTTCTTGTTGCACTCATGCCTATCTCGCCAGTTCAGGCGGAACCTAATGCGCCAGTTCCTGCGGCGCCCAAGGCAACTATTTTAGCCGCGCCCAAGGCGCTGGGTCGTTTGTTTTTTACGCCTGAGCAGCGCGCCAGAATGGATGTGGCCAGGCAGAGCGAGCGTAGCGTCACCCTGGATCCCGAGCAGGAAGCGCCCGAACCTGCGCCGTCAACCGTTACCCTGAACGGCATCATCACCCCCAGCAACGGGCAACCCATGGTCTGGATCAATGGTCGTCTGCAGGAGCAGGGGCGTGCGCCCGCCCCAGTCGTCATGCCGAAAACAGGTCGCCAGGTCAGCGTGGTTTCCCCCGATGGCAGCAACCGGATTTCCTTGAAAGTCGGCCAAAGCATCGATACCGGTAGTGGCAAAGTGGAGGAGGGGTGGCGTCAAAACACGTCCGCCACGCAAGCAGAACCCCGAGAACCAGATAAAAATGATCGCCAATGATCCTCATTCTCGCCCTGGAAATTCGCAGCGCGGCGTGGCCTTGATTCTCCTGCTCATGCTGGTCAGCGTGGGGGCGTTGGCGGTGTTTGTGACTGGACTGAATCGGGCGTCGCAGCAGTTGGAACGCGACAGGATTACCAATCAAGCGCTGGCTCAGGCAAAGGATGCGTTGATTGGGTATGCGGTAACGTATCGGGATAAGCATCCTGACGAGGTGTTCGGTTATTTGCCCTGCCCGGATGCTGATGGCAACGGCGTGGCCGAATCGCCCTGTGGCGGCACAGATGTTTCTGTGATTGGCCGCTTACCTTGGAAAACGCTAGGCTTACCGCCAATTCGGGATGGCGACGGGGAGTGTCTATGGTACGCAGTCTCCGGACACGCAAAAAACAACCCCAAAACAGATGAATTGAATTGGGATACCGTTGGCCAGTTTGAAATCAGAAATGCCGCCAACACCGTACTTGTTAACGCAGGCGTCCACAATACCCCCTGGGCTGTGATAATGGCTCCACGCTCTGTTATCAGCAGTCAAGACCGTTTTGCAGGGGGGGGGGGCTCCGAATGTGGGGGCAACAATACTGTTGCCGCCTATTTGGATGGCGCCGATCCTATTTATGCTGGCACAACCCCAGCAGCCAATGCGAACACTGTTCTGACGTTTTCAACAGCAGAAAGCATTCTCAGCAACACCAATAATGATCGAGGGCTATGGATTGCGGCCAGGGAAATTTTTGATCCCATAAAAAAACGTAGCGATTTTTTGAAACAAATCAGAAGCCTGTTGAATGATCCGTACTTTGGCATGGTCGGCATTTCTGGTGTTACTAAGGGCACGGACAGCATCTCATGCACCGACCTTAATTTGAGTATTGAAAACCAGGGTTTTTGTAAAAACTGGAAGGAAATGTTGTTACTAAGTCAGTTGCCTTCACCGTCATCTATCACGATAGATGGCATGGCATCGGCTACATGTACGCGAGTTCTCCTCTTTGGAGGACAGCAAATAGCCAGTCAGATCCGTTTGACCTTGGCCGACAAGGGAAAATCACTCAATTACCTGGAAGACCCAAATCTGGCTGTATTCAAGGCGCCGATCGCAGATGGCAGCACCTTTAGTGGTATCTATGATTTCGATAAAGCCACCCCAAGTTCTGATGTCATTCGATGCATCAATGGGGGCGCAGTACAAAAGTCATTTGCAGGTAATTTTGATACTTTCTCTGCTACCGGTACTCTGGTGAGCAACATTGACGGCATTAAAACTTACGATACTGGCGTCACCACCAATACGACAGACAAGACGCTCACCATGAGTGGCGTCACAGGTACTGCGGGCGCTTGTTTCTGGTATCCCGACGCCATTCCTCTCGCAGGTAAAACCCTGCGAGCCTTTTACGATTACCGGTTTTCCACTCCAGATACTTACGCAACGACGGGTGCCGCCAGGGATCGTGGAAATGGCTTTACCTTTCAGATGGTACGCAGCGATTTCGGTTACTTCCCGGACGAATGCGGTTCGGAAGCCGATATGGGCGCATTGACACTGGGCGGGTCTGGATGGAACAGCGACTCCCTTCTCATTGAAACCGATGTCCGCAAAAATTCCACGAAGGATGACCCTGCTGAAAATCATACCGCCATCATGTATGGCGGCAACCTGACTCATTCGCTTACCAATGGCAACCCCACTACTGCTTGTAATGGCACTGCCGCAGGCTGCCGCCATAATCCAGCCAACAAATTTGAAGAATCACCGGGTACGCTTTCGCACAACCAGCGTATCGAAATTCATACCGGTTGCAATTCGACTTGTTCCACTTGTAACCCGGCCAGCCATGTCGCACCCAACACTTATGCCAGGATCAGCACCTGGGTCGATTGCATTGACTGCGATGATGTGGCCACCAATGTGCGGGATGCCGAACTCATAACATATCAGCAGAACAGGGATTTTAGTGCGCCAGGAAACTGGGGCGGAACAAGCTGGATGCTGGGGAGTAGCGTTTTCTCTCATGTGGCGGGAGCATATGCAGCCACACTCCCGAATACAGCACTGAGAAGCCCCCCTTTTGCAGGAACAACTTTTGAAGTGGCCATGAAAATTGCAACCAGTAGCCCAGGGAAACTTGTGATTTCAATTGGCGGGGTCTCCGCTACAGCCATCGATCTGGTGGCGGGGAGCATCGATCATGTGGCGCGAATTACCGCAACGTCGACCGGCGCGCTGACGTTGAAGCCCGATGCCACATGGGAAGGGAGCATTGACAATGTCAGCGTTAAACGCCTGCCAACTATTCAGCGTTGCGTTGCGCTCGACCCAAAACTAAATTCAATGTATTTCGGGTTTACCGGTGGATTCCGTTCCAGCGTTAATGACAGCCAAGGCGTGACCTTCCGAAATTTCTACCTGCGTAGTGAATAACACACCGAATTGCATAGTGACTTGTACATTAAAGTATGGCCAGATAAGATGACCATATTTAAGGAGGCATCCATGAGTCAGTTCAATATTGCAGAAGCAAAATCACATTTCTCCGAACTGGTGAAAAAGGCCATGTTGGGCGAGGAAGTGGTGATTGCCAAGGGCAACAAGCCTGTCCTGAAGCTGGTGCTGGTGGCCGAGGCGGCAAGGGAAAGAATGCCGGGGTCGGCAAAAGGCAAAATTACTTATTTGGCGCCGGATTTTGGCAATATTCCGGAAGATTTTCAGGATTACGTCTGATGCGTCTTCTACTGGATACCCCTGTTTTTCTGTGGTGGGTTAGCGATGCGCCGGAGTTGTCCGCCAAGGCCCGTGCGACGATCCGGAAGGGACAGAACGAGTGTTTCCTGAGCGTCGCGAGCGCGTGGGAAATAGCGATCAAAGTGAGTACGGGAAAGCTGGCCTTGTCACAACCGGTTGAACGCTTCGTTCCAGAACAGCTTGCCGCCAATGGTTTTCGGCTGCTGGGCATCGATTTTCGGCATGTCGCAAGAGTGGAAACCCTGCCATTTCACCACCGTGACCCATTTGACCGCTTGCTCGCGGCACAGGCCATGAGCGAGAAGATGCCTGTCGTTTCGGCTGATGCGGCGCTATCCGAATATGGTATCAAGCGAATCTGGTGAATTCCATCGGGGGCACAGGGTGGGATGGTCATAAACGTGCAAAAAGGAGACATCATGAATCTTGCCATGCCAGAACACCCCATTGATGTCCTGGAATATCTGGAAGGGGAGCTTCAAAGCGACATCCGCCACGAATACCTTGCCGGGCAGGTTTATGCCATGGCCGGCGCGGGAGAAAAGCATAACCGCATCAGCCTGAATGTCGCCTTCCACCTGCGCGCTGCCGCGCGCGGCAAGCCTTGTGGCGTATTCATTAGCGACATGAAAGTGCGGGTGGAGCAAAACGATGCTTTTTATTACCCCGACGTGATGGTGACATGCGACCCACAAGACACGGAATCCCTCTATAAACGATCCCCTTGCCTGATCGTCGAAGTGCTCTCTCCTTCCACGGAAGCTATCGACCGGCGAGAGAGATTTTTTGCCTACCGCAATCTGCCCTCGTTGCGCCATTATCTGCTGGTTTCACAGGATCAGCGCCGGGTCGAGTGGCATAGTCGCGGCGAGGGTGGCGGCTGGCTACGCGCTGTGCTTGAAAACACAGGAACGATGGAAATTTCCTGCGAGGGCTTGGATGCCGTTTTTTCATTGGACGATATCTATGAAGATGTGTCGCTTTAAGCCGTCTGGCTTTACGCTGATCGAACTGGCGCTGGTGCTGGTTGTCGTGGCTTTGCTGATGGGGGGGCTATTGGTTCCGTTGTCCATGCAGATCGAGCAGCAGAAGACCCGTGAAACTTTGAAAGCGATGGAGGAAATCAAGGAGGCGTTGATTGGGTATTCAGTTGCCAATGACCGCCTCCCCTGTCCGGCAACCGTTGCAAGTAACGGTGCCGAGGCACCAGTTGGGGGTGGTGTTTGCACGCAAACAGAGGGGTTTGTGCCTGTTCAAACGCTAGGCTTGAGTCTGCCAGTTGATACTCAGGGGCTACTACTGGACTCGTGGGGAAATCGAATTCGCTATCGCGTTACTGATTCCAATACGAATGCCTTTACTACTACGAATGGCATGAAGACAGCAACCATGAGCACTCTCTCACCAGACTTGCATGTGTGCGCGAGTAATGTCGGCATCACCGGCGTCACCTGTGGCACAGCGCTGTCATTGGTGAATACAGCCCCAGTACTTATTCTTTCCCAAGGAAAAAACTGGGCAAGCGTTCCATCAATTGACGAAGCTGCCAATATCAATGGCGATATTGTGTTTGTCAGTCACACCCTAAGTGATGCAGTCGGCAATGAATTCGACGACCTCGTTACCTGGCTTTCCCCCAACATTCTGTTCAACCGCATGGTGGCTGCAGGACGTTTGCCCTGACAGGGGTTCGCAGCCGCAAAGGTCGCGCCCCTTTTACTCATTGGTCTCTACTTCAGCCTTAGCCTGTTTATCCTCCTTACTCGAAGATGTTTTTCTGCTCAAGTGTGCTGCCAGCATGTCGCTCCGACTCCCTGGCGTTTCCAGGCTGATGCGGCCCAGCGCGCCGGTGCGGTAGTCGGTGAGCAGGGCGAGGGCGGCTTTTTCAATATCCAGATCACCACCCTTGACGCGGAAGCCGCGCCGTTTGGCGACCATTTCGATCACGCCAACACCGTCCAGGCCTTCTACAGAAAGTCCATAACGGGCGACTAGCAGGCTCGGGTAGCGGGCGAGCAGAAGATTGGCCAGAAATTCGGCCACGTCTTCGTCGATCACGGCATTGCGACCGATGGAGTGGCTGGCGGCCAGCATGTAGCCGTCGCTGTCGTGTTCGATTTTGGGCCACATCAGGCCGGGGGTGTCGACCAAGGTCATGCTGTCGCTCAGATCATGGCTCTGCTGGTTCTTGGTGACGGCGGGTTCGTTGCCGACTGCGGCGATCCGTCGTTTCACCAGGGCGTTCATCAGGGTGGATTTTCCAACGTTGGGAACGCCCATGATCATCATGCGCAGGGGTTTGAGATTGGTGCCGCGATGAGAGGCGATAGCGAGACACAGCTTGGGCACCTTGACGGTGTCGGATGCTTTCTTGCAGGACAGCGCGACTGCCTTGACGCCGGGCTGTTGATTATAGAAATCAATCCAGGCCTGAGTGGCGGCGGGGTCGGCTAAATCAGCCTTGTTGAGGATTTTGAGGCAGGGGCGCTGGCGGTGCAGGCGCAGATCCTTGATGACCGGGTTGCTGCTGGCTTCGGGCAGGCGCGCATCCAGAACCTCGATGACGATGTCGGTTTTCTCCATGGTTTCGGCGGCTTTCTTGCGCGCCGTAACCATGTGGCCGGGGTGCCAGTTGATGGACATGCGAATTTGATCTATATGAACTAAAGCGACATTTTACCCCGCCATCCGTGTTCCCCTATTTATTTCTTGGCTTGTTTACTTTTTTCCCAGCATGTTTTGAACGGTCTGCATGATGTCTGCCGGCAGGACGACTGTCTTGCTGTTTGTGGAGGAAGCGAGTTTTTCCATGGCATGGATGTATTTTTCGCCGAGCAGGTAATAAGCAGGAAATTCCCGGTCTGGAATGGCTTCCGTGATCTTGCGAATGGCTTCGGCGGCACCCTGCGCTAGTGCAATCTGGGCGGCGGCATCTCGTTTTGCTGCCTCGTAACGGGCTTCAGCTTCAAGAATGGCAGCCTGTTTGTCGCCTTCGGCCTTGGTGACAGTAGCCTTGCGTTCCCGTTCTGCGGCGGCCTGGCGTTCCATGGAGTCCTGCATCGACGCTGACGGTTTGATGTCCTGTATTTCCACCGATTTGAGCGTCAGTCCCCAGTCTGCCACGTCGTCGGAAATGGACTCCTTGAGGCGAACCTTGATTTTCTCCCGCGAAGACAATGCCTGATCCAGCTCCATTTCGCCAACAATGGAGCGCAAGGTGGTCTGGATAATGTTGACGATGGCCAGTTCAAAACTGGTGACGCCATACACGGCATTCTGGGTGTCGGTTACTTTGACAAAAGCGATGGCATTGACGACCAGCACGGCGTTGTCCTTGGTAATGACTTCCTGCTGCGGAATGTCCATGATCAGATCTTTGGTCGGCACCTTGTAGCCCACCCGATCGACGTAGGGAACGATGACATGCAGGCCGGGAAGCATGGTGGTGAGATACTTGCCCAGTCTCTCGACCACCCACTCTTCACCCTGTGGGACGATGCGCACGCCTTTGGCAATGGTGACTGCGACAAAAACGAAAAATATGATTGCGACGAATTCCATGATTGATTCTCCGTGTTCTGCTTATTTTTTCTGAACTTTCAATAACTGCCCGATGACGTCGATGATCGTAGCACGCTCACCCGCCGGAATCTTGCTATCGGCGATGACCGGCCAGGTTTCAGAGCCGAGTATGGGTTTCTGGAAGCGGATTTCGCCTTTTTGTAGCTCGGTTACTTCTTTTACGATCAGGCCGGTTTCACCCAGAAAGGCGTCCTTGGCGAGGCCAGACTTGGTGCGATCCGGGCTTTTGACCAATCTGAACCACAGAAATACCATCATGATCGAGGCCGCAGCCCAAAGCAGAAACTGCGCTGTCAGGTTCATTGGGATGACCAGCATGAGCAGACCCACCAGCAGGGCGCCAAGGCCGAACCAGATCAAAAAGAAGGCGGGGACCGCCAGTTCCAGCAGGGCGATCAGCAATCCGCCAACAATCCAGTGCCACCAAGCGATTTCCATAATATTCCTCCGGTAGAATGGCGACTTCACAATAGCAAAAAACATGAAGTCATGCCTACCTATGTTATCGGGGATCTACAGGGTTGCCATGTAGCCCTGCAAAAACTGCTCGCCACTCTTTCCTTCAATCCCGCGAAGGACCGGATCTGGCTGGTTGGCGATCTGGTCAATCGCGGCGTTGGTTCGGCAGAAGTGCTGCGCTGGGCGATGGGCATGGGCGATGCGCTGGTGGCTGTGCTGGGTAACCATGACCTGCATACGCTGGCGGTTGCGGCGGGGTATGTGCCTTTGCATCGCAGCGATACCATACAGGACATACTGGATGCACCGGATCGGGACGAGTTGTTGACCTGGCTGCGTCACCGCCCGCTCGTGCATTTCGAGCTCGGCCACTTGATGGTTCATGCCGGACTATTGCCTCAGTGGACTGTTCAACAAGCGGTTTCGCTGGCCTCTGAAGTCGAGTCGGCATTGCGAGGACCGGACTGGCCGAATTTCTTGCAGCACATGTATGGAAATGAGCCGCGCTTCTGGCACGAGGGGTTGCATGGCATGAGCCGTTTGCGGCTGATTACCAATGCCATGACGCGTCTGCGTTTCTGCTCCCCAACGGGAGATATCGAGTTTGCACACAAGGGCAAACCGGGCAGTCAGCCCAAGCCGCTGTTGCCCTGGTTTGAGGTGCCGGACCGCGCCAGCCGGGATGTGACTATCCTGTTCGGCCATTGGTCGGCGTTGGGCTTCATGGTGAGTTCCAATGTGGTTGCGCTGGATAGCGGCTGCCTTTGGAGCGGGCAGCTTACGGCCTTGCGCCTTGAGGATCACCGGGTTTTTCAGGTTTCGTGCGAGGATCTGCCAGGTTCAAAGCGCTGGAAATGATGTGTTCAGCCTGGCGCGCCAGCGTTTTACGGTTATGGCCTTTGCTTTCCATGCGTGACAGGAAAGATACCTCGGCTTGCGTGCATCGTTGTCCCATGATTTGTTTCAGGGTTTCGGCCAGCGAAATATCGCCATAATAGGCCGGCGCCAGATCGGGCGAGCCATCCGCTTTGAAATATCGGAGCGCGATAGGCTGCAATTGGGCTTCCGCATCAATCGCAGGCTGGAATAATGAAGCGAGAAAAGGTTTGATTTCTCGTCCGTCTGTGGTGCTGCCTTCCGGGAAAAAAGCCAGGCATTCTCCTCGTGATAAAGCACCCGTAATTAGTTTGTTGACGCGCGCCGTGTCCCGTTGTCTGGCGCGTTCGATATAGAGCGTGCCTGTCAGCGTGGCGAGCCAGCCTAGTAGCGGCCATGAGCGCACTTCGGATTTCGAGATGAAACGAATGGGATGGATGGCGCTGAGCAGAAAAATATCCAGCCACGACACATGGTTGGCGATGATAATCAGGCCACGTTCTTCCCTCCGCCCGATTGATCCGTTGATGCTCGTGCGAACGCCCAGTATGCGAAGCAGGTTTCGAGACCAGAGCAGGGTCAGCGCATGCCTTATGCCTGCGCCTGCCCAGCCGAAAATCAGGGCGGCAATCACGATGCCGCCCAGCAGATGAAGTCCCAGGGCTATGGAGCGGAGCGCGCGCAGAATCAAAGACATCAATCCATGCTGTAACCAAAGTTCTGCTTGAATCGGGCTGTAATGTCAGCGCGTGAGTGAGCGTGGTTTTGCCCCCCCAGACTGGCAATCTTGAGCGAGCCCATCAGTGCCGCCAGTCGCCCAGTCATTTCCCAGTCCATACCGTTGACGATGCCGTACAGCAGGCCGGAGCGGTATGCGTCGCCACAACCAGTGGGGTCTTGCACCTGTTCAGCTTGCACGCAGGGGATCTCGAGCGTTTTTCCATCGGTATAAATCATCGAACCCTTGGCACCCAGCGTGACGACCAGCGCGCGAACATTTTTTGCCAGTTGTTCAAGCGTCTGGCCGGTACGATCCTGCAACAGTTGCGCTTCATAATCGTTCAGCGCGACATAATCGGCCAGCGTGACAAAGTTCAGTAAATCCTCGCCATTGAACATGGGCAGGCCCTGGCCGGGATCGAATACAAACGGAATGCCTTTTTCGTGGAATTCGCGAGCATGCTGGATCATGCCGTCACGTCCATCTGGGGCGATGATGCCGAGCGCGACATTACTGGCGTCCTGCACGTGATTCTGATGTGAGGCGCTCATTGCCCCAGGGTGAAAAGCCGTGATCTGGTTGTCGTCGAGATCGGTGGTGATGAAGGCTTGAGCCGTGTAGCTTCCGGCCACGCGGCGGACATGGGTCTGGGCGATCCCCTGCTTGTCCAGGCGTTGTGAATAGGGCTCAAAATCGTCGCCAACTGTGGCCATGACCAGCGGCTTGCCTTCCAGCAGCTTGAGGTTGTAGGCGATGTTGCCCGCGCAACCGCCGAATTCTCGCCGCATTTCGGGCACCAAAAACGCGACATTCAGGATGTGGATCTGCTCAGGCAGAATGTGGTTTTTGAAGCGGTCCTGGAAAACCATGATGCTGTCGTAGGCCAGCGAGCCGCAAATCAGTGTATTCATTTTGATCCTTCTTGAGCAATTAGGATGATGCCTTCCAGAACCAGATCATCCACGCGTTGGATCGGTATATCCAGCGTCGGTATATCCAGTAAAGGCAGCAGAATATCGGCATCTCCGCCGCTTAGCAAACACAGCGGGTTGTTCTTGAGTAGCCTGAAGCGCCGTTCGATCCCCCCGGCGATGGCGTTGAGGATGCCGCTCTGCATCGCGTCGGCGGTATTGCGCGGGTAAACGTTAAATTTTCCTTGCTGCAGTCCAAGTTTCGCGGCGCCTTGCGTGAGCGCCTGCCACATGAGCTGTACGCCGGGAAGGATGAGTCCGCCCGGGAAAAAACCCGATGCATCCAGCGTATCGATGGTTGTTGCTGTGCCGGACTGGACAACCAGCAGGTCACGTCCCGGAAATAGATGTCTGGCGCCGACCAGAGCAGCCCAGCGGTCGCTGCCAAGCTGGGTCGGGTCGTCATAACCGTTTCTGACGCCGCATTGTGTTGCCTGGGCCGTAATCAGTTGAAGCTGAGTCGGCCAGGACTGGCATAGTCGGGTGACCTGGTCGGTTTTTTTCGTGTGAGCCACGCTGGAAATAATGATGTGTCCCGGTGCGGGAATCCCTGCCCACTGGCCTGCCAGGACAGCATGCTCGTTGCTGGAGGCGGCGCCTCTGTCCAGCCAGTTTGTATTGTTGGAGAGCCCCCACTTGATGCGGGTGTTGCCAATATCAATGGCAAGTATTAGCACGCGTGGCCCCTCAGGCTGATTTCTCCCGAATTGAAGCGCCGTTCCTTGCCGTCGTGCTCGACCAGCAGTGATCCGTCTGGCGCGACGCCTGTGACAATGCCGGGCTCTTTGCGTCCATCGGGCATCAGCAGGGTGACGGTCTGGCCGTGGTAGCGGTGGTGCCTGATCCACTCTTCCTGAAACCCGGAAAATCCGCTGTCCTCAAACTGGTGCAGTACTTCAGCAAGGTGGTTCAGCAGCGTGGCCAGTAACAGGTTTCTGTCTGGCAAGTCGGGGCTGATGGCGGCCAGGTCGATGACAGGCTGGTCGATTTCTGAATACGCCCGGTCCGGCAGTTTGTAGTTGACGCCGATGCCGATAACGGCTGCACTGGGGCCGTGCATATCACCTTGCAGCTCGATCAGAATGCCGGCCAGTTTGCGCTGGTCATGAAGAATGTCGTTGGGCCATTTGAGACTGAGGCCAGGGATGGCCAGTTGCTTGAACGCACGCAAGAGCGCGATGCCGACCACCAGGCTGAGCCCGGACAGGAATCCGGCCCCCTGATTAAAGCGCCAGAGCAGGGAAAAAGAAAGGCTGCCGCCTAGCGTGGAGCGCCAGACCCGTCCGCGCCGCCCCCGTCCATGGGTCTGAAGTTCTGCGGTCAGGCAACTTCCATGTGTGGCGCCCAGCGCAGTTTTTTGCATCAGGGTGGTATTGGTGGATTCGGTGACGGCCACGATCTCGAGGTCGATCAGGGCTGCCTTGTCGCCCAGCGCAGCCTTGATTCCATCGGCATCCAGCCACTGAACCGGTTCGCTGAGACGATAGCCCTGCCCCGGGAGGCGGAATAGTTTGATGCCGTGTTCGTCGATATCCTTAAGCGCCTGCCAGACAGAAGCCCGCGAAATGCCGAGATTTTCGGCGATGCTTTCGCCGGAGCGAAATGACTGGCTGGATAGTTGGCGCAGAATAGCGAAGGCGAGTGGCTTCACACAGTATCTTTGGATACGGCGTTAGTGTGAAACAACGCGAAGCGTTGCCCTCGTCCCCCTCTCCCTCCGGGGGAGGGCGGGGGAGGGGGAAACGGTCATACCCAAAAGGGCGCAAGTGGCGAAGTGTTGTTTCATGATTTTGGGTGGCGATTCGCCATGACCGTTAGCCGAACGTTCCGGATTCTTCCGAAAACAGGCCGCTCAGGCCGCGCCGGAGCAGTTCAAGCGCGTTGGGAACCTCGATCTCAACGACCTGGTCGATGGTCCACGACTGGTCTTGCTTGGGCATCAGGCCAATGATCATGCTGCCAAGAAAGCGGCGGCACGGGTAGCCAGGTTCGCCATTTTCGTAGTCGAAGCCCGCATATTCGGCGAGACGTTCGTTGAGTAGCGTGATGAAGCGGGACTGGTAAGATGTGCCTTCTGGCTGCCCAATGTAGGTGAGCTGATTGTCTTCCAGAATTTCGGCTATGCGCTTGGCAATGGCGCCGATCAGGGCAGCGCGATATTCTTCTTCAACCCTGCCATAGATGAAGCGGTCGGTATATTGGAGCAGAAAAGCCAGATATTCGGAAATTATGGCAAATCCCTGTTCCTTGGAGCTGATCTGAAAGTCAGCCTGCTGCATGTGCGTCACTTTTTCTTCGGCAACCCGAAAAATCAGCGAAGCAACGACGGTCGCGACCTGCTGGGGGCTTTTCGCCTCTCCGGTGGTGTGCCACTGACTTCTTACACGAATTGCCATGCCGCTACTCTCCTGTTTCCACCGGTCTTCCTGGGTCGGTAATCCAGTCGCTCCATGATCCGGGGTAAAGCCGGGCGCCCTGGAGCCCGGCGTGTTCCATCGCGATCAGGCTGTGGCAGGCTGTGACACCCGAGCCGCACATGTGGATGACGTTTTCCGGCGCAGTGCCGTCCAGCAATTCCAGATAGGCTTCGCGCAATTCTTCGACGGGAAGATACGTGCTGTCCATGTCCAGATTATCCTCGAAAGGGTAATTGATGCTGCCCGGTATGTGTCCGGCTACCTTGTCCAGCGCTTCCCGCTCACCGCTGAACCGCTCTTCCGAACGTGCATCGATGATGAGGTTTTTCTGGTTGAGGATGGCCTGCTCTATACCGGCGGCGTCTACCCACATCCGGTCGTCCGGTTGGGCAGTGAATGTCGTTGGCGCGGCATTCGGAATCTCGGTTGCCAGATTCTGTATTTGCTTGCTCCAGCGTTGTATGCCGCCATCCAGCAGGGCGACGGCATCGTGCCCCAGCCAGCGCAGCAACCACCACATCCGGCATGCCATGGAGCCGAAACTGTCGTCATATACGACTACCTGCTTATTGCGATCAACCCCCCATTCACCGAGTTTTTTTGCCAGCAAGCTCACATCAGGCAGCGGGTGACGGCCGGTGTTGGCGGTGACCTCTGCAGACAGATCGTTATTCAGGTGAGCATAGCGTGCCCCCGGAATATGTCCTTTCAAGTATGCGCGGTATCCTGCCATATCGTCAGAAAGGGTGAACCGACAATCAAAAACGATCCACTCGGGATCGTTCAAGTGCTGTGCAAGTTGTTCTGCACTAATCAGGGTGGTGAATTTCATCAGGAACTCATTGCTTGTGGTGCGCAGCGACATCGCCGCCCACTTTGCGGGCAGCCATTTGGCCGCCGCTGCACGCCACTCGCTTTTTTAGTAGCCGCCTTTACCGAATGGCTTGGGCAGGCCGGCTACCTTTGCCGATTGGCGGTTGGGCTGCATGGGGAACAGGACGTAGAGGTGTTTTTTCCAGTCCGTGCCAGGATTCGATTCGTCAAAATCCTTGCACATATTGCGGAAATTTGGAGTCTGGCCATGCTCCTTGTACTGATCGCGCATGTAGTTGACCACGAGCCAATGCTCATCGGTCAGTTTGATGTTTTCGGCTTCTGCGATGACTGTCACTGCTTCATCACTGAAGTTTGCATCAATCAGGAAACCATCATCACATGTTTCAAGTTCTTCGCCGTTAATGACATAACCCATGAAAAATCTCCTTGTTTAAGGGTGGTTTAAGGGCGCTCAAGTGAGCGCGTTAATGGATTTGTGGGGTATGAAAATCCCACATCCTATCTTGCGGTAGTTGCCTAGCCCGCGTTGCTGCACAAGAATCGAGTGTTCCACTGGCAAGCCGTGCAACATCAGGCTGTAGCCACTTGCTACGCCATCCGCAGTCCGGATGGACTGCCGCCTGCCACAAATGAAACGGGAGTCGATTTCCATTTCATCCAGCAGGCGGATTATATCAGCCGCAAAGACCGTTTCGTCATCACTGCCCGTACTTACACAATGCGCGAAAAGAGGAGTGTGGCGAGTGAGCGGACGCATTTTACCTGCGCCAATCAGCAGCGGCACCCCATCAATTGCGATACTCTGGCCAGACAAGGCGAGAATCTCTTGAACCCGTATTCTAGGGATTCGGATACTCAATCGAGCCCGCCGATTGAGTATGATTTTAGTCAATCCAGGTTCGGGCGCATGTACAGAGTGGATGCCAGCCAGTTCTTCGTCGGGTAACCATGGCATCAGTTCGCAAAGTGCCTGAAAAAGCGCATAACCATTGTCGACAGGGATGGAGTGGCCGCTCAGTTCAAACTGCACATCCGTAACCAGTCCCTCATCTATCGTGGGTGATTCTGCTTGGTAAGCTAGCCAGCCGATTTTGTTTCTCCTTGTGTCTTTGACCATTCAAGCAATGCCGTTCCCCAGCGCTCAGCCGTCGTTGAATCTATCTCGAAAATGGTGAATCGCTTGATTTCTCGAAGCCTGAGCCTGAGTGTGCTAAAACCAGCCGCATGATTGATTTGCTGCAGTTCGATTTGCTGACGATAAGGCGTTGCCAGGAATTTGTCCAAATCTATAATTTCATCCATAATGCAGCCTCTGATTTATTATTGCTAGGTTATAGCGGGATAAATAAAGCTCATGTCACGGGTCTGCAAGGGATCTACTCCATATGGGTAGTTCTCAGCTAATCCAAGTGGGTGTGCGATCTACGCCCTGTCGTAGACCGGGGTAGCCGCGAAGAATGATGGTAATGAAAAATACAACGGCTGTAATATTGTCGGCTACTACTGAAGTTCAGATCGCCTGTGTAGTGGTGATACTGCAGTTGTGAATTTAATACGAATATAAGCTCGCATAGAAGAGTTGATTAATTAACCTAGATGGCTAGGCCGGGTGAAACTGGCGCAGCTGGTTGTTACTTTTTTTTGGAGAAAACGCATGGCTAAAAAAATGCACGATACGCCTAACCTGGATCAACTTGAGAGCGGTCCTTGGCCAAGCTTCGTTACGGGCTTGAAGCGCGAGGCGGCTAAAAAAGACATCATGGTCGATCTGATGGGTCAACTTGAAGCGTCTTACAAGACCAAAAAAGGCTACTGGAAAGGCGGTACGGTCGGTGTGTTCGGTTACGGCGGCGGCGTGATTCCTCGCTTCACTGAACTGAAAGACGAAAACGAGAATCCGGTTTTTCCTGATGCAGCCGAATTCCACACGCTGCGCATTCAGCCTCCAGCAGGCATGCACTACGATACGGGCACGCTGCGCAAGTTCTGTGATATCTGGGATAAATATGGTTCCGGTTTGATTGCATTCCACGGTCAGTCTGGCGACATCATGTTCCAGGGCTGTACAACTGCAAACGTTCAGCCGTCCTGGGAAGAGTTCAACGCAATGGGTTTTGACCTGGGTGGCGCAGGTCCTGCGCTGCGTACTTCCATGTCTTGCGTTGGTGCTGCCCGCTGCGAAATGTCTTGCTACGATGAAGCCAAGGCTCTGCGCACCATTATCAACAACAATCTGGACGATATGCACCGTCCAGCATTGCCTTACAAATTCAAATTCAAATTCTCTGGCTGCCCGAATGACTGCGTAAATGCTATTCAGCGTTCCGACATGGCAACCATCGGTACTTGGCGTGACAATATTCGTGTTGATGAGGCGATTGCCCGTGATTACATGAAAAGCCACGGCATGGACAAGTTGGTAAACGACGTGATCAGCAAGTGCCCAACCCGTGCAATCACCTTGCGTAACAAGGCTGATGCAGTTGGTGGCGATAGCGTGTCGACCGTTGCAGTCGACGATCAACATGTTATGCAAATTGAAAATCACGATTGTGTACGTTGCATGCACTGCCTGAATGTGATGCCGGGCGCGTTGTTGCCTGGTAACGATAAAGGCGTGACAATCCTGGTTGGCGGCAAGAGCGTTCTGAAAATCGGCGCAACCATGGGTACAGTCGTGATCCCGTTCATGAAGATGGAGTCCGATGAGGACTTCGAGAAGTTGAATGAACTGTCCCGCAATATTCTGGACTTCTTTGCTGAAAATGCGCTGGAACATGAGCGTACCGGCGAGATGATCGAGCGTATCGGTCTGGTGAACTTCCTTGAAGGTCTGGATATCGAGATTGATCCATCCATGATTTCGCACCCACGCTCTAACCCATATGTCCGTATGGATGATTGGGAAGAGGAAGCTGAAAAGTGGAACGAGCGTAAATCTGCCTAAGAATTTGTTTGAGTTGCGTTGTTTAGATAATTTTGGAGAGAAATAATGGCTGAATTGCGTGCTCCTGATGAGTGCGGCGTACCAGATCCGGCGCCCTTCATGCACCCTGCCCTGAAAAAGAATTACGGCAAGTGGGTGTTTCACAATCATCCCAAGCCCGGTGTGCTGTATCACCGTGCCGAAGGTGGTGACGAGGTTTGGACTGTTAAATGCGGTACTGCTCGTCAAATGGATCTTTATACCATCCGTCTGTTATGCGACATCGCTGACAAACACGCCGATGGCCATATGCGGTTTACAACCCGCAGCAACGTGGAGTTTATGGTCACAGCGGCCAGCAAGGTTGATCCGCTGATCAAGGAACTGAACGAGCATGGCTTCCCGGTTGGCGGCACGGCAAACTCCGTATCCATGATCGCGCATACTCAGGGCTGGTTGCATTGCGACATTCCTGGTACGGATGCATCCGGTGTGGTAAAGGCGCTGATGGACGAGTTGTATGACGAATTCATCAAGTGTGAAATGCCTAACCGCGTGAAACTGTCGACTTCCTGCTGCGAAATCAACTGTGGTGGTCAAGCCGACATCGCGATTATTGTTCAGCATACCAAGCCGCCAAAAATCAACCATGACATCGTGGCAAACGTTTGTGAACGCCCGACCGTCGTGGCTCGTTGCCCAGTGGCTGCAATTCGCCCTGCCTTGGTCAACGGCAAGCCATCGCTGGAAGTGGATGAGAAGAAGTGCATTTGCTGCGGCGCCTGCTTCCCTCCATGCCCTCCAATGCAGATCAACGATCCAGAGCATTCCAAGATTGCGATCTGGGTGGGTGGCAAGAACTCCAATGCTCGATCCAAGCCGACTTTCCACAAGTTGGTGGCAGCTGGGCTTCCGAACAATTCGCCGCGCTGGCCTGAAGTTAGTGCCGTGGTCAAAAAAATTCTCGCGGTTTACAAGGCTGACGCTCAGGCTTGGGAACGCATTGGCGACTGGATTGACCGCATTGGCTGGCCACGTTTCTTTGAAAAGACCGGTTTGCCGTTCACCAAGTTCCATATTGATGACTGGCGCGGTTCACGCTCTACCCTGAACGCATCTGCACATATCAGGTTTTAATGTGGTTTGACGCTGATCACGGGATCAACCCGTGATCAGGGTTGATTTTTTTGGTTATTACATACGGGACATTCAGGGATGAAATTCGGAATTTTGGTAAATGAAGGCCCTTACAACCATCAGTCCGCCGACACCGCCTACCAGTTCTGCAAGGCAGCAATCGAGAAAGGGCATACGATTGATCGCGTGTTCTTCTATCATGATGGCGTAAACAATGCCTCCAGTCTGACGGCGCCACCGCAGGATGATAGAAATATCGTTGCTCGCTGGAGCAAGTTGGCGGAAGAGCATGGCGTGGATCTGGTGGTGTGCGTGGCGGCCGCAATGCGGCGCGGCATTGTTGATAGCAATTTGGCGGCAGGGTTCAGGATTTCTGGTTTGGGGCAACTGGTTGAATCCGGTATCCAATCAGACCGCCTCGTGACCTTTGGCGACTAAAGGGAAGGTTTGATTATGACTGAAAGTACGGGTGGAATCGAAATGGATGACAGCGATTCAGGTATCGTAAAAAAATTCGCATTTATTAACCGTAAAGCGCCATATGGCACGATTTACGCGCTTGAGTCGCTTGAGGTCGTTCTGATCAGTGCGGCGTTTGATCAGGATGTCAGTCTGGTGTTCGCGGATGATGGCGTTTACCAGATCAAGAAGGGGCAGGCCACCAAGGCTGTTGGCATGAAAAACTTTTCACCGACTTACCGCGCCCTCGAAGGTTACGATATCGAAAAACTCTTCGTTGAAAAAGAATCCATGGAAGCTCGCGGTTTGACAGAAGATGACTTCGTCGTCGATGTAGAGGTCATGGACAAGGCGGCAATTGCGGCAATGCTCTCCGAGCAAGACGTAATTATAAGTTTCTAGGAAGGGGATACGCATGTTGCACATCGTGAATAAATCGCCATTGGATAGAAATTCCCTTGAGGGCGCTCTGCGCCTGGCGGAATCTGGTAGTACCATTCTTCTGATTGAAGATGGAATTTACGCCGTTACCAAAGGCAGTCAAGTTGAAAGCAAGGTCAAGGAAGCTATGAAGACATGCACAGTGTGCGCGCTTTGGCCTGACCTTGAGGCTCGTGGAATGCAAGATACCGTGATCGATGGTGTCAAGCAGGTAGACTACAGCGGTTTTGTAGACCTGGTAGCGGACAACAAAAACGTGATGTCCTGGTTGTAATTAAATCAAGCTTTAGAGTTAAGGAGAAATAAATGGGCTTCGAAATTAACGGAAAGACCTACGAAACTGATGAAGAAGGTTACCTGGTTAACCTGGCTGAGTGGGACGAAGAGGCAGCCAAGTTCCTGGCAATTGAAGAAAAGGTCGAAATGACCGATCAACACTGGGAAGTGATCAATTTCCTGCGCGAATACTACAACGACTACCAGATCGCACCTGCTGTTCGCGTTCTGACCAAGGCGATTGGCAAGAAGCTCGGGCCAGAAAAGGGCAACAGCAAATACCTGTACGAACTGTTTCCATACGGTCCAGCAAAACAGGCTTGTAAAATTGCTGGTTTGCCAAAGCCAACAGGCTGTATCTAAGCAATAATCAGGTGCTGAGGGGGCTTAGTCCCCTCAACCTGTCAAAATAAATTGGCAAGAATGTTCTTGCCGCTTGAAAAGTTTTTCCCAGGGGATGTACATGTCGATGTTGACCGTACTGTTTGCGAGCTTGTTTTACGCTGCGACCGCAATTCTGATTGTTGGTTTGTTTGTTAAGATACGTGGCTATGCCCGCACACCCGCACCATTGAAAATTCCAACGACGCCTGCGCCAACAACAAAAGCAGGGGTCGTTCTTCGCATGGCTCGAGAAGTAGGGTTGTTCGAGAGTCTCTTCAAATCCAATAAATGGATTTGGATATTTGGTTACATGTTCCATGTGGCGCTTTTGTTAGTGACCCTGCGCCATTTGCGCTACTTCACGGAACCTGTCTGGTTCTGGGTTGAGTTTGTACAGCCTTTTGGCCTGTATGCAGGTTTTGCCATGGTTGCCGGATTGGGTGGATTGTGGGCGCGGCGCTTTCTGGTGGATAGGGTGCGCTACATTTCTACCCCTTCCGACCATCTGATTTTGGCCTTGCTGGTGGCAATTGGGCTTTCAGGTCTGGGGATGAAATTTGTCGCACATACGGACATCATCGGCGTTAAGGATTTTATTCACGGTCTGATGACGTTTAGTTTGCAGCCTATACCGGGTGATCCTGTACTTTTGATTCACCTCTCGCTTGTGGCGTTGCTGATGATAATCTTTCCAATCAGCAAACTCTTGCACGCGCCAGGAATTTTCTTTAGTCCAACCCGTAATCAGGTAGATGACCCCAGAGATAGGCGACACATTGCACCTTGGGCCGTGGCTCGATTTGAGTCTGGCGCCCAGTCAAAGTCCGAATAGTCAAAGTCTGAATAACTGTCCATCGTAAAGAATTTAGGACCCAGGAGGCATAGTGGCTGCACCGAAATTTGAGGTACCCAAGCTAACAGGATCAATTGATACTCCGGCGCTACAGATTGGTGCGTCGGAGCATATCAAATCCTTTCCGGCCAGCGTACCCATTCAGGAGCAAATTGGCTTTCCTGGCGTACTGGTAGAAGGTTGGCATGACAAGGCAATCGAGAAAATGGGTGACTTGCTGGATCGTTACCGCTCATTGCGCGTGTTTATGGATGCGTGCGTGCATTGCGGTGCGTGTACGGACAAATGCCACTACTTTCTGGGTACGGGCGACCCAAAGAACATGCCTGTTGCTCGTCAGGAGCTAATGCGCAGCGTTTATCGCCGTCATTTTACGTTTGCAGGAAAATACTTTCCTTCGCTGGTTGGTGCGCGCGAACTGACAGAAGACGTACTGCAGGAATGGTACACGTATTACTATCAATGCTCGGAGTGCCGCCGCTGTTCAGTGTATTGCCCTTACGGCATTGATACGGCAGAAGTGACGATGGCCGGTCGGGAAATTCTGGATACTGTCGGAATTGGCCAGAAATATACCAACGAAATCATGGGCAAGCTGCACAGGATTGGCAACAACCTGGGTTTGCCAGGGCCAGCGCTCGAAGATACATTGCTCGGGCTGGAAGAAGATATTTTTGATGCAACTGGCGTGCCGGTTAAGTTACCTTTAGACGCTGAAGGTGCGGAAATAATGCTGGTAACGCCTTCAGCAGATTTCTTTTCTGAGCCTCATGTGGAAAGCCTGATCGGATACGCAAAAGTATTTCATGCCGCAGGCGTGAAGTGGACATTGAGTACTACGGCATCTGAGGCAGGCAATTTCGGCCTGTTTATCGGCAGTTACGAGAACATGCGCCGTGCAGCGATGCGAATTCGCGATGCGGCATTGGAATTGGGCGTGAAGCGAATTGTCGTGGGTGAATGTGGCCACGCATGGCGCGTCGCGTATAGCTTCTGGAATACCTTGACCGGCGTTGGTCATGGCGGTCAGGATCCATACTCCATCGAATTACAAAAACAACTGGATCCAAATTACCCGGCGCCCCAGCATATCTGCGAGTTTACCTACGAGCTGATCAAGCAGGGCAAGCTGAGCTTTGACAAGTCGAAAAACGACCATCGTGTTGTTACCTTCCACGATTCGTGCAATGTTGCGCGCGGTTCCAGAATGGGTGATATGCCGGGCGGTCAGTTCATCATTCCACGCGAAGTTATTAAAGCGGTAGTAAACAATTATCAGGACATGGCATCTGAAACGATAGGTGAAGGCACATTCTGCTGTGGCGGCGGTGGCGGACTTCTGACAGATGACTTGTTGGAGATTCGCGTCAAAGGCGCAAAGCCTCGCATGGAAGCATTCAATAATGTGGTTCAGGAAGACAAGGTTAATTTCCTGGCGCTGATCTGTGCAATCTGCAAAGCACAATTTACCAAGGTTCTGCCCTATTATGGGTTTGACATGAGTATGGTGGGTGGCGTACATCAACTAGTTGGCGATGCCATCGTGCTGAAAGTGCCGGAAAGCTCGGATGCAGAGGAATCAGCAGAAGAAGTTGAAGCGTAATCAGACGACTTAATTTAGGTTTAGTAATCACGGCTGGCACAACTGAAGCCAGCACCGCAAAATTGTAGATAGGAGATTTCATAAATGTCAGCCTCATCCGAAGAAATCAAGAAGAAGACCTTCCGCCGTTACAAAGATGGTCAAAACACCAATGACTGGAACCAGTATCAGGACAAAATTTTTGAGGCTGGCTGGACTCATAAGTGCCCAGAATACGTTCTGTCTACCCCGCCATGTCAGGGAAGTTGCCCGGCAGGCGAAGATATTCGTGGTTACCTTGATATTGCGCGCGGTATGGAAAAGCCCCCAGTCAAGGATATGCCATGGCAACAGTACGCTTTTGAGCGGATTACCAAGGCCAATCCATTCCCGTCCGTAATGGGTCGTGTTTGCCCTGCGCCATGCGAAAGTGGCTGTAACCGTAATCAGGTAGATGATTTCGTTGGCATCAATTCAGTCGAACATTTCGTGGGCGACTACGCCGTGGCCAACAAGCTTTCCTTGCCACAGGCCGGTGCCAGCACTGGTAAAAAAGTCGCATTGATCGGCGGCGGCCCAGCAAGCATGTCTGCTGCTTACCAGTTACGCCTCAAAGGCCATGCCTGCACCATCTTTGACGAGCATGAGTTTCTTGGCGGCATGATGCGCTACGGTATTCCTGGCTTCCGTACCCCACGCGATGTTCTGGATGCAGAAATCCAGCGCATTCTTGATCTGGGCGTTGAAGTCAAATTGAAGACCCGTGTTGGCACAGATGTCACGCTGGAACAGTTGGAAAAAGAATACGATGCGGTCTTCCTCGGTTTGGGCGCTCAGTCCGGACGCAGTCTGCCCGTTTCTGGTTTTGACGGCTCACCTAATTGCGTTAATGCGATGGCATTTTTGCGTGCATTCAATGACGGTCGTCTGCAACATGTAGGCAAGCGTGTCGTCGTAATTGGCGGTGGTGATACATCAATCGACGTAGCAACGGTTGCCAGGCGTCTGGGTAATATTTCGAATTCAAATGCGGCAGATCGTCCTGAGCACGTCATTGCCGGCCAAGTAGCACATGACGTTGCTGCAGTATCCGCTCGCGAAGGAGCGGAAGTCATTCTGGTTTCTCGTGCCGCGATTGACAAAATGAATGCCAACAAGCATGAAATTGAGCAGGCTCTGGCTGAAGGAATTGAGATCGTGGGCGGCGTAACGCCGGTTGCGGTTATCGTCGGTTCAGATGGCCGAGCTACTGCATTGCGCGTATCCGAATTCGATGTGGTTAAAGGTGAAACGATCCTGAAGGCGGGTACTGAGCGTGAGATTCCGGCTGACCTGATCGTTTCCGCGATTGGCCAGGCAGTAGACTTCTCCGGTTTTGAGGGCTTTGATAATGGCAAGGGCCTGATCACTGCCAACAAGAACTACGAAGTGCCAAACAAGAAAGGCTATTTTGTTGGCGGCGACGTGATACGTCCTCATTTGCTGACAACCGCGATCGGTCACGGCTCCATTGCTGCGGAGAGTATCGATGTCTACCTGCGCGGTGAGGATATGGCAAAGCGTCCCAAGATTGACGTTCACCATTGGGACATGATTCGCAAGCTGGTTGAAGTCGAAAAAGCACCAGAAAAATTTACGAAAATGGATGCTGTGCAAGTCAAAAAAGATGAAGGTTTCGCCAAGGAAATCGACCTCGGTTTGCGCGGATCAGGGGACGCAAAGTACGCGGTGCATAACTTTGAGGATCGCTCCGATAAGTACGTGATTCCATCCAACGAGCTGTTTTTGGGTCACTTCCCATATGTGCCACGCAACATTCGCGAGCACATCACCTTGAATGCCGAGCAGGCGCTGGGTCACTTTGAAGAGCGTCTGATGAAGCTGGACGACAAGCAGGTGGTTGCAGAAGCCAAGCGCTGCATGAGCTGTGGCCTGTGCTTCGAATGCGACAACTGCATTGTGTATTGCCCGCAAACGGCTGTATTCAAGGTCAAGCGCACTGACTCAACTACTGGCCGCTATGTGGATACCGACTATTCCAAATGTATCGGTTGCCACATATGTGCCGATGTCTGCCCCACTGGTTACATCAAAATGGGTATGGGTGATTAAACAATGGTCAGCCTTGCAAAATTGCGCGAGATGCTGACTTTCAGGAGGGCTGCCATCGTGGCCGCCCTGCTTGTTGGCAGCACGGTAGCGGTAGCATCAGGTATCGGTGGCAACGCTACCGGAGCAGGGGCGCATGCAGATAAGCCGGAAGGCCAATGCGTGAGAGAAGAATCCTATATGAAGCGTAATCATATGGATGAACTCAAGCACCACCGCGACGACACAATGCGCAAGGGAATTCGAACCAAGGAATTCAGCTTGCAAAACTGCATCGATTGTCATGCCAGCAAAAAAACCAATAGCGTGCTGGGTAGTGATGGTTTTTGCCAGAAATGCCACACCAAAGCCGCTGTCAAGCTTGATTGTTTTGAATGTCATGCCAGCAAGCCCAAGTCGGCAACACCGTTTCACCGAGTGAAGGGTAATTTGGCTGGTTCTGGAAAAACATCCGAGTTGGCCGACAAGATGAGAAGCGAGATTCAGCCTGTAGTTGAAGCACCAGCAGTCGAGGCAGCGAAATAATGAGCGATAACCTGGAAACCAAACAAAGCGAATGTGGACAGGATGGTAACTGTGAGCAATCCAGCTCACGACGCCAGTTCCTGGGTTGGGGCGCGGCTGTGGCCGGTTTGGCTGTTGCGCCAGGTGTAACCCTATTTGACTTAGCCCATGGGCGCCCACCTGAAGAACCCGCGAGTTCAAAAATTCGTTGGGGCATGCTGGTCGATAGCCAGAAGTGCGCAACAGGTTGTAACGACTGCGTTTCTGCATGTGGCAAGGAAAATGGATTTTCTGGCAGCAAGGAAACCGACTCACAATGGATACGCAAGGTTGAACTCAAGGATTTGAAATCCGGGAATTCTCACTCGCTGCCCATGATGTGCCAGCACTGCGAGAACCCGCCTTGCGTCGACGTTTGTCCGACAGGTGCGTCCTTCAAGCGCGCAGATGGAATCGTGCTGGTCGATCGCCATATTTGTATTGGCTGTCGCTACTGCATGATGGCTTGCCCATATAAAGCACGTTCCTTCGTTCACGAAGAATTGACTGAACAGAATCCTGATGTACCGCGTGGAAAAGGGTGCGTAGAATCCTGCACCCTGTGCGTCCATCGAGTGGATGAGGGTGGGCAGCCCGCCTGTGCTGACGCCTGTTCGGCGGCAGGACATAACGCAATTCTGTTCGGAGATCTGAATGATCCCAACAGTGAAATTTCCAGGCGCATCGCGTCTACCGCCACAACTCAGGTTCGTGCGGATTTGAAACTGAACGTTGGCGTTCGCTATCAGGGAATCTAATCAAATGAATTTTGGTGAGTTCAATCGATTTGAAGAGCGCGCATTTTACGCGCTTGCGGGACTGCTAGGTCTGATCGCTCTGATCGGTTTTGGTGCGTCACATTATATGGAAACTCACGGCCACATCGTGACCGGCATGAATAACCAGGTGGTTTGGGGCTTGCCCCATGTGTTCGCGGTTTTCATGATTGTCGCGGCATCAGGTGTTTTGAATGTGGCGTCGATCGGTTCTGTGTTCGGAAAGCCGGTATACAAAGCTCGCGCACCTTTGTCTGGCTTGTTGGCCATCGCCTTGCTGTCGGGCGGACTGTTCGTTCTGATGCTGGATCTTGGTCGACCTGATCGCTTGATCGTGGCGATGACCAATTTCAATTTCAAGTCCATCTTTGCCATGAATGTGATCCTCTATACTGGGTTTTTCGGTATTGTCGCCATCTATTTATGGACAATGCTGGACAAGAAAATGAAGTGCTACTCAAAGTACGCAGGCTTTGCTGCCTTCATTTGGCGTCTGGCTCTGACCACAGCTACTGGATCGATTTTCGGTTTTCTGGTTGCACGGCAAGGTTTCGATTCGGCCTTGCTTGCGCCGATGTTCATCATCATGTCTTTTTCCTACGGCCTGGCTTTCTTTATCCTGGTCCAGTCTTTCATGTACAAGTGGAATAATATGGTTCTGGACGAAGCCATTTTGCGCCGCCTGAAAAATCTGCTGGCCACCTTTGTTGGTGCGGTTCTGTACATGACGATCGTCTATCACATCACAAATCTGTATTTTGCCAAGCAATGGGACTTCGAGCGGTTTATTCTGGTGGATGGCGGACATCTCACTGCCATCTTCTGGTTCGGGCAAGTCGCGCTGGGTTCAATTCTGCCTATTGCCTTGCTGCTGCACCCCACGCTGGGAAAACAAGTCAAGACTGTTATCATTTCATCCGCATTGATCGTGGTGGGTGCGTTCTCACAGTTGTATGTTCTCATCATCGGTGGGCAGACGTACCCTCTGGACA
Organism: Sulfuricellaceae bacterium; assembly: GCA_030690895.1. Taxonomy (GTDB): domain Bacteria; phylum Pseudomonadota; class Gammaproteobacteria; order Burkholderiales; family Sulfuricellaceae; genus Sulfurimicrobium. The sequence continues at coordinate 45,544 of JAUYFQ010000073.1, forward strand.
TTTTCCCCGGCATGCAGACCAGCAGTTCCTTCTTTGATGGCGTCATTCACTGGTATTCGCCATCGCTGCCTGAATTCCTGTTGGGTCTTGGTGGTCTGGGGGTTGCATTGTTGCTGACAACCATCGCTGTTCGCGTTCTGCAATTCGTTCCCAAAGACGATCACTTGCATGAGCCAGGACACGCGGCTGCAGACTGAACACTTACACATACTACCCGAGTGATCTGTGCTAACTGCACTGTTTTCACAGGTTTCTCGGGAGATTAGTTTCAACAGCAAACTCAATGGCTAGAGTCCTTATTTCGGCAGCGCATAAGTCCTCCGGCAAAACCACTATTTCAATCGGCCTTTGCGCAGCGCTTAACAAGCGCGGCTTGGTCGTCCAGTCATTCAAAAAGGGTCCAGATTACATCGACCCAATGTGGCTAAGCGCTGCTACCGGCCACTCATGCCATAACCTCGATTTTTATTTGATGACGCCGGATGAGATTCAATCCAATTTCATTAGTCATTCTGCTGGTGCTGATATCTGCCTGATCGAGGGGAACAAGGGCCTGTACGATGGCCTTGATCTGGATGGCAGCAATAGCAACGCAGCACTTGCCAAGCTTCTCAAAGCGCCAGTGGTTTTGGTTATTGATGCCAGGGGAATGACGAGGGGAATTGCTCCGCTCATTCTGGGATATCAGGCCTTCGATTCGGAAATCCAGATTGCTGGTGTGATTCTGAACAATCTTGGAGGTGGCCGGCATGAGGCGAAATTAAGAGCCGTCATCGAGCACTACACGGATGTACCTGTACTGGGTGCGGTACACCATGATCCAAGATTACAGATCACGGAACGGCACCTGGGTTTGATGCCCAGTAATGAGGCGCAACAGGCTGCCCAGCATGTCAGCATGATCGGCGATATTATTGCGTCCAGTGTGGATCTGGACAGATTCATTCAGGTGGCAGAATCAGCTCCAGACCGCAAACTCGTCTTGCCAACATTCCCCACTGAAAATAGTGATCCACAAGGCTATGGGCAGAAAAGACTGCGTATTGGAATTGCGAGAGATCGCGCCTTCGGGTTCTATTATGCGGATGATCTTGAAGCCATGGCATTGGCGGGCGCCGACATCGTTCCATTTAATACCCTCACTGACTCCTCTCTTCCGGAGGCGATCGACGGCGTATTTATAGGCGGCGGATTTCCCGAGTTATTCATGCGCGAGTTAGAGGCCAACTCACAACTCAGGCATGAGCTAAATGCACGAATCGAGCAGGGACTGCCTGTTTATGCTGAGTGCGGTGGTTTGATGTACCTCGCGCGAACCATGGCTTACAGGGGAGAAAAGTACAATATGGTTGGCACAATTCCGGGTGACGTGGAGATGCATGACAAACCAGTTGGACGCGGATACGTCAAGGTGCGCACGACAGGAGACGGAATCTGGCCAGAAGAAACACAAGGGAAAGAATTGTCGGCGCATGAGTTTCACTATTCGAGCCTGGAAAATTTACCATGCGACTTGAAATATGCATATGAAGTTATACGTGGTCATGGTATTGACGGTCGCCATGACGGGATCGTGTATAAAAATCTGCTGGCCTGCTATACGCACTTCAGGTCACTGAAGGGATATAACTGGGCAAGACGTTTTGTGGAATTTGTACGGGAAGTTAAATTGCAGGCTAAACAAACAGGAGTGGCGAAATGATCAAAGTAACAGCAGAGGCGGCAGTGCAGATACAGAACGCGTCTGATCAAGCAGGTGCGCAAGGCATGGCACTCAGAGTTGCAGCCAAACAAGATTTTAGCGGCGGCATTCAGTACGGTATGGGCTTTGATGAACAAGCGGATGGAGATGCGCTCATCGATTCGGAAGGAATCCAGGTTCTTGTCGCGGTCGAAAGCCAAGCTTTGTTGACCGGTGCGGTATTGGATTTTGTTGAATTGAATCCGGGCAACTTCCAGTTCGTATTCATCAACCCCAATGACACGGGCGGCTCGTCATGTGGTTCGGGTGGTGGCGGTGGCTGCGGGGGTGGTGGATGTGGTGGCGGTGGAGGTGGTTGCCACTAGGCAAGATATGGTCAACTATGACCTGATCGTCGTAGGAAGCGGGCCAGGGGGATACAAGGCCGCAATTACGGCGGCACACCTGGGGGCAAAGGTTGCACTGATCGAGAAGGGTATGCCGGGTGGAACCTGTCTGAATCAGGGATGCATTCCCAAGAAAACGCTGGTCCATCTGGCGTTGCTGATTGAGGACGTCAATGCCCTGCATGGGCGAGGGCTGACAGGCAAAGTCAGTGGAGATTTTCACGCTGCCATGGCCCACAAAAATTCAGTTGTGGCGGGTATTCGGGATAATTTCAATGTCTGGTTGAAAAGGCTGGGTATTCGGCTTATTCATGGAGATGCCAAATTCCTGACTGGAAACATCGTGGAAATCAGGACAACCGGGAAACAGGCTGAAGCAGAACACAGGCCAGGTGCGCCTGCAAATACAGCCATTCGATTGCAAGCTCCACGCATCATAATTGCAACCGGCGCCACACCAATAGAGCTACCCGAGTGCATGACCGATGGTCGATTGATCATGAATTCACGAGACTTCATGTTCAATCTGGATGAACTGCCAGAATCGATACTGTGTGTGGGCGGCGGAGCGATTGGGGTGGAGCTTGGTTTTGTCATGCACCAATTTGGTTCGCGAGTCACGATCGTAGAACGGGGCGGACGCCTGCTCGATCAAGCTCAAATTTCCGAACGCGCTAGCAACATCCTGGAGCGGAAATTCAAACGCATCGGGATAGAAGTTAAAAAAAATACCACAATTAAATATTGCGAGCGTCGAGAAAATAGCGTTGACGTAACCTTCAATGACGGCGTGCAGAAAAGCTACGCAAAAGTTCTGATAGCTGTCGGACGAAAGCCTTACACCGATGGGCTGGGACTGGCCGAGGCGGCAGTATCAGTGGATGAGAATGGCTTTATCGGCGTTTCTGAATACCTGGAAACCAGCACGCCAGGAATTTATGCGATTGGCGATGTGAAAGCCGGTCCGATGACGGCGAATGCTGCTCTTCACGACGCAAAAGTGGCTGCAACGAACGCAGTCAATGGCAACTTGCTGAGCCCAAACTACCACAAGGTTCCTACGGTCTTTAATTCTGCGCTGGAAATAGCCGCAGTTGGCCTGACGGAAGAGCAGGCAGAGGCGGCAGGATTTACGCCAGATGTGGCACGGGCAAGCTTTGGCGGCTCCGGGAAGGCGCGGGCACAACACGATTTCGAAGGGTTCATCGAGATGGTTCACGATGAAGATAGTGGCCAGCTATTGGGTGGATGCATCGTAGGGCCAGAATCAGGCGAGCAGATACACATGATGTCCGCCGCCTGCCAGTCCGAACGAGGGCTATGGTTTTTCAAGGACATGAGTTATAGCCACCCCTCATGGTGCGAGGAGATGGAAACGGCCATCGACCCTTACACCTCGGCCTTTTCCCGCTCCAGAAAAGATGCTGTTCCTGGAATCTACGCGGCCAACCCGGTGCGCAGGAGCAAGGGCGCCTGAATTATGTGGCTACATTGACATGTGAAACACAGACAAAGGATAGGTATGTCAACGTCTGACAAAAAAACCGGTTCTGGAAAGAAAAAAACGACAGGCAGCAAGCAAAAAAAAGCGGCCAGGAGGCCTGATCTGCTTGAGTTCCTGGCGCACCAGTATCTCAGCCAGTCGCTCACTGTTTCAGAAATCAGAAACCTGCTGAAATACCTCACCCTGAGGCAATTTAATAACGGTGATATTCTGGCCGATATCGGCGAGGTTGGAGAGGCCCTCTATCTGGTCGTACAGGGGGAGATCGCCTTGGTCGTGCATGACAACAAAAAAGAATATGAAATCGTGCATGAAGGGCCGGGAGAAATGCTGGGCATCATGTCGTTCTTTGACCGCAAACCCAGATCGGTACGGCTGGTTGCGAGCGCACCGGATACGAAGGTATTACGCTTGTCCAGAGCCATGTACAAGCGCATGAAAATCGAAAAGCCATTTATAGCCATACAACTGGTGGAACACGCCCTGATCAATCTTGACTGCATGTTCAGAAAAGTGAGCAACGATTTCGCGCAATTTGCCCATCATCTATATGGCGGCGCTTCCAACGGCTCCGCAGAATAAACCGCCCCGCGCCCTCAATCGTCAGGCAATCAGCCCTTGCCGCACCAGAAAACTATGCAGAATTTCGATTCTCACCAGACTATCATTCATTTCCAGCATGTTTTGCCGGGCCGAGCGTTTGAGCGGCAACAATTCCGCCAAGCGATAGCCAACCCAAACGGTGTCGTCATATTTGAATGGGGTCTGGAATCGCTCGTGTCCGAGGTGGTCGATAATACGTTTGAGCATGTCGGCACACGCGCGATACTTTGCGGGTAAGGCTAACGGGGGTTCTTCGGCAATGGTGCTGGCGCTGGCGAGCACCAACCCATTCGCTTCGACATGCGAGTGTTCGACAAAAAACCGCAGCCCTCCCGTGACCTGAATCTGCAAAATGCCCAATTCGGGCATGTCCCAACTTGAAATGCTTGCCAGACAACCAACTGGCTCAGGATCGGCAGGCGCCCCGGTTTCTTGTCCCGCACGGATTAGATTGATGCCAAATGGCTTTTCTTCCCTCATGCAGTCGCTTACCAGTTCCACATAGCGGGGTTCGAATACCTTAAGCGGCAGGATTCCGCCGGGAAAGAGGACGGTATTGAGCGGAAACAGGGGAAGCTCGAATGTATCGTTTCGAGCCGTTTTTGCCAAAATGCGCCGTCCGAGATCAAGTGGGTTCAATGGCTTCCCCACGGCGGCATGAGCTGATGGGAAATGCCGAGATGGTCCAGGATGCGGGCAACGACAAAATCAACCAGATCCTGAACTGATGCCGGGTGGTGGTAAAAGCCCGGATTGGCAGGCAGAATCAGCGCCCCCAGGCGAGCCAGTTTGAGCATGTTTTCCAGGTGCAGGGCTGAGAAAGGGGTCTCGCGCGGCACCAGGATCAGTTTGCGTTGCTCCTTGAGCGTTACATCGGCAGCCCGTTCAATCAGATTGTCACTCATGCCGGTCGCGATAGCGGCCAGCGTACCCATGGTGCAGGGACACACGACCATGGCATCCGCAACATTGCTTCCAGACGCAATCGGCGCGAACCATTCTTCCCTGCCATAGACGGTCAATGTTCCGGGCAGCCGGGAATGGCGTTCGCGCATTTGAACCTGAAGTTCTTTGCTGCTGGACGGCAGCGCAAGTGACATCTCCTGCTGGGCAACAATCTGGGCTGCCTGGCTTACCAGCAGGTTAACCGAGACGTTGGCGGCGAGCAGCGATTCCAGCAGTCTGAAGGCGTAGGGCATGCCAGAGGCGCCAGTGAGAGCAAGGGTAACAGTCGAGACAGGGGTCATCTGGGGATTGTAGGGTGGTTGATGATATTGCTCAACTATTGAGTGGGCGGTTTTTCGGGCGTGCTGTGTTTTTCCGCTCCCTGAGCGGTTACTTGTCCCGGTAATGGTGCCTGTGCCGCTGGTTCAGCTTGTGGGGGCGGGTTTGCTTTTACCTGCTCGGATGGCAGATTATCCATTCTGCGCTGCCGTTCATCTTGCCGTTGCCTGACCAGGGGGCAGGCCGTTTGCTCGAAAACATCTCCCAGCGTGTCGGGAATGATTGGGGCAGCATCGCCTTCGTGATTGGCGATGTATTCGATTGACCGGCCGTCAGTGGTGTAGAGCAGGTGACTGATCAGTTTCAGGGTATGTTCTGTGCAATGGATGCGTTCACGGTACAGGCCACTTGCGGCATATTGCCCATTGACTGGTTGGGGCGCTCTGAAAACAACTTTTTTCCAGTAGGTGATTTCTTCTCCGCTGACGAATAGCTTGGAGCGATCGTAATAATACAGATCGTTATCTCCCGGAGTACGCACCTGCACCCATTCGGCTGCAATCGCCGATACCGAAGTCATGAGCGTGAGCAATATTCCCAGCGGAAGAAAGGGTTTCATGAGGTGCTCAGGCGTGCTGGAGTAAAAGAGTTATTGTTCAAAATGCTGGAAACCACCCACCCGTTCACGCTGCCAAACAGCAAGGCGGCAGCCGAAAAAACCGGCGCCAATAAAACAATGCCTGCGTGTGGAATGAACCATAAATAGGCCACTGAAAGTTGAGCGAAGATGTGCGCAAACGCAGCCAGTACGCTCAAGCTGACAGGCCCGAACCAGCGGGGCGGCAATTTTGTGGCGGGTGCCAGCACCATCAGGCTGGCTGCCGCACCCGCGAAACCAAGTACAAAACCAGGGGAGAGAAAGCTTCCAAGCATCAAGCTGCTGGCCACGACCCTCAGGAGGGAGACCCAGGCAGCGGCTCGCCAGCCATAACGATACAGAACCACCAGCGTGACGATATTCGCGATGCCTGGTTTGATGCCAGGCAGGGGCGAGGGCAGAACCGATTCTGCCAGCGCCAGTGCAATGCCCAACGCGGCCAGCATGGCCAGTCGGTGATCGTCCGGGGTAGCCAGGAGCTTAATAGTTGAAGCTGTCATAAGGCTTGTTGGCCCCGAGCACTTGCAGGCTGACCTGATTCGGCAGACACAGCGCCGTTTCTCCCTCGCGAGACAGCCAGCCCTGTTTGACGCAGTACTGGCGAGGGCTGGGGTCGCGGCTGATGCGGGCGCGCCCACCCTGAACGGTAATGGTGCTGACGCCCAGTGAGCCAGAGACTTGGAATTCCCGGTTTTCCAGCAAGCTGGATTCGGCAACGACTTTTCCGCCGCTGCGAATGATCAGACGGGTTCCAGTTGGCGTTCCCCACGTGCTCATGGCAAGCAGAGCGGACAGGATCGTTCCCAGCAGGATGATGGCGATATCCCCTAGTCTGAAATGAAGCACGAAGGTATGCAGATTATTCGCCGCCAGCAATGCCTAATTCCCTGTGCCGGAGCAGAACCTGGTATTCGCTCTGAAACTGGCTGGCCAGCGACTCGGTAAAATATACAGAGCGATGCTGTCCGCCCGTGCAACCCACCGCTACCGTCAGGTAATTGCGGTTATCCCGGATAAAACAGGGCAACCAGTCCGAAACGAATAGGCGAATGTCACCCAGCATTTTCTGGACCGCGCTGTCTTTTTGCAGGAACTGGATGACCTCCGGGTCTTTCCCCGTCAGTGGCCTGAGCAGTGGGTCGTAATGAGGATTCGGCAGGCAGCGCACGTCGAATACATAATCTGCATCGAGGGGAATGCCATGTTTGAAGCCGAAGGATTGAAACAGCAAGGTCAGGCGCGAGCGATCCAGCGCGATAAAATCCTTGATCCACGCCCGCAGCGTGTTGGGCGACAGCTCGCTGGTATCCATCCTGTGCCCCAGGTTGCTGACCGTTTCAAGCCGGTCATGTTCGAGTTGAATGCACTCGGTCAGCGTGCGACCTTCGTCGCTCAGGGGATGACGGCGGCGCGTCTCGCTGAAGCGTTTTACCAGGGTATCCGCCTTGGCTTCCAGAAACAGAATGCGAACATCAAACCCCTTCAGTCGCAAGGCGGCGATGTCCTGCGGGATTTGATCCAGATTGCTGCTGCTACGCGCATCCATGCTGATAGCGGCCAACTGGCATTGATTGTCAGCCAGGTAGGCGGCTGTCGGGAGCAACAGGGGGAGCGGCAGATTGTCGATGCAGAAAAAGCCGCTGTCTTCCAGCACATTCAGCGCGATACTTTTACCTGAACCCGATAAGCCGCTGACCAGGACGAGTTGCATGATTAGTGTTCGGCTGCCTGCGAGAGCAATTGATCGTGGCGTTCGATAAATTGCTGTGTGCTGTTGATGCCGCGCGCCTGGAGAATATGGTTGCGCACGGCAACTTCGACCAGCACCGCGATGTTGCGCCCGGCGGCAACGGGAATGCGGACTTCGGGGATGGTTACATCCAGTATCTGCTGAGAAGAGGCATCGAGCCTGAGCCTGTCCTGAGCCATTGTTTTTTCTGTCATTTTTTCCAGATGGACGACCAGCTTGATATTTTTCTTGAGCTTGACCGCAGTTTCCCCAAACAGGGCCCGGATATTCAATACCCCTAGCCCACGCACTTCCAGAAAATCCTGCAGGACAGGGGGGCAGCGTCCCTCCAGTGTGTCGGGAGCGACCTGGTAAAACTCCACCACATCGTCGGCGATCAGGCGATGCCCACGGGTAATCAGTTCCAGCGCCAGCTCACTTTTTCCGACCGCGCTGTCCCCCGTGATCATGACGCCGGTACCTTGGACTTCCATGAATACGCCGTGGCGTACCGTCGATTCTGCCAGTACCTGAGCCAGGTAGTGGCGCAGCACATCCATCAGTTCGGGGCTCTGCCTGGGGGAGGTGAAAAGCGGCGTCTGGGTCCGTTCTGCGGAATCGCGCAGTTCCTGCGGAACGGTTTCGCCATTGGTTATGATAATAGCGGCCAGCTCGGTGCTGAAGAGATTGCCGATAGCCAGGGAGAGTTCCTGTGGCTGAAGATTGCGCAGGTAATCCATTTCGGCGCAACCGAGTATCTGAACGCGATTGGGGTGGACGAAGTTGAGAAACCCTATCAAAGCCAGTGAGAGTTTTTGCACCGTTTCGCTGGTCAGCAGACGTTCTCCACCGCTGCGCCCAGCCAGCCAGTCCAGCGCCAGGGACTCACCCTTGTCGCTGTACAGCCGGTTAACGCTAATCTGCGGCACGGGGTTTCCAGCTTGTCAGCAGGCGGTGCGTTTCCGCCTGATCCTGACAAGCATTGAGGTGGTCTCGCAGGCCACGATCACTGAACATTTGAGCCAGCTCTCCCAAAATCTGCAAGTGCAGGTCGGTAGCCTGCTCGGGCACCAACAAGGCGAAAATAAGCGAAACCGGGAGGCTGTCGGGCGCATCAAAAGGGATGGGGCTCTTCGTATGCACGAAAATCCCCACGGCTTCCTTCAATCCCTTGATACGTCCGTGGGGGATGGCAACGCCGTGCCCGAGACCTGTGGAGCCAAGCTTCTCACGTGCGATCAGGCTATCGAAAATTTTCCCTCGGCCCAACTGGAGGTTATCTTCCAGTAATTGGCCGACGTATTCAAATGCCCGCTTCTTGCTGCCGACGTCGAGATCAGTGATGACATTACCGACAGGCAGTATTTGTGCGATGAGTTCCATTTTCGCTTCCTGATGGCCGTGTGATGGGTTTATGACTCGGCGGCCTGATATTTCATGTTGTTATGGTGCTCGCCGTGTTTTTCCTTGTATTTCAGGATTTGGCGATCCAGTTTGTCGGCCAGCGCGTCAATGGCGGCGTACAGGTTGGTATCCTCTGATTCGACATGGATGTCATTGCCGCGCAGATGAACGTTGACTTCGGCTTTTTGTACCAGTTTTTCGACCGACAGGATGACCTTGACATCAATGACCTGATCGAAGTGGCGGGTGATGCGATCCAGCTTCGACATGACATATTCGCGAATGGCGGGGGTTACGTCGATATGGTTTCCGGTAATGTTCAGGTTCATGATTTACACTCCTTTTGTTTTAAAGGGACTTACGCAGGTTGGCAGCAGGGATTTGCATCCCCTCGCGGTATTTGGCGACAGTACGACGGGCGACTACGATGCCCTGTTGCGCCAGAATCTCGGTGATTTGGGAGTCGCTCAATGGTTTCTTGCCATCTTCAGCCCCGACCAGTTGCTTGATCAGCGCGCGAATGGCGGTTGCCGAGCAGGCGCCCCCCGTTTCGGTGGCGACGTGGCTACCGAAAAAGTACTTTAGTTCGAAAATTCCTCGTGGAGTAAACATGTACTTCTGTGTGGTTACTCTTGAAATGGTGGATTCATGTAATCCGACTTCCTCCGCGATTTCGCGCAGCACGAGCGGCCGCATGGCGACTTCGCCGTGCTCGAAAAAACGTTTCTGCCGATCCACGATCGCCTGAGAAACGCGCAAAATCGTATCGAAGCGCTGCTGGATGTTCTTGATCATCCAGCGTGCTTCCTGTAACTGGCTGCTCAGATTCTGGCTGCCTTCCCCGCGCTGACGCTGGAGAATGTTGGCGTACATCCGATTGACCCGCAGTTTTGGCATGGCCTCCCGGTTCAGGTTGGCAAGCCACACCCCCTTGATATTTTTGACAATGATGTCGGCCACGATGTAGCGCGTATTGACAACCGCAAAGGCCGACCCCGGGCGCGGGTTCAGGTGAGTGATCAACTGCTGCGCCTGACGCAGAGTATCGTCGTCACAGTGCAGCAGTTTTTTTAGCCTGCTGAAATCCCTGCTTGCCAGAAGTTCCAGGTGTTTATGGGCAATCAGGGTGGCTTGCTCGATGGCGGCAGTATTTTTCGGTAGTAGTGCCAGTTGCAGTGTCAGGCATTCGCTGAGATTTCTCGCGCCGACGCCGACCGGATCAAGGTTTTGCAAATGTTTGAGCGCCGTGTCGAGTTCCAGCGGATCAATCTCCAGTTCTGGCGGCAGCATTTCAGCAATTTCTGCCAAAGGCTGGGTCAGGTAGCCGTCCTCATCCAGTGCATCGATCAGCAAAGCGACGATGGTCTGGTCGCGTTGCGATAGCGGCATGAGATTGAGTTGCCAGAGCAGATGATCGCGCAAGCTGGTTGATTCTGCCGCGAGCTGCGGGTAGTCCGACTCGTCATTTTCATCTCTCGGGGCGGAAGAGGGCGCTGTGTCGTTCCAGAAATCGTCGTCGGTCGATGGTGTGTCGGCCTGCCTGTCTTCTTCCCGGCTGTTTTCTTCCCGATTATTTTCTTCGCGGCCTTCCGGCGTGGCGACCGACTCGGTCTTGTCCCCCGACTGGTAGCTGGGCGTCTCTTCGGCGGGTGAGTCGTCCTGGCTGGGCTCAATACGCTCCAGCAAAGGGTTGTTCTCGATAAAGAGTTCAAGCTCCTGGTTGAGATCCAGCGTCGAGAGCTGTAGCAGCCGAATGGACTGCTGGAGCTGCGGCGTCAGGGTCAGATGCTGGGAGAGTTTGAGTTGTAGGCTTTGTTTCATGGAAGATGGCGGTTACGAAGGTAGCAACCGGAGCCCGTTCAAAGGCGGAAGTGCTCGCCGAGATAAACTTTTCTCACGGCCTCATTATAAACGATTTCCTCCGGTTTGCCGCTGGCCAGAACCAGACCGTCATTGATGATATAGGCGTGATCGCAAATACCCAAAGTTTCTCGCACATTGTGGTCTGTAATCAGCACGCCGATGTTGCGCTGGGTCAGGAAACGGATGATTTTCTGAATATCCAGCACGGCGATCGGGTCAACGCCGGCAAAAGGTTCGTCCAGCAAAATGAAACGGGGGTCGGAAGCCAGCGCCCGAGCGATTTCCACCCGCCGGCGTTCTCCGCCCGACAGGCTGGGCGCAGGGCTGTTACGCAAATGGCCGACATGCAGCTCTGCGAGTAGCTCACTGGTTTTTTCTTCGACTTGCGCAGCATCCAGACCGCGCAGTTCCAGGATGGCAGCGACGTTCTCTGCAACGGTCAGTTTGCGGAAAATGGAGGCTTCCTGGGGAAGGTAGCTGAGTCCCATGCGCGCACGTTTGTGAATCGGCAAGCGGCTCAACTCAACTCCATCCAGAAGAATGCTCCCGCCATCCAGCGGAACCAGTCCGACCATCATGTAAAAGCTGGTGGTTTTGCCGGCGCCGTTCGGCCCCAGCAGGCCCACCACCTCGCCGCTGGTCACGCTCAGCGAGACATCCTTGACGACATGGCGTGATTTGTAGCGTTTTTTGAGCCCGGTAACGACGAGTTCGCTCATGTCGTGATCATTCCTGTTGCGGCTGGGCAATGTTGGCCGCACCTTTCAGCGGTATTGGGGTGAGGCTTTCGGGTGGCGTGTCTTTTTTTACTTTTGGCTGGATAACCGCTCTGACTCGTCCGGTTTCCCTGCCAGGGGGCGCCGCTTCCTTGCCGCCTCCCAGAACCTTGAATAGCTCGGTTTTGCCATCGTAGGAAATAAAGTTTCCCCGCACTTCATCTTGGTTGCGCTTCATGCGCGCCTGGGTGAACAGTTCGAGCTTGTCACTTCGGCTGTCATATTCGATGCGCTGCCCATAGCCTTCAACATACTCGTCCACACCCTCGCGTTTTTGTCTGAAGCTGGCCGGGTTGCCGCGTGCCGAGCCATGGCTGAAGCCATCCTTGTCTTCAGTTACGATCAGCGTGTCAGCCAGAATCAACAGTGTGCCCTGGCTGAGGCGTACATGCCCCTGATAGGTGCTGACCCTGGCAAGATCATCCACCGTGACGGTATCGGCTTCCAGATTGATGGGTTTGCTGCGATCCGCATTCTCGGCCAGCGTGACGCCTGACCAGGCTGTTATCAGGGCCGCAGCCATCAATGTCAATAAATCAAGTTCAAGGTTGCGCATATTGCCCTTTTACGCTGGAGAGCAGTTTAAGAACTTGCGATTTGTTATTCATTTCCATCCCGGTCGCAGTAATCACCGTGCTGGGCGTGCGTATGGTCACGGGGCGGTGCGTTTTGGCGAACTGATTATCTGGCTCGACTTGCAGAAAATCTGTGGAAAGCGTCAGCCAGCTGCTGTCTTTTTGCGCTTCGCGCCTGACTTCCACGTTGTCGGAAAAAACAATTTTTTCTCCCCGCCCTGTCAGGAGGCCCTGGCGAGCCTTGATTTCGACGGCGGGCCGTGATTTGTCCAGAGAGACGAAACGGGGGTTAATCAGCTCACTCGTATCATTGTCCGGAAAGTGCATCATTTTTGCTGCGGTCAGCATGTTCAATGGCAATCCATCCTCACCCAATTGCTGCGCCGAGAAGTTTTCTATCCAGTAATCCTGCGCGTGGCGCGTATTTTGGCCACGCTGGGACTGGGGATCCTGCACGGTCTGATCCAGCCAGAATGTGAGCATGGCCAGCATGGTCATCAATACGACCGGAAACCAGGTGGTCAGGCGACCGCTCATGCCAGGTAAGCGGCCATCTGGGTATTGAACGTGCCTTGCGCCTGCATGATCAGTTCACAAATTTCCCTGGCCGCGCCTTTGCCCCCTTCGTACTGAGTGACATAGTGAGCGTGTTGCCTGACCAGTGCTGGCGCGCGTGGAACAGTCAAAGCCAGACCGCAGCGGCGCATGGCCGGCAGGTCAACCACGTCGTCCCCCATGAAGGCGCATGCTTCGTGGCGGATGTTGAGCGCTTCGGTCAAGTGCTGGAAGGCTGTCAGTTTGTCTTCAACGCCCTGATACAGGTGCGGGATACCCAGATTTTTGGCGCGATGCACCACCACATTTGAAGTGCGTCCGGTAATGATCGCAATTTCCACGCCGCTTTTCCGGAGCATCTTGATGCCGTGCCCATCGAGAGAATTGAATGCCTTGTATTCCTGGCCATCGTCGCCGAGATAGAGACTACCATCGGTCAATACGCCATCCACATCAAAAATCAGCAACTGGATATTGCGCGCGAGTTCATAGACTGATTGCATGTTTTTCCTGTCCAATTTTATACAACGCCCGCACGCAGCAGATCATGCATGTTGAAAGCCCCGACCAGATGTCCGTCGTCATCTGCCACCAGCAGACCGTTGATCTTGTGCTTTTCCATGAACTGAACCGCCTCGGCGGCAAGCCGATTCGGCTTGATCGTGTGGGGGTTGGCTGACATGACTTCGCGGATGGGCGTCTGGCGGATATCTAGCGGCCGGTCGAGATGCCGCCGCAAATCACCGTCCGTGAAGACGCCCAGGATGCGGTTGTCGGCATCGATAATCGCGGCCATGCCCAAACCCTTGTTGGTCATTTCCAGCAGGGCATCGCTCAGGGTGGCGTCATGGCGGACGCTTGGCAGTCGCTCTCCCCGGTGCATGACGTCTTCCACATGCACCAGAAGACGGCGGCCAAGCGCCCCCCCTGGATGCGAGCGCGCAAAATCCTCCTTGCCAAAGCCGCGTGCATCCAGTAGCGCAACTGCCAGCGCGTCGCCCAGTGCCAGCGCGGCGGTGGTGCTGGCGGTCGGTGCCAGACCCAGCGGGCAGGCTTCCTGCGTGACGCTGGCGTCCAGATGCACATCCGCTTCCATCGCCATGGTGGAAAGCGGATTGCCTGTCATGGCAATCAATTTCGCGCCCAGGCGCTTGATCAGCGGCAGAATAGCGATCACTTCCGGACTTTCGCCCGAGTTGGACAGGGCGATCACGACATCCTCAGCTGTAATCATCCCCAGATCTCCATGGCTGGCCTCGCCGGGGTGAACAAAAAAGGCGGGTGTGCCAGTGCTGGCCAGTGTGGAGGCGATCTTGCCTGCAACATGCCCTGATTTGCCCATGCCGCTGAGGATGATGCGGCCTTTACATGCCAGGCAGCTCTCGACAGCCATGACGAAGTGGTCGTCAAGGCGCTGACTCATGTCGCGGATCGCGTCGGCTTCTATGGAGAGCACTTGGCGAGCCAAGGCTAATGTCTTGTTTTTGTCTGTCATCCAGAAAGGCCGCTTGGTTGGGCAAGAGTGAAATTTAAGTCATGATAGTATAAGTCTGTTCGCATTACCGATAAAGGGCACTTCCAAGTCGGGCGTCTATTTTCCAACCAGACCGGGAACCCAGATTTCAATGCCGCACGATTCCCCATCCACACTCCTGTCCGTATTGGTGTTGCTCGGCGCCGCCGTCATCTCGGTTGCCGTGTTTCGCAGTCTGCGCTTGCCGCCGCTTCTGGCCTATCTGCTGGTCGGGATTGTGGCCGGGCCGCACGCGCTCGGTTGGATTGCGGATAGTGGCGAAGCCCGGTACCTGGCAGAGTTTGGCGTGGTATTCCTGATGTTCAGCATCGGGCTTGAATTCAGCCTGCCCCAATTCAAAGCCATGCGTGGCGTGGTGTTTGGGCTGGGCGGGGCACAAGTGGGCGTCACCATGGCGCTGGTGCTGCTTGCCGCCATGCTGGTCGGATTGCCCTGGCAGGCGGGGGTGGCGCTGGGCGGGGTGGTCGCCATGTCGTCAACCGCCATTGTGATCAAAATGATGTCGGAACGTCTGGAACTTCAGTCCCGACATGGAAAACCGATCCTGGGTGTGCTGCTTTTTCAGGATCTGGCTGTCGTTCCTCTGCTGATTCTGATCCCCGCCCTGGCGAGCGATGGGGGCGACTTGCCAGCGACAGTCGGCGCCGCCTTTCTAAAGGCGGCGCTCGCACTTTTTCTATTGCTTTACATCGGTCAGCGCCTGATGCGTCCCTGGTTCCATTGGGTGGCCGAGCGAAAATCACCCGAACTGTTCATGCTCAACGTGTTGCTGGTGACACTCGGGCTGGCCTGGCTGACCGAGCAGGCCGGCTTGTCCTTGGCGTTGGGCGCCTTCATGGCTGGCATGCTGATTTCGGAAACCGAATATCGGTATCAGGTGGAGGCTGATATTCAGCCCTTTCGGGACGTGCTGCTTGGCCTGTTCTTTATCACCATCGGCATGCTCCTGAATCCGTCCACGGTGCTTTCCAACCTGGTTTGGGTGTTGTTGACGCTGATGTTGCTGATGGTTGGCAAGGCCGCCATCGTGACTTTGCTGAGCCGCATGTTCGGTCATGATCTTAACGTGTCACTCAGGGCGGGACTGTCGTTGGCGCAGGCGGGGGAGTTCGGCTTTGTGTTGTTGACTCTGACCAGTCAGGCAGCCCTGCTGCCACCCCACCTCGCTCAGATCGTGCTGGCGGCGATGCTGCTTTCCATGCTGCTGGCGCCGCTGATTTTGCATAATAGTGGTGCGATCGCCAGGTTCATGAGCCAGGATGACTGGCAGTTGAGGGCGCTGGAGTTGCATCAGATTGCAGTCAGGAGCGCCAGTTCGGACGGGCACGTCATCTTGTGCGGCTATGGACGAAGCGGGCAGAATCTGGCGCGGATACTGGAGCTGGAAGGCGTTGCCTTCTTTGCGCTGGATCTTGACCCGCAGCGGGTAAAAGAGGCGGCAGCAGCGGGTGACAGCGTGGTGTACGGCGATGCCGCGCGCCGCGAAGTCTTGCTGGCGGCGGGTTTGCACCGCGCCAGGGCAGTGGTGGTGACCTATGCCGATGCGACAGCCGCGATCAAGGTGCTCAGCCTGATTCAGGAGTTGCGTCCTGAGATTCCGGTGATCGTGCGGACACTGGATGACACGGAACTGGAGCGATTGCAGCAGGCTGGTGCAGCAGAGGTGGTGCCGGAAATACTGGAAGGCTCGCTGATGCTGGCTTCGCACGCACTCATGTTGCTCGGCATGCCGCTGACGCAGGTTCTGCGCCGTATCAGGGAAGTGCGCGCGCAACGCTATGGTTTGTTTCGCGGTATGTTTCGTGGGGAAGCTGACATTTCCGGAGAGGGTTCTGGCCAACCCCGCCTGGTATCCGTTGCGCTGGGTGAGCATGCCACGGCGATAGGAAAAACACTGGCTGAGATTGAGCTGGATTCGCTATCCGCTGAAGTGACGGCCATTCGCCGGCGCGGGATCAGGGGACTGGAACCTTCACCTGAAATGGTGCTGGTTGCGGGCGATGTGCTGGTGCTGCTAGGAACGGAAGCGTGCCTGGTCGAAGCGGAAATGCGGCTGATGAAAGGGTAGAAGACGTAAAAAAGCCCGCAAGCTGCGGGCTTTTTTAAAATGGACGGCTATCAGAAGATGCTTGCGCCACCACAGTTGTTGGACTCCATAGCAACATTCCATTGAGCATCAGCAGGTGTGGCGCCAAGGACAATGCAGTCCGCAACGGTCGGCGCGGTTCCGACCGGGCCAACATAGTCGGAGAATTGAAAAGCGCCGGTGTAGGGTTTCCCATCATCAACCTTGCGGTCTACTTCAGCCAGAATATTGACGGGGACCTGATTGCCTGTTTTTAAGTTGTGGCGATTGGAGCCGCTCTCGTCACCGTATTGATTGTCATATATCAATTGAAGAAAACCGGCATAGGGGTTCTTGAGCGTATTGGCATCACTAATGGCTGCGCCAGCTACATAAGTGTAAGCGCCATTGATGAATCCCGCCTTGCCCAATTGATCCCACACCGCCAAACTTTCATTACCTGACTCAATTTGACCGTCGCCATCTCCTGGTGCGGCTGTGACTCCCTTGATATTGGCAGTGGCGCTCGCCGCTAAATAATCCCCCGGTAGCGCGCGGTAGCGATCCAGAAAGCCGAAATAGGCTGCCTTGATGCCGTCTTGTTGAGCGATCAGATTTCGGACGCGGGCACTGGTGATCAGCTCCTGTCCCTTGAGTACTCCACCCAATAGCAGACCGATGATTACCAGTACGATCGCGATCTCGATCAGTGTGAAGCCGGATTGATGTGTTTTCATTTTGCGCCCCTTGTATAGTGTTTTTCATAAATAAAGCAGAATTCATTCCACCCAAGTTTTGGCGATATTGAGCTGAATATTGGCTTTATTGGCCAGATTGTGTCGCGTTATCGACGCTGGTGACGATATATTGACACCCTGCCTCGCGCCCAGGTCATTTGTTAGCCAAGTGATAGAATATTGTTTCCAAATCAGGGTGATCCCGCACATGTCCGCCAAACTGTCCGTTCCTATTCAGTACGTCGCGGCCAACTATCCTCAGTGGCTTCTGGGGGCGCTGCTTCTGAGTTTGCATGTGATTATTGTGTGGGGAGCGGGTGCTTGGTGGGCTGGCGCTGCGGTATTGGTTCATCTGGGCCTGTTTCTGGTTTGGCAACCAGTTCTGAGCGGTGAGCAGCGGCTTTCATTCAAGACCGTTGTGCTGGTGTTCCTGGCTGGAGCACTGGCTTTTCAATGGTGGCAAAACGGCTGGGGGATAACACTCTGGCTGGGGATACTGGTCGGATTGGTGGGGGGCAATGTGGCCGGAATCAGGGAGAAGCGGCAGCGCCTTGGGTATCTTTTTGCCTTGCTGTATTTGCTGGGCATTCTGTTGCTTTGGGTGGTGCCGCACCTGTTTGCAGGTGAACAGGGCATGGATGCCATGGGGATTGTCGTCCGTTATGGCTTGCCGGTGTTGCCTGTCCTGGTTGCGTTGGTGCCGCGTAGCGTTCAGGCGCCAAGAACCTTCTACGCGGTCGATTTTTTCTACAGCCTGATGCTTTTTCTGCTGGTTGTGATTCTGGTGCTGGGCAGCTTTACCCTCAAGATGCTCAATCAAAGCAATTATCCGATGGCGCTTACCCAAGCGCTTCTGGTCATGGCTGGGATACTGCTGGTTTTGAGGTGGCTCTGGAACCCGCATGGCGGCTTTGCGGGAGGCGGGCACATGATGTCGCGCTATTTGCTGAGCGTGGGTTTGCCGTTTGAGCACTGGCTTCGCAATCTGGCTACGCTGGCCGAGAGTGAAGAGGACCCCCAGGATTTTTTGAGGCTGGCCCTAAGAGATATTGCTGAATTGCCATGGGTAACGGGCGGAAAATGGAGTACGCCAACGGGAGGAGACGTTTTCGGCAGTACTTCCCGATATTTTGTCGAGTTTACCTTCCACAGCGTGACGCTGGTGTTATATACGCGCTGGGCCTTGAGTCCGGCGCTGGTCTTGCATGTCAGGCTGCTGGCTCAGTTGCTGGGCGAATTTTTCGAGACCAAGCTGCGAGAGAAAGAGCAAAAAAACCATGCCTACCTCCAGGCTATCCATGAAACAGGTGCGAGGTTGACGCATGATGTCAAAAATCTTTTGCAATCACTCACCGCGCTCTCGGCTGCCGTTGCAGATAGCGATGAATCGGATGCGATAGCGCTCCAGTCGTTGATGCAGCGCCAGTTGCCGCAGGTCACCCAGCGCTTGCAGATGACGCTGGATAAAATATGTAACCCGCAGGCAAACCAGCCTGGCTCACCCGAACTTGTTTTGGCTGGGGTATGGTGGACAGCGTTGCAACAGCGCTACGAGGCTGATGGTATCGAGTTCGATGCGGATGGGCTTTCAGCCAAAGGCCGTGCAGGCCAGATTCCGGCGGAGGTATTTGACAGCGTGGCGGATAATTTGCTCCAAAATGCACTCAGAAAGCGGGTGGAGGATAGGGATTTGACCGTCAAGGTGAGTTTGTCTGGTGATGGTGGGGCGGATTTGAGTGTCTGTGATAATGGATTGCCGCTACAGCCCCATCTCGCGACCGGGATTTTTCACGCGCCAGTCAAATCTGAAAATGGACTTGGCGTGGGCTTATATCAGGCCGGTCGTCTGGCCACCCAATCCGGCTATATTGTGAAACTGAGTCAAAACCAGCCAGGACGGGTTTGTTTTTCATTGGTCCGGCAGAGAATGACGGATCTGCCAACGCGCTAGCGCGCCTTCCGTCAGCGAGTAAACCGCCGGCACCACGACCAGCGTTAACAAGGTGGAGGTGATCATGCCGCCAATGACAGCCACCGCCAGCGGGCCATTGGTTTCCGCGCCTGCGCCCAACCCGAGGGCGGCGGGTAACAGAGCCAGAATCACGGTGAGCGAGGTCATCAGTACCGGCCGCATCCTGATCGGGCAGGCATTTTTCAGGGCTTCATCAATCCCTTCGCCGATTTCGCGTCGCTGGTTGGTGAGATCGACCAGCAGGATGGAGTTTTTCGCCACCAGTCCGATCAGCAGCACCAGTCCGATCATGGAATAGATGTTAAGTGTGTGTCCGGTGAGCCAGAGCGCCATCACCCCGCCGATGATCGCCAGCGGTTGCGCCACCATGATGATGAAAGGCTGGATGAAGGAGTTGAACTGGGATGCCAGCACCATGTAGAGCAGGACCAGTGCCAGGGAGAAGGCAAAGATCATGTAGTCCATGGTTTTGCCAAACTCCTCAGCCTGGCCAATCATTTTGACGCTGTAACCGAGCGGCAGAATATCGCTTGCCGCTGCTTTGACTTTTTCCACTGCGTCGCCCAGCGGGATGGTCGGTGAGCCATAAAAGGTGGCGGCATATTGCAGGTCGAAGCGCCCGATTACAGCAGCCCCCAGCGTCTGTTTGACGCCGGTGACGGTATCGAGGCGCACCATGTTGCCGTCCCTGCTGCGCAGATAAATTTTGCTTAAATCCGACTGCTGCCTGAATTCCCCGTCCTTGGCCTTGAGACGGATGTCGTAACGTTGCCCATCGCCAGGTTCGTCGTTGTACTTTGCGATGTCGATGCCGCCGGAGAGCATGTTGAGCGCCAGTGCTACGTCCTGAGTCGTCAATCCGGCAGCGGCGATGCGAGTGCGATCCGGATCGAGCGCGAGCTGGGGCAGGTTGAGTTGCAGATCCAGGTCCATGCGGCCTATGCCGGGTTCGGCCGAGATTTTTTGCTGCATTTGCAATGACAGTCGCCCGACTTCCTCCAGGTTGGGGCCGCTTACCACGAATTGCAGCGGCTCGCCGCGCTGGCCGCCCACCATCGGATAGGGCGCAGCGAAGGCGCGGGCGCCAGGGATATCCGCCAGTTCCTTGCGCAGCACGGAAATGACGTCCTGCTGGCGGATGCTGCGCTCGCCGCGCGGCGCCATGCGAACCACCACCATCGCCTGGTTGACCTGGCCAGCATTGCCAAGGCCGATCAGGGCGAATTCGGTCACAATTTCCTTGTGCTGAAAAAGAATCGCTTCGACCATGCGCAAGCGGCTGTCGGTGTAGTTGATGCTGGAGCCTAGCGGTGTTCTCAGGTTGACCAGGAAGCGTCCTTCATCTTCTTCCGGTACGAAGGTTTTGCCGACGTTGGCGAAAAAATAGCTGCTCGAAACCACCGTCACAATCGTCAGTGCAACTACTTTCCAGCGATGTTTGAGCGCCTTGCCGAGCAGGTGGCGATAGATACTGTCCATGCCGTGAAAGAAGCGGTCCAGCAGGTACTACAGGCGCCCGTGCTGCTTTTCCCCCCTGAGGTAGCGCGAGCACAGCATCGGTGTGAGAGTGAGGGATACGAATCGCGATACCAGCACGCCAAAGGTCACCACGACGGCGAAGGATTTGAAAAACTGGCCGATGATGCCGCCCAGAAACATGACCGGTGCAAAGATCGACACTAGAGAAAGCGTGGCGGCCAGTACTGCAAATACGACTTCACGGCTGCCATTGACGGCGGCGGTGACCGGGTCGGGGTCAATTTCCTGTCGGTGGCGGTAAATGTTTTCCAGCACCACGATGGCGTCATCCACCACCACGCCAATTAAAAGCAGCAAGGCCAGCATGGTGAGTGAATTCAGCGTGAAGCCGGCGAAATAAATCACGGCGACCGCGCCGAGCAGTGAGACCGGAATGGCTGTGGCGATAATCAGGGTGGAGCGCACGCTGCGCAGGAACAGCCAGACGATCAGGGAGGCCAGCAGGGTGCCTTCGATCAGGTGTTCTTTCAGCGAGTTGACGATTTCCTGAATGAAAATGGCATCGTTGGACACGATTTCCAGCGTCATGCCCGGCGGTAATTGTGGAATGATTTCGCTATCCAGACGCTTCTTGATCGCATCGACAATGGCCACGGTATTGGTGTTTGCTACCTTGACGATGCCCAGGCCTATCGTGGTTTTGCCCATGAAGCGGGCGAGCTGGCGGTAATCGGCCAAGTCATCCTTGATTTCGGCTACATCCTTGAGGCGCACCGGCGCGCCGTCGCGGTAGGTGATGACCATTTTCTCCAGCTCGTCCAGGCGGTGAAATTCCAGGTCAAGCTTGATCAGATTCTCAGTCGTCCCCCCCACCAGGAAGCCGCCTGCAACTTGCACGTGCTCGTTGGCGAACGCGGCGCTCAAATCCTGCGCGGTAACCTGCAGGGCGGCCATTCTTGCCGGCAACAGATCAACCCGAATGGTGCGGTCGCGCCGTCCGCCGAGACGGACTTCACCTACACCGTTGATGGTTTCCAGACGTTTTTTGATGATGTTAACTGCGTGCTGGTTGAGTTGCTGTTGTGTACGGTCGCCGCGCAGGGCCAGCCACATGATGGGCATGGCGTTGGTTTCTACTTTGGAAACCACGGGCGGATCAGCGTCATTGGGCAGGCGGCGCAGTACCTGATTTACCTTGGACTGGACCTCGTTGAATGCGACATCGACTTTCTTGTCCAGGCTGAAGGTGATGTTGATAACCGACACGCCGGGGGAAGAACTGGACTGGATGTGCTCGATGCCGGGCACACTGTTGATCGAAGTTTCCAGCACATTGGTGATGCTGGAATCAACGATGTCGGGGTTGGCGCCCTTGAGCGTGGTGGAGATCGAGATGATGGGAAATTCGATATAGGGGAAGCGGTCCATGCCGATGCGCTGGTAGCTGATGAGGCCGAACAGTACCAGTACCGCAGACATCATGAACGCCAGAACGTGGCGTTTGATTGAGAGTTCGGGAAGAGTCATGTGGGCGCTCTATTTATTCTGCCGGGTCGGGCTTGCATCCGGTTGCTTGATCGTCACGGCGGCTTTATCGGTAAGAAAGCCGGCGCCGTCGACTGCGATGGTTTCGTCAGCCTTGAGACCGCTAAGAATTTCCACCCCGCCGTTTTGTCTTACCCCGGTAGTGACCACACGTTGCAATGCTGTGTTATTCCCGACTACGTATACCACTGTTCCTGCCGGGCGAAGCACAGTACTGGTTTCCGGAACTACGACTGCATCTGGATGTTCCTCGATCACCACGGCGCCGTTGACTGAGGCGCCAGGCTTCCAGTCGCCAGGGTTGGTGACTGCGACGATAGCGTCGAAGGCGCGCGTGGCGCCGCCGATTGCCGGGCGCACTTGCGCTATCTTGCCCGTCATGGTCTTGGTCGGCGCGGTGGGAGTAGTGAGCGTGACTGTCTGACCGATTTTGATGCGCGAGGCTGCTGTTTCCGGGAAAGGCAGGCGGATAAGCAACTTTTCGCTGGTTGAGAGCTGAAAAGCCGGTTTGCCGAGTTCGATCCAGTCACCGACAGAAACCATCCTGCTGTCCACTATGCCGTCCACTGGTGAGTTGATACGGGTGCGGGACAGGTTCTTGGCGGCGCGAGCAAGTTGTTCGTGTGTGGAGACCTTCAGAGCTTCCATCTCCTCCAGTTTGGATGCGGAAATGAAACCCTTGCTGGCGAGGTCACGGTGGCGTTCGGTCAGTTTCTGTTGCGTCACAGCCAGGGCTTCCAATCGCCTGACCTCAGTTGAGTAATCGGTAGCATCGATTTCAGCCAGAAGTTGCCCCTTTTTTACCGGATCGCCCGTCTCCACCTCAACGCGGGTAATGCGCCCCGAAACTTCTGCACCTACTTTGGGGGCGGTTATGCTATCGGCTTCTCCCATCGACAGTTCCAGCACCTGTATGGATCGTGACTGTGCTTGGGCAACGGTGATGATGGCCGAACTCGGGCCGGTTTTTTTGGGTATTTCAGCCTGCTTGGCACACCCTGACAGGAGCAGGGCTGCGCCTAGGGTCGAGCACGTTAGCAGGGTGGGGATGTTCTGCATGATATTTGTCCTGGGAGTATGCTCAAGCCTGGAAGTACGTTACAAAAAAGCTGCCGTTACCTTAGCCGTAGTATAGCAACCATGCAGCATGGGCAAAAAAAAACCGGCGCTAGGCCGGTTTTTTTCTGTCCACCTGTTTAGATGAACAGGCTGATATCCGCTTCACCACCATATTCAAAATAGGTGGCAGCGCCAACATATTCGACGCCATCAATGAAGTCATCGTGACTGAAGCCAAACAGTTCGACGGTCATCTGGCAGGCGAGAAACTTGACTTCTGCTTCCTGGCACAGTTCGCGCAACTCAGAAATGGTTGCCACGCCATTGTTGGCAATGGTTTTCTTCATCAGCATGGTTGCAATGTCTTCATACCAGGGAATGGATGCCTGAATGATGTTGGGGATGTTCCAGTTGATGCTCTTGAACCATTCCGGGCCAAAAGGCATCTTCATGGGCATGCCCGGGTTCCCGAGCGGGCTGACCTTGAGGCAGGACAAATCCTTGCGCAAACATTGCAGGCCATAGAAGGTGAAGAACACCGTTGATTCATAACCCAAGGCAGCCGCAGTGGAGGCGAGAATGAAAGGCGGATAGGCCCAGTCAAGGGTGCCCTTGGTGGCGATAATGGTCAGTTTCTTTTGGTCATCCATCTCTGTTGTCCCCGTCGTGTAATGTGTTTAGTGGACGCTTGTCTTTATATTTTTATTGAATGATCAAGCTTTTTTCTTCATGAAAAAGGTGTATTCGCCACCTGCTTCGCTGGAAGACAGAAGCTCATTCCCGGTTTGCTTGGCAAAAGCCTGGAAGTCTTTGACAGAACCTGGGTCAGTGGACAGGATTTTCAGAACCTGGCCGCCGCCGATTTCGGCCAACGCCTTCTTGGCGCGCAGGATAGGCAGTGGGCAGTTGAGGCCGCGTGCGTCGAGTTCTTTATCAGCATTCATTCTAGGTAACTCCTCAGTTAGGTTAAAGGGCGAACAAAAAAGAAGGATTTATAATTGAGTTACACAATTATTGCAAGATAAACTTTAGTCCAGACAGCCGGTATGGCGCTGGACTGCGGCTTTTGGAATCGTACGCTGTCAGGCGGGGGTAGCCAACATTTGACCCGAGCGCATCCATGCCATGATGCCGCCCTGAAGATTCATTACGTTACTGAATCCCTGCTGAGAAAGGAACGCCGTAACCTGGCCGGATCTGGCGCCACTTTGGCAGTAAAAAACGGTTGGCGTTTCGTTGCACAGCTCGCTCACCTTGATAGGGATCAGATGCATAGGGATATGCTCAGCGCCTGCAATGTAACCGCGCGCCACTTCGCCTTCGGAGCGAACGTCTATCAGTTTGATCTTGCCTTCGGATTTCATTTTTTCCAGACCTGCGATGTCAATTTCCTGAATGCCGAACATCATTTCTCCTTGGTGTAATACCTGCTTGGAATTTTAGATAACGCTAATATAGCAAATTGCGCCCAGATTGCAAGCTTCATATGAAACAGCGTGTTAGCAACGCTGGGCGCCGTGATAAAGATTCACGACGTGGCGCGCTTCTGCGAAAAAAAGCCAGCGTTCGGCGATCATGCCCAACAAAGCGCTGATTGCCGCGATCGCCAGGCTGATTTGACTGGGCGCATTGAGCAGGACAATCATCGGATAGATGAATGCGGCGATGAAAACGAAGGTCTTGAGAATTAAGCGATATTTTCTGGCAACCTGGAACCCGAACTCCTGTGTCAGGAATGTGCCGTGAGTATGGCCAGGGTCGAGTATTTTGACCTTGGCGCGGTTAAAACCGGTGGCGGTGTTGATGGTGGGCGATATGTGCGGTGCGTAAATCCAGAAGTAATAAATGGCTTTGGTCAGCGCTGCCACGATCAGGAGCGCGCCGGTCAGGAAGGGGAGCATGCCTTGTTGCCCCGGCGGCGTGAGCGTGAGCAGCAGGAGCGCACCGGAAAAATGTCCCAGCGCCATATAATTGGCAGGCGTGAGCGGGGTATTCCACTGGCGGATGGTTTTCAGACAGGCGTAAATCATGCCGGTGCTGAACAAGGCCGCCCAGGCAAGCAGCAGGGCGCTGATGCCGAGAGTGTGTCTGATCATGACCCAGTCTGGTAGCAGCCAGGTGGCGACCAGGTAGCTGAAGGCGAATGGGAAGAACAGCAGCCCAAACAAGCCTTCGCGCGATAGCCAGGAGGTGCGGAAACGCGCGACGGCGCGCCAGGAGTTCTTGGGGTTTGCCAGGTGGAACACCGAGGACAGAAAGCCAAAGGCGATCAGCATGAAGGCCAGGATGCCAGGCAGCAGTATCGTTCTGGAATTGAGCGCGCCCCCAAACTGGAATAGCTCGGCCAGAATGAGCAGGGCAAACAAACCAAAACCCGCCCCGGAACTGACGGTAAAGAAAATGACGCTAAACGCTGGATGCATGTGGTTCTTCCTTCACTGAATTTACCGCTTCACAATTTTGTTGACGAAGGTCTTGAGCTTTTCCCTGAGTCCGGGGCGTCCCAGGTTGTCGATCGGGATCGGCTTGGCTTTGCGTGGAGGCAGGTAGTGGTTGGTCGGGTTGTAGCCCAACTCCGGCATCAACTGATAGCCACTGCGTTCGCGCACGGTGCGACTGACGGCGGATTCCGGGTCATCCAGGTCACCGAACATGCGGGCATGCGCCGGGCAGGTCAATACGCAGGCGGGTTGCCGGTCTTCGACTTCAAGATTCAGGTCGTAGATGCGATCAACGCACAGTGTGCATTTTTTCATGGTGCCGGTTTCGCGATCCAGTTCCCTTGCGCCATACGGGCAAGCCCAGGAGCAGAAATTGCAGCCCATGCATTTGCTCTGGTCAACCAGCACGATGCCGTCCTCGGCTCGCTTGTAGGATGCGCCAGTCGGGCAAACCGTGACGCAAGCCGCATCTTCGCAATGCATGCAGGACATCGGAAAGTTAATGGTTTTACTGGTCGGGTACTCGCCCACTTCATAGTGGCGAACGCGGTTGAACCAGACGCCAGAGGGCTCAGCGCCATAGGGTTGATAGTCGGTCAGCGCGCCGGTAATGCCCGAGGCGCTCCATTGCTTGCAGGCAACGGCGCAGGCATGGCAGCCAACACAGACATCGAGGTCGATAACTAGGCCTAGTCTCATTTTATTTTGATGTCCTGTTGGATTTAGCATCGTAGCGCAGCACGTCGGGGCGTGCGCCGCTATCCTCTGGCAGCGGCTTGAGCGCAGGAAACTCCGGCCAACTGCCGGTTTCGCCGGGCGCGGCTTTCCAGAGCTTGACGCGCAGATCGAACCAGGCGGCCTGGCCGGTGACAGGGTCGGAATTGGTCAAGCGGCGCTCGCCTTGCTTGGGGGGCAGGAGTTCCGAAATCAGGTGGTTGAGCAGGAAACCTTTGGTGGCTTCAGATGCCTCGGGCTTGAGCCCCCAAGCGCCGCCTTGCTTGCCAATGGCATTCCATGTCCAGATGGTGTTTTCCTGGCAGCCTTCCATGGTCTTCATCTGGCAGCGGATCTTGCCGGTGAGGGACTCAACCCAGATCCAGTCAAAATCCTTTAGCCCCATGCGCTCGGCCTGCTGGGCATTCATGAACATATAGTTTTGCGCCTGAATCTGACGCAGCCAGACGTTTTGCGAATCCCAGGAGTGGTACATGAACATCGGGCGCTGGGTAATGGCGTAGAAAGGGTATTCCGTTTTGTCCGTGCGCTGACTTTCGAGCGGTTCGTACCACATCGGAAGTGGGTCAAAATATTTCGCCAGGCGTTCACGGTCGGTCTGGTTGTGAGGCTGTGGGCCATCGTATAAGCCCAGACCTGCCAGACGAAACTTCTGCAGCGGTTCAGAGTAGAGTTGCATCACAATGGGTTCGGCCTTGCCGATAAAGCCGACGTCAGCGGCCACTTCCAGATAGTCCTTGTTGGCAAAGCGCATGTATTTCTGGCTATCTGGCCAATGGTGGGCGAAAAATGACTGGTTCTCGATGTACGCTTCCCATTGCTTGGGATTGGGTTCGCCCTTGAGCGACTTGTCGCCATCCTTGCCGCGCCAGCCCGCCAGAAAGCCGATGCCGGGCGAGCGTTCATAGTTGACGATGAAATCCTTGTAATCGCTGAACTTGCGTTGTCCGTCCGGTTTGGTGAAGGCGGGAAACTTAAGGCGAGAAGCCAGTTCCACCAAAACTTCCTGCCATGGCCGTACATCGCGTCCCGTTTCGACCAATGGGTGCCGGATTGCGTCGGCAGCAGAATCTGGCTCGGAAATCGGGCGATCCAGCAGGGAAATGGTATCGAAGCGTTCCAGATACGTCGTATCCGGCAACACCAGGTCAGCGAAATTCACCATTTCCGAGTGGAAGGCGTCCGAGACCACCAGGAAGGGGATCTTGTACATCATGCCGGGTTCATCCGGATCCAGTTCGGTCAGCATTTGCTGCACGTTCTTGGTGTTCATGGTGGAATTCCACGCCATGTTGGACATGAACAAAATCAGCGTATCCAGCGAATAAGGGTCGTGGTTGACTGCGTTGGTGATTACCATGTGCATCAGGCCGTGACTCGACATCGGGCTTTCCCAGGAATAGGCCTTGTCGATTCGGATTGGATTGCCCTCGCCGTCGATCACCAGGTCTTCCGGTTTGGTGGGGAAGCCCAGCGGCGGACGCGACAGCGCAGTGTGCGGCGCGCGGATCAAATCGAGGTTGTTTTCCGGCAACTGGTGCGGCGGAATCGGCTTCGGGTAAGGCGCGCGGGCGCGGAAATTGCCAGGGCCATCGAGTGCGCCCAGCAAGATCTGGATCATGTGAATGGCGCGACAGGAATGGAAGCCGTTGGAATGTGCCGCAATGCCGCGCATTGCGTACATGGCAACCGGTCGACCGATGACTTTGTCGTGTTTCCGACCGTAGATGTCAGTCCACGCTACGGGTAATTCGACGGTTTCCTTGAACGCGATATGCGCCATTTCCAGCGCCATGCGCTCGATGCTTTCGGCGGATACGCCGCAATCCTTGGAGACATTTTCCGGCGCATAGCGATCATCCAGATAGCGTTCTGCTGTCAGCGTCATGACCGTTTTGACCCTGCGGCCATCCGGCGCAACATATTCCCCGAATAGTGCGGGCGCAATGTCCGCATCGGCGCCACTGACGAAAGTTTTCTTTTCCAGATCCCAAACCAGCGGGTTGCCAGCTTCGTCGCGCAGGAACAATCCGTCACCGACTTTGCCTGGGGTCTGTACCACCAGCCAGGGCGAGTTGGTGTAGCGGATCAGAAATTCATAGTCGAACAGTTCACGAGACAGCAGAACATGCACGATGGACATGGCCAGCAGACCATCGGTACCTGGTTTGATCGGAATCCATTCGTCTGCAATGGCGGAGTAGCCTGTGCGTACCGGGTTGACAGAGACAAACTTGCCGCCGTTGCGCTTGAGTTTTTCCAGGCCGATCTTGATCGGGTTGGACGAGTGATCCTCGGCCACGCCCCACATGATGAAGTACTTGGCATAATCCCAGTCTGGTGCGCCGAACTCCCAGAAAGAAAAGCCGATCGAGTACAGGCCCGCAACGGCCATGTTGACCGAACAGAAGCCACCGTGTGCAGCCCAGTTGGGTGTGCCGAACTGCTGTGCCCACAAACCGGTCAGCGCCTGCATCTGGTCGCGGCCGGTAAAAAAGGCCAGTTTGGTCGGGTCGGTTTCACGGATACGCTGCAGCCTGAAGGTCAGCAAACCCAGCGCCTGTTCCCATTCGATTTCCTCGAATTCTCCCGAGCCACGCGCGGAGCCGGGCTTGCGAATCAGCGGTTTCTTCAGCTTGGCAGCGGAATACTGTTTCATGATGCCCGCTGAACCCTTGGCGCACAGTACGCCCTGATTGGTTGGGTGGTTACGGTTGCCCTGGATAAACCGGACTTTATTTTCTTCCAGCGTGACTTTGATGCCACAGCGGCAGGCGCACATGTAGCAAGTCGTGTATTTCACTTCTTGCCGGTCGTGATTTTCAAACTGAACTTGAGCGTTCATGTGGCTTCCCAAAAAGACTGAACTAATCGTCTATTAATAAAACAGTGTTTTCTAATCTTCAAAATCAAATAAAACCTGCCAGCTTGTGTGAAATTTTCAAAGCAGGGCTTAATCTATTCCATTGGGGAAACAGTCGGGGTCTATTTTGAAAGAGCCGCAGGTGTTGCGGGACAGGTAAATTTGGCATGTTATTGATAATGCCAGAAACTGTAACCCAACAATCTATCAATAAACTCATGATTGGCTCAAGAGAATTTTATTGATTGGCTAATAAATAGACTTAATCTAAATCTATTCCATTGGGGAAACAGGCGGGGTCTATTTTGAAAGAGCCGCAGGTGTTGCGTGAGCTTCCCCCTATTTTTAGTCTTCCAAGGGACGGTTTTCATGCTACCAGTTTTTCCTCATGCTGAGCACTGATCCAGTCGTTCAGGAAGCGGGTCGGCGACTTGTAACCGAGGGTGGAATGCTGTCGCTTCCGGTTGTAAAACACCTCGATGTACTCGAAGCTCTCCGCCGT
>JAUYFQ010000083.1 GCA_030690895.1 Sulfuricellaceae bacterium
TGAGGTTTGGCGTCAACCGCACGTTCGGAGAGTGAGGCCATTGGCGAGGAAGAATCGGATACCCTTGCGTGATTCTGTGGCTTACATTGGTATTGGCACACCGTGCAAACAGACCAATACAAGCGCTATTCATGCTGCATGGGCGAGCGCATCCACGGCTGTTTCGAACGCTCAACTGCCGGGGGAAGCACGAGATTGTGAAAAGGGGACAGATTTATTTATACCCACTCCCACCGACAAAATGGCCTATGATTTGGAAGAATCAAAAATCGGAGATGTGATCCATGCCAAGAGTTGGTCGGGTGGTATTGCCTGATTATCCTCACCACATAGTCCAGCGAGGGCACAACCGGCAGGTGGTGTTTGCGCAGGAAGGCGACTACGAAGTGTACCTGAGCAACCTTCGGGAACTGAAAGTCGAATGTGGGATATCCAGCGTTACAAGGGATTGGGTGAAATGAATCCGGAGCAGTTGTGGGAAACAACCATGGATCCAACTGTAAGGCGATTGCTGAAAGTCAAAATTGATGATGCAATCGGAGCAGACGAAATATTTACTACTTTGATGGGCGACCAAGTGGAACCAAGAAGGGCTTTTATTGAATCCAATGCGCTAATCGCTAAAAACATTGATATTTGATTGCGATAGCGTGTAAAAAAGGGCGCATCAAGCGCCCTTTTTTGTGCCTGCTTGTTGTTATTCCGGCGGCGAAACTTGTTCAACGTAGCCGCATTCCTTTTGCGGACATACTTTTTCAGTGCCCCGCCGTTTAGTTATTTTGATGGTCAGGATTGGCCATGCACATTTTGGACAGGGTTCGTTGACCGGAGGGTTCCAGGTTGCATATTTACACTTTGGGTAGGTATTGCAGGAGTAAAACAGCTTTCCATAACGGCTCTTGCGCTCAATCAGTGATCCTTCCTTGCATTCCGGGCAGGTAACCCCAGTATCCTTTGGTTTTTCAAGCGGCTCGATGAATTTACACTTGGGATAACTCGAACAGCCAATGAATTTCCCGTAGGAACCCGCTTTGATGACCAGTTGACTGTCGCATTGCGGACAAGTGCGTCCCTCCACGATGACGGGTTCGGTTGACTCACTGGGTTCACCGTCAAGATTGCGAGTGTAATCACACTCCGGGTATCCAGTGCATCCGATGAATTTACCCCTTTTGCCCAAGCGCGCCGCAAGCGGTTTGCCGCATTTAGGACAATTTTCATCAAGTTGCTCGACCCCGGGGCGTTCAACATCCTTTTTCTGCAAGATCTGCTGACTGAAGCCCGTCCAGAATTCAGAAAGGACAGGAATCCATTCCCTTTTTCCAGTGGAAATCAGATCAAGCTCATCTTCCAGTTTTGCGGTGAAGTCGTAGCTGATATAACGGTCGAAATGTTCAGTAAGAAATTTATTGACGACCTGACCGACGTCAGTCGGGACAAATCGTTTTTTATCCAGAGTAGCGTATTCGCGATTGATCAGGGTGCTGATAATACTGGCGTAAGTGGAAGGGCGCCCAATACCGTATTCCTCCAACGCCTTAACCAGACTGGCCTCAGAATAACGTGGAGGAGGCTGTGTAAAGTGTTGTTCCCCGCTGATTTTATCGATGGCGACTTGTTCGCCCTGTTCCAGCGGCGGCAATTTGCTTTCGCTTTCTTCCTCGCTGTCATCCTCACCTTCCTGGTAAACCGCGATATAGCCAGGAAAAACCATGGTTTGACCGGTAGCCCGGAATAGATTTGCTTCACTTCCCACCGCCAGGTCGAGACTGACCGTGTCGAATTTCGCAGGGTTCATTTGACTGGAAAGCGTTCGCTTCCAGATCATCTCGTACAATTTCGCCTGATCGGGTGTCAGATATTGCCGAACATCCGGAGGGGAGCGAAGGATGGAAGTTGGGCGTATGGCCTCATGGGCTTCCTGGGCGTTCTTGGACTTGTTCTTATACGTTACAGGCGCTTTTGGCAGGTACTCCGCACTAAACTGTGTTCCGATATAATTCCGGATTTCCTCTATTGCTTCATTGGCCAGATTCACGGAATCGGTACGCATATAGGTAATCAAGCCAGTGGCCCCGCCACCGACATCGATACCTTCATAAAGCTGTTGCGCAACTTTCATGGCCCTATCAGTGGAAAACCCCAGTTTACGGACGGCTTCCTGTTGCAGGGTGGAGGTGGTGAATGGAGCGGTTGGCTGGCGCTGTTTGCGTTTTTTTTCGACATTGACTACGGTTGCCTTGTCATGTCCAGCTAGCAGACTGGCAACAATTTCAGCTTGTTGTTCAGCGCTGGTGACGCTGAACTGGGTCAGTTTTTCCCCGTTGTACTGAAACAACTTGGCGCCAAATTTCTGGCGAGACTTATGGCTGTCCAGATGAATACTCCAGTATTCCTGGGACTGGAATTTTCCAATTTCAATTTCACGCTCGGCTATCAGTCTGAGAGCCGGGCTCTGAACCCGACCTGCCGACAACCCGCGGCGGATCTTGCGCCATAATAGCGGCGATAAATTGAAACCAACCAGATAATCCAGCGCGCGCCTGGCTTGTTGTGCATTGACCAGATCCATGGCGATATCGCGTGGCTCTGCAACTGCGGCCAGTACGGCTGACTCGGTGATTTCATGAAAGACCACGCGCTTGAGGATCTTGTTTTTGAGTAGTTTTTTTTGCTTGAGAATCTCGGCCAGGTGCCATGCAATCGCTTCCCCCTCGCGGTCCGGGTCGGTTGCGAGGTAGATGGCGTCTGCTTCCTTGACTGCTTTGGCAATGGCATCGACATGCTTGGTATTGCGAGCAATCAGGTCATACTTCATGGAGAAGTCTTTTTCCGTATCGACGGCCCCCTGCTTGGGTATGAGGTCGCGCACATGTCCATAGGAGGCAAGTACCTCAAAATCCTTACCAAGGTATTTTTTTAGTGTTTTGGCTTTGGAAGGAGACTCAACGATGAGCAATGAATTAGACATAAGTAAAGGGTGTGCCTGCCTGTTAGTGTAAGCTTTTCAATCGGTGGGGAGTTAATGCATTTGAGGCGTATTGTCGCTGAACAGCAGGTCCTCTATAAACAGGTAGTCATCGGCTTCACCGCGGCTCCACAGAACAATCAACACGATCCACTTGACCTGATTGACCGAAACTTCCCGGTCGCTCAGTGCGAGTACGCGATCGATAACCCATTCCCGCTGAACTGCATTGAGAATGCCTGATGCTTCAAGAAATGTCAGAAATCCACGGCTTTCGGTATTGATTACCTTGAGTTCAGCCTCCGAGTAAATCCGTGTCGATTTACTGAGCGCCAGACTTTCTGGATAGGGCGAGCTGGATAGTGTTTCCAGGCCATTCAGCCAGTCGAAGGCCCGGCTGATCTCGGTCGTATCGAAACCAGCTGCGGAAAGCTCCTGTTCGAGCGTGGGCTGATCGGGGTGCAGATCAGCCTCGAAGTAATTTTCAAACAGGTAAACCAGGATGTCGAACATCATGAATACATTTCTCTTTTGTTTGCTTGCAGAGTGGGCTGAGGTAATCAGCTTTTTCCAGCTAGGGACTTATCCTCTGAACCATCCCGCCTGGCAGGCTGGCTACTTGCCCAGCCAGCTCCATGATCAACAGAATGGCGGAAAGCCTATCGCTCGTCAAGCCGCTACGGCTTGCCAGTACATCTGTACTGACAGGATCAAAGCCAATGCACTGGAGGATTTGGGCTTCATCAGGGGAAAGATCCAACTCGCCAGATATGGTGTCGTTAACTGGACTGGAGTCTGGCGTGCCGAACTCTTCAAGAATGTCCTGTGCGCTTTCTACCAGTTTGGCGCCCTGCTTGATCAGCATGTGGCAACCCTTGGACAAAGGCGAGTGGATCGACCCTGGAATAGCAAATACGTCTCTTCCCTGTTCGGCGGCCAGCCTGGCAGTAATCAGAGAGCCGCTCTTGAGGGCGGCTTCAACGACCAGACATCCCAGGGCCAGTCCGCTGATAATACGGTTACGGCGAGGAAAATTTTGTGCTCTTGACGGCGTACCAATTGGAAATTCTGAAATCAGCGCTCCACTTTGAGCCAGTTCATGCGCCAGATCCCGATGCCGGGAAGGATAAACAATATCCAGTCCGGTGCCGACGACTGCGATACTGCTTCCGGAACCTTGCAGTGCGCCACGATGCGCTGCGCCATCTATGCCAAGCGCCAGGCCACTGATAATACACATTCCACGATGACTCAAATAACTTGCGAAATTTTCTGCGTTGACCTCGCCTTGAGGCGTTGCATTCCTGCTGCCGACGATGGCAATGGCGGGTTGATTGAGTAAGTCGCGCCGGCCTTTTAGATAAAACATGGGCGGCGGATCGGGCATTTCAAGCAGGCCCTGCGGGTAATCCGGGTCGGCCAGCGTGATGAGGTGATTCCCTGATTGTGCAAGCCAGGTTTGAGTCGGCTTGGTGATTTGCAAATCAGGTCCGGATGAAATGGCGGTTGCAACGGGGGTCCGGACAACTCGAGCCAAGGCGCTGTGACTGGCTGAAAAGATTCTGTCCGGCTCACCGAACGTCTGAAGCAACTTGCGAAAAGACTCTCCCCCCAAGCCCCTGATCAGGCTCAGGGAAACCCAAAGCAAATGTTCTTCAGTACCCAATCAGGGGTTCTTGACGACATCCAGCAAGTGGACAGGCCGGTTCGCGTTCATGATCAAAGCGTAGGATACCCGATCGAATACGCGGTAAACGAAGACCAAGCCGGTCCGACTGTCTGGCAGGGTCACTTCATTACTGCGCGTTTCCGGGCGGCAATGAAGTTTATAGACATCCTTGGGATTGAAAAACTGATCAAAACTGATCCTTGCCCCCGGTTTCAGGCAACCAATATCCGAGTAGCGGACCTCCTGGCGAGGCTCAGGCTTCTTTTTTTCGCAAGGCTCAAGTTTATTTTTAGGATCGTAAAACTGGTCGAAACTGAGCTTTTCGCCATCTTTGATACATGCCTTGTCAGCGTAGCGCCAATCGTTTTCCATCGGCTTGCCGGGTTCGGGTTTGACGATGCGTCCTTTCTGGTACACAGCCAGCACATGGCCTTCTTCGAGTCCATCCTTGCTGCCCTTGTTGATCACGACAGTGGCGAAGGGACCTGCATCGGAGACTGCGCCGTAGGCAGAAATGATCTGACCTTTGATTTCTGTTTCTGGTGCGCGGGGCACATACTGGAACAACTGTTTGCTGTTTGCCGGAACGATGTTGTCATTGCGGCGGATTTCCATGACGGATCGGGTGATCTCAACTGTGACCGGGTTGCTAAAAGCGATGGTTTTTGCATCACCGACATACTCGGCTTCATGACCCAGGATCTCCTGGGTATCCGGATCCTGGAGCATCTTGCCGGGACGGTAGATATTCCATAGACGGGTATCGGATCCCGGTGTGACGTTATCGGCGTAGACTCTGTCTCCCAAGCCCATGACAATGCGCGAGTCTTCCGAGCCAACGATATAGGCAGATGCGGATTGATCTCCCTGGGAGATCACCAGCGGGTGAGAAAGGAAGGGGCCGATGACCGATGGTGGAATAGCCGGAATAGCGGTTGCATCCAGACTTTCGGATCTGACCATGGGGAACAGTTTGACGATGCCCCCGTCCCCGGTCCCTGCACTGCCCAATCTAAGCCGGGGTGAACCGCTGCTCATGTCGAGAATGACGGTATCGCCCGGATAAATACGGTGTGGGTTGCGGATGTCATCCTTGTTCATTTTCCACAATTCGGGCCATTGCCACGGGCTTTTCAGGAAACGTGACGAGATGCTCCACAGAGTATCGCCCTTGACCACGGTGTAATGTTGGGGAGGATTGTCCTGCAACACGACTTCTTCTGCCCAGGAAAGGGATGAGATCAAGCCGGAAAGGGAAAGCATCGCTATAATGGTAGGCTTACGCATGGGCGCCTCGCTCTTGTCATGGAACTTTTCTGGCGGAGTTCTCTGTTCAGTGGCCCCACGCGCAGAAGTTCAATGATCGGTTGACTGAAATTACCGGGTTTTAATTTGGATTAAATTCTGCATGTAATTAATTAAATAAGCAAGCTTTTATGACTATTCTGAAAATTCTGC
Source organism: Sulfuricellaceae bacterium (assembly GCA_030690895.1). Classification (GTDB taxonomy): domain Bacteria; phylum Pseudomonadota; class Gammaproteobacteria; order Burkholderiales; family Sulfuricellaceae; genus Sulfurimicrobium. The sequence goes on from JAUYFQ010000083.1 coordinate 6,096, forward strand.
ATTATCCCGATGAGCGTCTGCATACGGTGGCCGCTCCCGTAGAAAAGGTGACGGCTGAAATCCGCAAGCTGGTCGATGATATGGCGAAAACCATGTATGCAGCGCCGGGTGTTGGTTTGGCCGCAACCCAGGTCAATGTGCACAAACAGGTCCTGGTGATGGATATTTCCGAGGATCACAACGATCTGCGGGTCTTGATCAACCCCCGCATCCTTGTCCGGGATGGCGAGGCCGAGCGCGAGGAGGGCTGCCTGTCCGTGCCTGGCGTTTACGAAAAGGTCACCCGTGCGGAACATGTTATCGTGGAAGCCCTGGATCGCGATGGCAAGGTATATACGCTGGAGGCGACGGGTTTGCTGGCGGTATGTATTCAACATGAAATGGACCATTTGAAGGGCAAAGTGTTTGTCGAATACTTGTCTCGCCTGAAACAGGGGCGGATCAGGGCCAGGCTCAAAAAACACCAGCGCGAAACGATGTGAGGCCATGAACATCATTTTTGCAGGAACGCCGGAGTTTGCCGCCCAGTCGTTGGACGCGATCATCCAGGCGGGTCATCATGTGGCCATGGTCCTCACTCAGCCTGACCGACCCGCAGGTAGGGGGATGAGTTTGCACGCCAGTCCGGTAAAGCAGCTTGCCGAGCGGCACGGTTTGCCGGTTTATCAGCCGCTGACTTTGAAAACGGGCGAGGCGCAGGCCAGGCTGCAAGACGTTGGCGCCGATATAATGGTCGTTGCCGCCTATGGCCTGATTTTGCCCAAAGCCGTACTCGATTTGCCCGTCCACGGTTGTATCAATATCCATGCTTCCCTGCTTCCTCGCTGGCGGGGGGCTGCGCCGATTCAGCGCGCCATCCTGGCGGGCGACCAGGAAACCGGTATTACCATCATGCAAATGGATGAGGGGCTGGATACTGGCGCCATGTTGAGTCAACATGGTTTGGCGATCGAGGGTGGTGATACGGCCCAGACGCTGCATGATCGGCTTGCGCTGCTTGGCGCCGAAGCGGCTTGCCTGGCGCTGGACAAACTTTCACGGGGGCCTTGGGCAGGCCAGATTCAGGATGATGAGCGGTCTTGTTATGCGCCCAAGTTGAGCAAGGCGGAAGCCAGGCTGGACTGGACCCGGCCAGCCATCGAACTGGAGCGGGCCGTCCGCGCATACAACCCATTTCCGGTTGCTCAGGCAAGTTACAAAGGGGAGACATGGCGTATCTGGCGCGCTGTTTTTTCGAGTGAAGGAGCTGGTTTGCCGGGACAGATTCAAAAAGCCGACCATGATGGCTTGCGAGTGTCATGTGGTGCATGTGGTGAAGGGTCGCTAATCATCAAGGAGTTGCAAAAATCCGGCGGGAGGCGTTTGCCGGTTGATCAATTTTTACGAGGAAACCCGGTGCAAGAAGGCGACTGCTTCGATGCTTGATGTTTTGCCAATCGCTGCCCGCGTGCTGGGTCGAGTTCTGGGCGGGCGGAATCTCGATCAGGCGCTGGCTGGCGAATTGAAGCGCCACCCCGGGCTGACGCCCCAACAGCGGGGGCTATTGCAGGAACTGAGTTACGGCGCGATTCGCCATTACGGTGTGCTCCGGACTGTTCTGGCCGCGCTTTTGCAAAAGCCGCTCAAGGATGAGAGTGTGCGCCGACTTTTGTTGGTAGCCCTGTATCAACTGGCTTTTACCCAAACGCAAGCACATGCTGTGGTGGATCATGCCGTCCGTGTGACCGCGCAAAGTTTGCACAAAGCGTCGGCCAAAGGTTTGGTTAATGCGGTGTTACGCAATTTTTTGCGCCGCAGCGAACCTTTGCTGGCAGAGGCGATAGCTTCGGACGAGGAGGCGCGTTACGGTCACCCGCAATGGTGGATAGCAGCTCTCCGCAAACAATATCCCGATGCCTGGGAGCAAATGCTAGCAGCGGGCAACCAGCGTCCCCCCATGTGTTTGCGCGTGAACAGTCGGAAAACAAGCCCCGATGCCTACCTGGACCAGCTTGTGCAGGCGGGTACCCCGGCCAGAATGGCGGCGCATGGCGGCATCCTTCTCGAGCGGCCCACGCCGGTGGATGGCTTGCCCGGCTTTGCTCAGGGGCTGGTTTCGGTGCAGGATGATGGTGCCCAGCTGGCGGCGCCGTTTCTGGATGTCGCACCGGGTATGCGCGTACTGGATGCGTGTGCCGCACCAGGCGGCAAAACGGCACATCTGCTCGAACTGGCCGACGTCGACCTGACTGCACTGGATCATGACCCGGTGCGCCTGCTCAAGGTTGAGCAAAACCTGCAACGGCTTGGTTTGCGAGCCAGATGTCTGGCTGGTGATGCCGCAGACCCTGAAGGATGGTGGGACGGGAAGTTATTCCAGCGCATTTTGGCCGACGTGCCTTGCAGTGCTTCGGGTGTGGTTCGGCGTCATCCCGATATTAAATGGTTACGCCGTCGTGAGGATATTGCCCAGTTTGCCGCTCAGCAATCACGCATTCTCGATGCTTTGTGGTCTTGTCTGGAGCGCGGTGGTAAATTGCTCTATGTCACCTGCTCGGTCTTCGAGGAAGAAAACAGGCTCCAGATCGAATCATTTCTGGCTCGTCACCCTGATTCAGCATTACTGCCTCTTTCCAGTAATGCTGGGCAGGATATGCAACTTTTACCAGATGAAGAACATGATGGTTTTTATTTCGCGCAGCTTGCCAAAAATTGACGCAACACTCGCGCGGCGAGCCAGCGCACCCAAGTCTATTAAGTTTCTCCTGATCCTGCTTTCGGGGTTGCTTCTGTGCTTTCCTTTCGCGGCAAGGGCAGATACTGGAATCCTGGTCAAATCGGCTGAACTGGTTCTGGTTGACGAGACTTATCAACTTAAAGCTGATTTTGAAACCAATTTCGGGGCGACGATCGAGGATGCACTCAATAAAGGCGTACCCTTAGTCTTTGTGGTGGAATTTGAACTGGAGCGCCCCCGCTGGTACTGGCTTGACGAAACCATCGCCAGCACCAAGTCGCAAATCAAGATCAGTTACCATGCCCTGACCAAGCAATACCACCTGCAAACCGGGGAACAGCAAAAGACCTTTTCGTCCCTGCCGGAACTGAAGGCAGAACTGGAGCATATCGAGGCCTGGCCAGTCGTGGATCGGGGGGGGGTAAAAAAGCGCAACAGCTATGAAGCCAGGCTGAGGATGAAACTCGACTTGTCGCAATTGCCCAAACCCCTGCAGGTCAGTGCGCTGACGTCCAAGGAGTGGAGCATGGAGTCAGACTGGCACACCTGGGTACTCAAACCTTGAGGTATGTAGTCTTTCTGGCGGTGGCTCTGGGCGCCGTCTTACTGTACCTGCTTTCTCGCGCCAGCGGAAATACCGCCGCTTTCTCCCAGAACTATACGCTGCTGCTGGTGCTGAACCTGGGTGTTGCGGTTTCGCTTATGGCCTTGATCGGTTACCAGCTCTGGGTGCTCTGGAAGAAAATCAGGCAGCGGGTCTTTGGCGCCAAGCTGACGCTTCGGATGTTGTGGATGTTCGGCCTCATGGCCTTATTGCCGGGTTCGCTGGTGTATGGGGTTTCGGTCCAGTTTCTCAACAAGAGCATTGAGTCCTGGTTTGATGTTCGCGTGGATCATGCGTTGGAGGGCGGCCTGAGTTTGGGGCAGAGTGTGCTGGACAACCTGTTGCATGAATTGGCCAAAAAAGGTGAAAACATGGCGTTGGATATCGCTGACCGGCCGGTCAGCGAGCATTTGACCTTGCTGAACGCCTTGCGGGAACAGGTTAACGTACAGGAGGCTACGCTCTTCACCGGGCGAGGCCGGGTCATCGCCGTTTCCAGCAGCGAACCCAGTAGCGGACAGGGCGGTTTGTTGCCGGAGCTCCCCAGTGCATCGGTTCTGCGCCAGGTTCGGCAGCAGCAAGCGTATAGCGTGATCGAAACGATAACGGGCAAGGGGCTTTTTTTGCGCGTCGTGGTGCCGGTCAACGTGTTGTCCCTGAGTGAGGATATGCGCGTGCTTCAGCTTCTGCAGCCCGTCCCGGAACGGCTGGCTCGCGATGCCGAGACGGTGCAGGCGGTTTATCGCGATTATCAGGAGCTCTCGATCTCGCGCGTTGGCCTGAAACGAATCTACGGTATGACCCTGACCCTGACCCTTTTGCTGGCGCTGCTTTCGGCGCTGGCGCTGGCCTTCGTGTTGTCCGGGAGGCTATCCGCGCCGCTCGGCTTGCTGGCTGAGAGCACCCGCGCCATCGCCAAGGGGGATTTTACCCAGATCAACCCGGTGCAAAGTCGGGATGAACTGGGGGCATTGACACTGTCCTTTAACCGCATGACGCGTCAGTTGGCAGAAGCCAGCACTGCTGTCGAAAAGAAGCAGCAACAGCTTGAGGCGGGCAAACTCTATCTGGAAAGCATTCTGGCGCACCTCTCTTCAGGTGTGCTGACTTTTGACGAGAAGTTTGTTTTGCGTGCCGCCAATCCTCGTTCCGACGAGATACTGGGCACGGATCTGAATGCGTTGCGTGGCCGACCGCTGTCAACATGGGGTGCACGCGATGCCAGCGTGCAGGGTTTGGCGCACGCGATTGCGGAACAGTTCGAACATGCCGGTGACAAGGAGTGGCGCCAGCAGATCGAATATGTACGGGAATCAGGGAGTCAGGCACTACTGGTGCGCGGGACGCACCTGCCCGGCACGGTTGATGCGGGTTTTGTGGTCGTTTTCGACGACATAACCCATTTGCTGCAAGCGCAACGGGATGCTGCCTGGGGCGAGGTCGCGCGGCGTCTGGCGCATGAGATCAAGAATCCGCTGACACCAATCCAGCTTTCCGCCGAGCGACTGGAACATAAGCTGATCGACAAGCTGGATGAGCCGGACGCCGAAGTACTGACACGTTCCACTCGCACTATCGTGAATCAGGTGGCCGCCTTGAAAAGCATGGTTGACGCCTTTGCGGAGTATGCGCGTTCCCCCAAACTCAATTTGCAACGCCTCGACCTGAATCAACTGGTGCGTGAAGTGCTGGCGCTTTATGAAAGTTCGGGGACGCGTCTCAATCTTGCCCTCGCATCCGGATTGCCGCAGATTAACGGGGACGTCACCCTGTTGCGCCAGGTCATGCACAACTTGCTGCGCAACGCTGAAGACGCACTTGGCGAACAGGATCAGCCCGAAATTCAGGTCAGAACCGAGCGGGACGGACTGGTCGTGAAGCTGTCGATTCAGGATAATGGCAGCGGTTTTCCCGAGGCCTTACTGCCCCGCCTGTTTGAGCCCTATGTGACAACCAAGGCCAAGGGAACGGGCCTGGGCCTGGCTATCGTCAAAAAAATTGTAGAAGAACATCAGGGCCAGATTCTGGCCCAGAACATAGAACCTCATGGCGCCAGGATTTGCATCCAGTTGCCATGTGCAGGAGAAACCACCTTGTGAACACCAATCAAATTCTGATCGTGGATGATGAAGCCGGCATTCGGGAGTTACTGCGTGAAATTCTTGAAGACGAGGGTTATCAGGTCCGCCTGGCCCAGAACGCAACCGAGGCCAGAGCGGCTCGCGGCCAGGGGCGGCCAGAGATGGTTCTGCTCGACATCTGGATGCCGGACACCGATGGCATTTCCCTGCTCAAGGAGTGGGCCAGCGCGGGTTTGCTGACCATGCCGGTGGTCATGATGTCCGGCCATGGCACAATCGACACTGCCGTTGAGGCGACGCGAATCGGTGCATTCGATTTTCTCGAAAAACCGATCGCGCTCCAGAAGCTGCTGGCGACCGTCAAGCGCGCACTGAAGCGGGGGGAGGCCGAGTTTCACAGCGATATCGGCTTGTCCCGGTTGGGCAAGGGCGCGCTGGTTACTGAGCTCAAGACCCGCCTGGAACAGGTTGCCAACCTTGCCTCCCCGGTACTCCTGCTGGGTGAAAAGGGTGCCGGCGCAGAATGGTGTGCCAGGTTTTTGCATCGGGCGCACACCCCCTTTGTTGCACCGGAAACCAGCACATGGCTGAGCGAAGACCCCGCCGCCGTGCTGAACCAGGCGCGTGATGGCGTGATGTTTATACCTGACATTTCGAGCCTGAACCGTCAGGAGCAAAAAGGCCTGATGTTCATCCTGGGCAAGCTCGACAAGAGTAATGTTCGCCTGATTTGTATGGCCAGCGAGCCTTTGCCGACACTGGTCGAGCAGGGGATTTTCGATGATGCCCTCTTTCTGGCGCTGAGCGGACTGACACTTAGCGTTCCCGCCCTGCGCGAGCACAGGGAGGATGTTCCAGACCTTGCCAACCGCATGCTGGCGCAATATGTAGAAACCCAGGAAGCGCCGCAACGGCATTTTGGCGTCGGTGCATTGAATGCGCTGCGTAATGAGAACTGGCCTGGAAATCTTCCGCAGCTTGCCAACGTCGTCAAGACACTGGCCCTGACCAGTCTGAATGAGGAAATTTCGACACAGGAGGTGAGTCGGGTGCTGGCACAGTTTGCGCCTGCCGATGTTGCCCCTGTCATGCCCGGTATTCCACTGGATATTCCGCTGCGGGAAGCGCGAGATATTTTCGAGCGCGCCTATTTCGAACACCAGATTATCAAGGCGGGTGGAAACATGAGCCGGGTCGCTGAAAATGTCGGCCTTGAGCGCACCCATTTGTATCGGAAGCTCAAGCAACTGGGCCTGAAATTCTCCCGCAAGGGTGAAGATTGAGGCGTAAAATCACGCCGTTATGCTTTGTTGGAAATAACCAGTGAAAATCGTCATTCTGGGCGCCGGTCAGGTCGGATCGTCGGTTGCTGAAAATCTTGTGCGCGAATCCAATGACATTACGGTTGTGGATATCGACCCTGTCAAACTCCAGAATCTCCAGGATCGCCTCGATTTGCGCACGGTTGTCGGCTTTGGTTCCCATCCATCGGTGCTGAAACAGGCGGGCATTGAGGATGCCGACATTCTGCTGGCGGTAACGCAGAGTGATGAAACCAATCTAGTGGCCTGCAAGCTGGCCGACATGATGTTCAATACCCCGACCAAGATTGCCCGTATCCGTTGCCAGGACTATCTTGGCCAGGACGAGATGTTCTCGCGCGAGAATTTTGCGGTGGATTTCATCATTAGCCCGGAAGAAGTGCTGACGGATTACATCCGCAAGCTGATCGAACATCCAGAGGCACTGCAGGTACTGGACTTTGCCGAGGGAAAAGTGCGCCTGGCCGCAGTCAGAGCTTTTCATGGCGGCCCGTTAGTGGGGCATGAACTTCAGTTCTTGCGCAAGCACATGCCGCATATCGACACCCGGGTGGCGGCGATTTTTCGACAGAATCAACCCATCATTCCTGAAGGGAAAACCGTCATCGAAGCGGGTGACGAGGTGTTTTTCGTCGCTACGGCGGAGAATATTCGTGTCGTCATGCGCGAAATGCGGCCGCTGGACAAGGCGGCCAAACGCATCATGATCGCAGGCGGCGGCAATATCGGGCGGCGGCTCGCGAAGAGCCTGGAACAGACCTACCAGGTCAAGATGATCGACCACAACAAACGCAACAGCGAGCGGCTCGCGGCGGAGCTGAGCAAGACCTTGATCCTGTTTGGCGACGCAACTGACCCAGACCTGCTCCAGGCGGAAAATATCGAGGACATGGATGTCTTCTGCGCCCTGACCAACGATGATGAAAACAACATCATGTCTGCTCTGCTGGCCAAGCGCATGGGCGCCCGCAAAGTGATTGCGCTGATCAATCGCAGCGCCTATGTCGATCTAGTACAAAGCGGACAGATCGACATCGCAATTTCACCCGCTCAGGCAACCATAGGCAGTTTGCTGGCGCACGTCCGACGCGGTGACATGGCGGTGGTTCATTCCCTGCGGCGCGGTGCGGCCGAGGCGCTGGAAGCAATCGCGCACGGCGATGCCAAAACTTCCAGAGTGGTAGGGAGACGCATCGAGCAGATTGATTTGCCGCGTGGAGCGACCATCGGTGCGATTGTGCGTGGCGAACAGGTCTTCATCGCGCATCATGATACGGTCATCGAAAGCGAAGACCATGTCATCGTATTTGTGGTCAACAAGCAGATGATTGTCAAAATCGAGAAGCTGTTCCAGGTCTCTATCGGGTTCTTTGGATGAGCGGGTTTTTCGGATGAACCGGATTTTTCCCATCGCCCATGTGCTGGGCATGGTCGTCATGCTGTTCAGTTTTGCCATGTTGGCCCCGTTGGGGTTGTCCTGGTGGCTACAGGACGGCGCTACGTTCGCCTATGACGAGGCGGTAGCCGTGACCTTTCTGTCCGGCCTTTCCGTCTGGCTGGGCACACGCCGCCACAAGAGCGAGCTGAAAATCCGCGATGGTATTTTATTGGTGGTGCTGATCTGGTCTGTTCTCGCTGCTTTCGCCACCATCCCCCTGCTGGTATATCTACCTGACCTGAGTTTCACCGATGCCTACTTTGAAACCATCTCCGGGCTGACCACCACGGGGTCGACGGTGCTTTCCGGGCTAGACGCCTTGCCGCCTTCGATCAATCTCTGGCGCGCGGAAATGGTTTGGCTGGGTGGGATGGGCTTGATTGTGTTCGCGGTCGCCGTGCTCCCCTTGCTCGGTATTGGTGGACGGCAGCTATACAAGGCAGAAACGCCCGGCCCAATGAAAGATTCCCAGCTTACGCCCCGCATTACGGAAACGGCCAAGGGGCTGTGGATTGTTTATTCTGGCATTACCCTGGCCTGTTTTCTGGCCTACCGTTGGGCGGGCATGGACTGGCTGGACGCCCTGATTCATGCTTTTTCAACCATGGGTCTGGGTGGATTTTCTTCGCATGATGCGAGTTTTGGCCATTTCAATTCGCCACTGATCGAAAGCGTGAGCATCCTGTTCATGCTGATCGCGGGTATCAATTTCGCCACCCACTTCATGGCCTGGCGCGGCAAAAGTTTTGCCGTCTATCGCCGAGATCCTGAAGCTGGGCTGTTTCTTGCCGTGACCTTGAGCAGCTGCCTGGGAATTGCTGTTTTTCTGTGGTGGCACGAGGTTTATGCGGATTTTCTTCCCGCGCTACGCTTTGCCACATTTAACGTGGTTTCAATTGCCACTTCTACCGGCTACGCTAACACCGATTATAATTTGTGGCCGATTTTCGCCCCCTTGTGGATGTTGTTTCTGAGCAGTTTTGCCTCCAGTTCCGGCTCGACCGGCGGCGGGATCAAGATGATCCGCGCCCAGTTACTCTACAAACAGGTATACCGGGAAATGGAAAAGCTGTTGCACCCCAATGGCGTGATTCCGACCAAGCTTGGTGGCCAGGTCGTTCCGAACAAAATTCTCTATTCGGTGTTGGCCTTCCTATTTATTTATGTCGCCTCGATTGTCGCCATGACACTGCTCATGGTGGCGTCCGGTCTGGGCGCAGTGACGGCCTTTTCGGCGGTTGTGGCTTCCATCAACAATACCGGCCCCGGCCTGAATGAGGTCGGTCCGGCGACGACCTACGCCGTGCTGACCGATTTCCAGACCTGGGTCTGTACCTTCGCCATGCTGCTGGGTCGTCTGGAGCTATTCACCCTGCTTATCGTGTTTACCCCTGCGTTCTGGCGCAAATAGCCTGCCCGGTGCGTTAACGTGAAACTCGCGTAGCGAGCCTGCGTCCCTCCCTCCTTTATGCCCCGCTTTACCGGGTACTCTGGGAGAGAGCAAGGAGAGAGGGAAACGGGTATGCCCGTTAGTGCGCCTGTTCCCAGTTGTCACCTTCCCCGACTTCCGCGATGAGCGGTACGGCCAGTTCCGCAACACCTGCCATCAGGCGGGGCAGCGCTTTTTTAACGGCGGCCAACTCGGCCTGTGGTACTTCCAGCACCAGTTCGTCATGCACCTGCATGATCAGCAGGGATTTCATGTTTTCCCTTTTCAGCCAGTCATGCACGGCAATCATCGCGAGCTTGATGAGGTCGGCTGCCGTGCCTTGCATCGGGGCGTTAATCGCGGCGCGTTCCGCGCCTTGTCGGCGCTGGCCATTGCTGGCGTTGATTTCTGGCAGCCACAGGCGGCGTCCGAACACGGTTTCTACATAACCCTGCTGCCGGGCGAGTTCGCGGGTTCGCTGCATGTAATCCGCCACGCCAGGGTAGCGGGCAAAATATCGATCCATATAAGACTGCGCTGCGCTGCGCTCGACGCCCAATTGGCTGGCTAAGCCATAGACGGACATGCCATAAATCAGGCCGAAATTGATCACCTTGGCATAGCGCCGTTGCTCGGGGCTGACTTCCAGCGGCGTGCAGGCGAAGACTTCGGCTGCGGTGGCGCGGTGGATGTCCTCTCCAGCGGCAAAGGCGCGCAATAGTCCGGCATCGCCTGAGAGATGCGCCATGATGCGCAGCTCGATTTGCGAGTAGTCGGCCGAAACGATGCGGCTGCCCGCAGGCGCGATGAACGCGGTGCGGATCCGTCGTCCCTCCTCGCTGCGCACCGGGATGTTCTGCAAGTTGGGATCAGAGGATGCCAGCCGTCCGGTGACAGCGACAGCCTGGTTGTAGCTGGTGTGTACCCGGCCGGTTTGCGGGTTGACCATGCGTGGCAACTTGTCGGTGTAAGTGGATTTGAGTTTTGCCAGTCCGCGGTGTTCCAGCAGAATTTTCGGTAAAGGGTAATCCAGCGCCAGTTGCTGGAGCACATCCTCGTCCGTGGATGGCACGCCGCCAGGCGTCTTTTTCTTGATCGGCAGGCCGAGTTGTCCGAACAGAATTTCCTGGATCTGCTTGGGCGAATTGAGGTTGAACGGTTGTCCTGCCAGTTCAAATGCCTGCCGCTCCAGTGTCAGCAGAGTTTCGCCCAGCATCTGACTTTGTCGGGACAGACGTTCGCTGTCGATCAGCACGCCGTTACGTTCCACGTGAAACAGCACGCCGGAAACCGGCAGTTCGATATTCCGATAAATGTAGGCCAGCTTCTTGTCGCCTTCGATCTGAGGGTGCAGGGTGCGGTGCAGTTGCAGCGTGATGTCGGCGTCCTCGGCCGCATAGCGAGTGGCGGTATCGAGGTCGACATCGCCGAAACCGATCTGCTTCGCGCCCTTGCCGACGACTTCGATGTAAGGAATTGTTTTGACCCCGAGATGCCGCGCAGCCAGCGAATCCATGTCGTGGGTCTTGTGGCTTTCCAGTACGTAGGATTGCAGCAGGGTGTCGTCCGCGATGCCCTGAAGTCTGATCCCGTGATTAGCGAAAATATGGCGGTCGTATTTCAGGTTCTGCCCGAGCTTGGCCTTGTCCGGGTTTTCCAGCCAGGGCTTGAGGCGAGCAAGAACACTTGCCATGTCGAGCTGTTCGGGTGCGCCGGCATAGCGATGATCCAGCGGAATATAGGCGGCTTCGTGGGGTTCGATGGCGAAAGAAATGCCGACGAGTCGCGCCTGCATAGAATCCAGCCCGGTGGTTTCGGTGTCCAGGCTGACGAGTTTGGCGGCATCCAGCCGGGCGATCCAGTGATCCAGTTGCTCGAAACTCACTACGGTTTCATAACGGACAACGGGCGGTGGTGTCACGGGTGCGCTTCCCTCTCCCCAACCCTCTCCCCCCGGGAGAGGGGGCGATGGTAGAGGGCGACTGGATTCACTTGGGGGCAATGGTGAGAGGCGATTGTTTTGACTGCCCAGTTCGCGCAACCAGGTTCGAAATTCCAGACGCTCATAAAGTGCCGCCAGGCGGGCGTCGTCCTGCGGCTGGGGATGCAGTTGATCCAGGGCAAGGGGCAGCGGTACGTCGCAGCGTATGGTAATCAGTTCGCGTGCGACCGGAAGCCAGTCGAGCGCGCGCCGCAGATTCTCGCCCACCACGCCGCCGATTTCCCCCGCATGGGCCACCAGATTGTCCAGTGTCTGATATTGCGACAGCCATTTGACAGCAGTTTTCGGGCCGACCTTCTCCACGCCGGGAACATTGTCTACCGTGTCGCCGATCAGGGTCAGATAATCCACGATGCGCTCGGGCGGGATGCCGAATTTTTCCGTCACGCCGCCGGGGTCCAGCTTTTCGTTGCTCATGGTGTTGATCAGGCTGACCTGCTCGTCCACCAGCTGCGCCATGTCCTTGTCGCCGGTTGAAATGACGGTGCGCATCCCATTCCGGGAGGCGATCTGCGCCAGTGTACCGATGACGTCGTCGGCCTCCACACCCTCAACTGCCAGCATCGGCCAGCCCAGGGCGCGAATGCAGTCGTGCAGCGGCTCGATCTGCGCCGCCAGGTCAGGTGGTATGGGGGGTCGGTGTCCCTTGTAATCAGGGTAGATGTCGTCGCGAAAGGTCTTGCCTTTTGCATCGAAAACGCAGACGCTATACTCGGATTCAATGTCCTGATGCAGGCGGCGCAGCATGTTGAGTACGCCATAAATGGCGCCGGTGGGCTCGTTATGCCGGTTGCGCAAATCGGGCAGGGCGTGAAAGGCGCGGTAGAGGTAAGAAGATGCGTCGACCAGCAGCAATGTTTTCATAGAAGGGGAAGCACCATGAGAGCAGAAGAAAAAATACCCAAACCCCTTGATCCGGATATCCTGACACTCGGTTATTCGGCGCGGGAATCGTGGCGGGTGTTCGAGATTATGGCAGAGTTCGTGGAATCCACCGAACGCCTGAGCCATATTCGCCCGGCGGTGAGCGTGTTCGGCAGCGCGCGTACGCCACCGGATCATCCCTATTACAAGTTGACCGAGGAAATTTCCCGGAAGCTTTCCGATGCTGGGTTTTCGGTGATTTCCGGCGGCGGCCCCGGCATCATGGAGGCTGCCAACAAGGGCGCCTTTCACGGCGCCTCACCCAGCGTGGGCCTGAATATCCAGTTGCCGCACGAACAGCACAACAACCCCTACCAGGACATCAGCCAGACCTTCCGCCATTTTTTCGCCCGCAAGGTGATGTTCGTCAAGTTTGCCAGCGCCTATGTCGTGATGCCGGGTGGCTTCGGCACCATGGATGAACTGATGGAAGCATTGACCTTGGTGCAAACTGGCAAGACGCGCAGAATGCCGATCATTCTGGTACACGAACCATTCTGGCGCGACCTGGTGAGCTGGTTCCGCAATACGCTGGTGCAGGAAGGCATGATCAACCCGGAAGATATGGACCTGATCCAGGTGATCAACGAGCCGGACCAGGTGGTCGAAGCCATCTTCAAGCATTACGAAACACATGGTTTCGAGCCGACCGTGATGGAAAGGGAAATCCAGTTGCGTTTGTAGGGTAACGAATACCTTTCAGGCGTTATAATCCGGTTTCAAATTTTCTCGCAGGAATTCCGATGCGTCGTTTATTGCCATTCTTGATGCTATGCGCCACATCGGCGCTGGCAGCCCCCGCCGCAAATGCGCCCGCTGATTTGCAACCCTTGCCGGAGCCCCCTGCGCCGCCGCCGGGCTACGAGCCTGATCCAGCCCTGGAGCCGCAAGTCACGATTCTGAAGCGCGGCGAGGACAATGTTGAAGAATTCCGCGTGCGTGGAAAGCTATACATGATCAAGGTTACGCCGCCCCACGGCGTGCCCTACTATCTGGTCGATGATCGGGGCACGGGTGAATTCATCCGTCAGGGCGAAGTCAGTCCGCGCCTCATGGTGCCGATGTGGATTCTCAAGACCTTCTAAGTTAAGAAGTACCCATATGTCCGTTTTTACCACCGTCACCCACGAACAACTCGAAGACTGGCTCAAAGGCTACGCGCTGGGCGCGTTGCAGGATCTGCAAGGCATTTCCGCCGGAATCGAGAACACCAATTATTTCGTCACCACCAGCCATGGGCGCTATGTCCTGACGCTGTTCGAGAAGCTCAAGGCAGACGAACTGCCCTACTTCATCAACATGATGGCGCACCTGGCGCACCACGGCATACCCTGTCCGGCGCCGGTAGCGAATCTGGAAAATGGCTATCTGGGGCAACTCAACGGCAAGCCCGCCTGCATCGTTAGTCGGCTGGAAGGCGCATCGCTGGATGCAACCACCCCGGATCATTGCGCCAAAATGGGCGAAATGCTCGCGGCCATGCATCTCGCGGGCAAGACTTACCCGGCGCAGATGCCCAATCCGCGCGGCCCGCACTGGTGGCAGACGACGGCGACCCAGGTCAGCCCTTTTCTGGGAGCAGAAGAGCAGGCGATGTTGAGCGAAGAGCTGCGTTTCCAATCGCTCTACCGTTTCGAGGATCTGCCTCGCGGCATCATTCATGCCGACATGTTCCGCGATAACGTGCTGTTCAAGGATGAGCGCATCGGCGGGCTGATCGACTTCTACTTTGCCTGCAACGATGTCTGGCTCTACGACTTGGCTATCACGGTCAACGACTGGTGCGTCAACGCAGCGGACGGCACGCTCGACCGTGAACGCATGTCGGCCATGCTGGCCGCCTATCACGCCACCCGCCCCCTGAGCGCCATCGAGCGCGGCGCCTGGCCAGTCATGCTGCGCGCCGCCGCCTTGCGGTTCTGGCTCTCCCGTTTGTATGACCTGCACTTTCCGCGCGCTGGCGAAATGACCTTTGCCAAGGATCCCAAGCATTTCCGGCGGATTCTTCAGCACAACATTGCTCACCACGACGAATTTCAGCAGCTGTGGGTATGAGTGATGTAGCCGCACCGCACGTGCAACCTCGTCAGGTTGGCATCGCGCAAGGCTGGCGCTGGATTTCTGCCGGGTTCGGCCTGTTTGGACGAAACCCGCTGATCTGGATCGTCTTCCTGATGACCTACCTGGTGCTGGAACTGGTGCTGGCGCTGTTCGTCCCTGCCATCGGCATGGTCGCGGCCGCCGTGCTCGACCCCGTGTTGATCGCTGGTTTCATGGCCGGTGCGCGTGCGCTGGAACTGGATGAGGAGCTCGAAATCGGCCACCTCTTTGCCGGATTTCGCAGCCACTTCAAACAATTGGCCGCCGTTGGCGGATTTTATCTGTCTGGAAAAATCGCCCTCGTCCTCTTGGCGACGGGTCTTGCAACCGTCATTTATGGTCCCTTGCCTGAGCTGGATTTGACGACGCTGGACGCCACCGACCCCGCCCTGCTGCCCGTGATTCAGCAATACATGATGGTGGGCGTGCTAATCATGGCGATGCTGGTTCCCCTGCTGATGGCCTACTGGTTCGCCCCGGCGCTCGTCCTGTTCGACAACCTGCCCGCGCTGGAAGCCATGAAACTAAGTTTTTCCGCCTGTCTGAAAAATGTACTGCCGTTCACGCTGTATGGCGCGGTGAGCATCATCCTGTTTGTGCTCGGCGCCATCCCCTTTGCACTCGGCTTGCTCGCCGTGATCCCGGTTCTGTTTGCGACTTCGATTTATGCGGCTTATCGGGATATTTTTGTGGAGGTTTGATGGGCATGGATAATGGCGCGGTCAATCGCATTGACATGGTAATGCGACCGCATTACCATTGATCGCGTCCCGCATTAAATACTGGAGCGCATCCATGGCCGTCACCCTCGAAGTTGAATCCACGCTGACAGACCGCTATCAAACCACTGTGCCGGAAACGGTTCGCCGTGCGCTCAGGCTTGGCAAGCGCGACAAGATCCATTACTCCATTCGCCCCGATGGCGAAATCGTGCTTACGCGCGCGGTTTCAGCCGAGCACGGAGACCCGGTTCTTGGGTTGTTCCTGGGTTTTCTGGCTCGTGATATTGCCAGCCATCCAGAGCAAATCCAGGCGGTTGACGGCGGGTTGGCGCAACATATTCAGTCGCTGGTCGGCTCTGTCGAGGTTGATCTCGATATGCCGTTATCGGCAGATGATGAATGAGCGCAGCCAAGTCCGCTCCCCTGATGATCAATGGCTGGACGCTTTTTGCTCATCCCCTGTTCCTGGATCAACTTGATGTGCTGACCCGGCAGGTCGAGGCCTTTGCGCGGCAAGATCCTGCCGGCTTCTCCAAAAAGAATGCGGCAAAACGACTGGCCGCTATTGCCAGGCTGGTGTTCGAGGTGATTCCGCAAGACCCATTACGGCCTGAATACCGACAGGGCAATATGCTGGGAGAGGAACACAAGCACTGGTTCCGTGCCAAATTCTTTCAGCAATACCGGCTATTTTTTCGCTATCACGCCCCAAGCAAGGTGATCGTCTATGCGTGGGTGAACGACGAGGATAGCAAACGAGCCTATGAAGGCAGAGATGACGCTTACCGGGTATTTCGGAAAATGCTGGAGAGTAGCCATCCGCCCGATGACTGGGCGCAACTATTGTGTGAGGTTCGTGCCGATTCGAGGTGTTTAGGCAATAAGGAAGGGGCGTGCTAATTACCTCATTTCCTGCTCCAGAATAAACCCCGCTCCGCTATCCTGCCCCAGCACCTTCACCAGGTAGGGCATGATTTCCGTGAGGGTTTTGTGCAGGGTCCACGGCGGGTTGATGATGAACATGCCGCTGCCGTGCATACCGATTCCATCGTATGAGGGGGTGTGGACGGTGAGGGCGACATGCAGCCAGTTTTCGGCGGGCAGGCGTTTGAGTTTTTCGGGTAATTGCCGGGCTTCCTGGCGGGAAAGCTGGGGATACCAGATGGCGTAGGTTCCGGAGGGGAAGCGAGTCAGACCCTCTTTTAACGCAGCAATCACATTCGAATAGTCATCGCGGGTTTCATAAGACGGATCGATCAACACCAGCGCGCGGCGCGGCGGCGGAGGGAGTAGCGCCTTGAGCGCGTCGAAACCGTTAGTGGTCGTGATGCTTACACGGTGTGCGTGGCCGGTTTCATGGCTCGCGAAGCCGGTTTTATCATTAAAGTTTTCATGCAAAATTTTGCTGTCGCTGCTGTGCAGTTCAAACAGGCGCAAGCGGTCTTGTGGGCGCAGGGTCTGCAATGCCAGCCAGGGAGAGCCGGGGTAAAAGAGCAGTTTCCCGTTCGGGTTGACGGCGCGCACCAGATCGACGTATTCAGCCAGTTCTGGAGGCAAGTCCTGCCGACCCCACAGCTTGCCGATACCGCTTTCATATTCTTTCAACTGGGTTGCATAGCCTGAATTCAGCGAATAAAGACCCGCTCCAGCATGGGTGTCGATGACCCAGTAGGGTTTTTCTTTTTGTCCCAGATATTGGCTGGCCTGGATCAGCAGCAGGTGTTTCAACACGTCGGCGTGGTTGCCGGCGTGGAAGGCGTGGCGGTAGCTCAGCATGATATTTTCCTTGAGAGGCAGGAGCTTGAATAGGTGATGAGTGATAAGTAATGGGGAATGGGTGATGTCCCCCGTCACTCATCGCCCATTACTCATCCCCAATTTAACGAGGCTCCAGTTTTGCATATTCCAGCGCCAGCCATTTCACGCCGGCATCGTTGAAGCTCACCTGAACGCGCGCATCCGCGCCCCGGCCTTCGCTGTCGATAATGAGGCCGTGGCCGAATTTGGCATGACTGACGGCTTGGCCGATATGCCAGCCGGAATCGGTTTCACGGGGTTTGGGGTTGAATGCGGGTTGAACAGCAAAAACAGGCACAGCGCGGTTGATGCGCTTGAGCAGTTGCGGCGGCAATTCTTCCAGGAAGCGCGAGGCGATGCCATAGCGCAATTGCCCATGCAACATGCGGGTATCGGCGAAACTGATGGTCAGGCGGCGGCGCGCGCGGGTGATGGCGACATACATCAGGCGGCGCTCTTCTTCCAGACCGTCTTTTTCCCGGTTGCTGTTTTCGTGCGGGAACAACCCCTCTTCCAGCCCACAGATGAAGACGGCGTGGAATTCCAGCCCTTTGGCGGCATGCACGGTCATGAGCTGAAGCGCGTCCGCACCGGCGATGGCCTGGTGTTCCCCTGCTTCCAGCGAGGCATGGGCGAGGAAGGCGGCCAATTCGCTAGTAAAGTGAATCTCGCGAAGCGAATCTGCGTCCCTCTCTCCCCGTGGGAGAGAGTTAGGAGAGAGGGAAAGCATTTCCGTCTCTGGCTCGGCTTCGAGAACGAAACCGGCAGCGGCATTGATCAGCTCGTTCAGATTTTCCAGCCGGTCTTCACCTTCTTTTTCCTTTTCATAATGGGCGATCAGTCCGCTGTGAGCCAGCATGTGCTCGACTTGCTCAGGCAGCGGCAAATCCGCGCAGGCACTGCGCAGGCTTTCGATCAGGCCGGTGAAAACGGCGATGCTGCTACCCGCCTTGCCGCTTAACAGCTTGCGCTGCGCGGCTTGCCACAGGCTGATGCCCGATTGCCGCGCGATGTCCTGCAACTGTTCCAGGCTGCGGGCGCCGATGCCCCTGGCGGGGAAATTGATGACCCGCAGCAGCGCGCCATCATCATCCGGATTGCCGATCAGGCGCAGGTAGGCGAGCGCGTGCTTGATTTCCTGCCGGTCGAAGAAGCGCAGCCCGCCATATACCCGGTAGGGAATGGCGGCATTGAACAGTGCATGTTCCAGCACCCGCGATTGCGCGTTGGAGCGGTAGAGCAGCGCAATGTCGGAAAGGGCGACGCCCTCACGCTGCAAGGCCTTGACTTCGTCCACGATGAAGCTGGCTTCCTCAAAGTCCGATGCCGCTTCAAACACCCGGATGGCCTCGCCAGCGTGATCCGAAGTCCACAGGTTCTTGCCCAGACGTGTCTGGTTATTGCGGATCAGGGCGTTGGCGGCGTCGAGGATGTTGCCGTGGGAGCGGTAATTCTGTTCAAGGCGGATGACTTTGGCGACCTGGAAATCGCGCTCGAAATCGGCCATGTTGCCGACCCGCGCACCGCGAAAGGCGTAAATCGACTGGTCATCGTCGCCGACGGCGAAAATGGCGGCCTGCGCGCCTGCCAGCAGCTTCAGCCACTGGTATTGCAGGTGGTTGGTGTCCTGAAACTCATCCACCAGAATATGTTTGAAGCGGCTTTGGTAGTGCTCGCGCAACGGGGCGTTATTCAGCAACAGCTCATAGCTGCGCAGCAGCAATTCGGCAAAATCCACCACACCTTCGCGCTGGCACTGCTCGTCATAGGCGGCGTACAGTTGCTGCATTTTGCGCGTCCAGGGGTCGGGCGCGTCGATCTTGTCGGCGCGCAGACCTTGATCCTTCAAGCCATTGATGAAGCCTTGCAATTGCTTGGGGGGGTATTTTTCGTCATCGACATTGAGTGTTTTCAACAGCCGTTTGAGTGCGCCGAGCTGATCTGCCGAGTCGAGAATCTGAAAGGTCTGCGGCAGTCCGGCATCGCGGAAGTGCGCCCGCAACAGGCGGTTAGCCAGGCCGTGGAAGGTGCCGACCCACATCCCGCGCGTATTGATGGGGAGCATGGCGGTCAGGCGGGTAAGCATTTCCTTGGCCGCCTTGTTGGTGAAAGTGACGGCAAAGAGACTGCCCGAACTGGCCTGGCCGGTCTGGATCAGGTGGGCAATCCGGGTCGTCAGCACACGGGTTTTCCCGCTCCCCGCGCCAGCCAGGATCAGCGCGGATTCATGCGGCAGGGTGACTGCGGCGAGTTGCTCGGGATTGAGGTTTTGGTAGAGAGTCATAAAATCAATTCGCTTTAACCACGGGGAGCACGGGGAGCACGGGGAATACCAAGGGAATTGGAGCTTGATATGCCGCACCCTTTTTGTAATTAATGGAAATTATGTAATACATCGATTTTCCCCCGTGCTCCCCATGTGCCCCGTGGTTAAAGAAAAAAGGCCGGGATTCCCCGGCCTTTGGCTGTACAGGCAGTTTTCGCTTAACTGGCTTTTTTCTTGTTTTCGATCAGCGTATGAATCAACGGGGAAAGAATCACTTCCATCGCAAAACCCATCTTGCCGCCTGGAACCACAATGGTGTTCGGACGGGACATGAATGAGTCATGAATCATTTTCAGGTAGTAGGGGAAGTCGATCCCTTTGGGGTCGCGGAAACGGATCACGACGAAGCTTTCATCTGGCGTTGGGATATCGCGCGCGATGAAGGGGTTGGACGTATCTACCGTTGGAACGCGCTGGAAGTTGACGTGCGTACGGGAAAACTGCGGCGTGATGTAGTTCACGTAGTCCGGCATGCGGCGCAGGATGGTATGCACGGTAGCTTCGGCGGAATAGCCGCGTTCCTTGCCATCGCGGTGGATTTTCTGGATCCATTCCAGGTTGACGATAGGCACCACGCCCACGCCCAGATCCACATAGTGGGCAGCATCGATTTTGTCGTGCTTGACCAGGCCATGCAAGCCTTCGTAGAACAGCAGATCGCTATCTTCTGGAATTTCTTCCCAGGGGGTGAAGTCACCCGCTTTCAGGTTGGTGTCCAGACGAGCATTCAGTTCGACAGCCTCGGCATCCGAATGGATGTAGTAGCGACGCGTGCCGCCACCGTTTTCGCCATAAGTCTTGAAGGTTTCCTCGATCTTGGCGAAGTGGTTGGCTTCCGGGCCGAAATGGCTGAACGTCAGGTTGCCTTCGGCCTCGGCTTTTTTGGAGGCCTCGCGGAAAGCCATGCGATCAAGCGAGTGCAGACTGTCACCCTCAACCACGGCAGCGGTGATCAGCTCGCGGCGGAAAATGTGTTCAAACGCAACCTTGACAGTGGTGGTGCCTGCGCCAGACGAACCGGTCACGGCGACAACTGGGTGTTTCTTCGACATGGTGGAATCCCCGAAAATAGAATGACACGAATGTTTCAGTATAATCGCCAAGGGCCTGTTTTGTCACTAGCCGAAGGTCTGGATAAGCTTGTTTTCGGCGTATAATCATCGACTTTTCTTCATTAGCCTCCGTTCATTATGGAAAATCACTATAACCCTGCCGAGGTCGAGCGGCAGGCTCAGGCGCACTGGGACGAGACCCGGGCTTTCCGCGCCGAGGAAATTCCTGGCCGCCCCAAATACTACTGTCTGTCGATGTTTCCCTATCCTTCCGGCAAGCTGCATATGGGGCATGTCCGCAACTACACCATCGGCGATGTGTTGTCGCGTTTCCATCGCGCTCAGGGTTTCAATGTCATGCAGCCCATGGGCTGGGATGCCTTTGGCCTGCCCGCCGAAAATGCCGCGATCGCCAACAAGGTCGCGCCCGCAGCGTGGACTTATTCCAATATCGATTACATGCGCAATCAGCTCAAAAGTCTGGGGCTGGGCGTCGATTGGTCGCGTGAACTTGCAACCTGCAAGCCCGATTATTACCGCTGGGAACAGTGGTTGTTCACCAAGCTGTTCGAAAAAGGCCTGATTTACAAAAAAACCGCCACGGTAAACTGGGATCCGGTGGACAACACCGTGCTGGCCAACGAGCAGGTGATCGACGGCCGTGGTTGGCGTTCCGGCGCGCTGGTGGAAAAACGCGCCATTCCCATGTATTTCATGCGCATCACGGCCTATGCCGAGGAACTGCTGTCCGAGCTGGACAATCTGCCCGGCTGGCCGGAACAGGTGCGCACCATGCAGAAAAACTGGATCGGCAAGAGCTTTGGCGTGCGCTTCGCGTTCAAACATTCCGCCGAAGGCGGTACTCCGTCCCTCTCTCCCGCAAGCGGGGGAGAGTTAGGAGAGGGGGCTACGGAAGACGGCCAACGGAACAATCTCTGGGTTTACACCACCCGCGCCGACACCATCATGGGCGTGACCTTCTGCGCGGTGGCTGCCGAACATCCTCTGGCGACCCGCGCGGCGCAAAACAATCCGCAACTGGCCGAATTCATCGCCGAATGCAAGCGCGGCGGTGTGGCCGAAGCCGATATGGCGACCATGGAAAAGGTCGGGATGCCGACCGGCATATCGGTCACGCACCCGCTGACCGGCGAATCCATCCCGGTCTGGGTGGGCAACTATGTTCTGATGAGTTATGGCGAGGGCGCGGTCATGGCCGTTCCCGCTCATGACGAGCGGGATTTCCATTTTGCCGTCAAATACAGCTTGCCGATCAAACAGGCAATTCAGGTCGAGGGTGAAGTGTTTTCCGCCGAAGGCTGGCAGGAATGGTATGGCGACAAGGACAACGGGGTGTGCGTTCACTCCGGCGCTTACGATGGCCTGAACTACAGTCAGGCGGTGGATGCGATTGCTGCAGACCTCAGGGCAAAAGGCCAGGGCGACAAGCAGGTGCAGTTCCGTCTGCGCGACTGGGGCATTTCCCGCCAGCGTTACTGGGGCTGCCCTATTCCCATCATCCACTGCCCAACGTGCGGTGATGTACCCGTGCCGGAAAAGGATTTGCCGGTAGTGTTGCCGGAAGATGTGCAAATGGATGTCGGTTCGCCGATCAAGGAAATGCCTTCTTTTTACGAAACGACCTGCCCCACTTGCGGCGGCCACGCGACGCGTGAAACCGATACCATGGACACCTTTGTCGAGTCCTCCTGGTACTACGCCCGCTTTACCTGCCCGGACCAGAATCAGGCCATGCTGGACGAGCGCGCGCAATACTGGCTGCCGGTGGATCAATATATCGGCGGCATCGAGCATGCCATCCTGCACCTGCTGTATGCGCGTTTTTTCCATAAGTTGATGCGGGATGTGGGGGTGTTTGGCGAGCTTTCCCCCTCCCCAAACAGATTATCTAAAACCGACCCTCTCCCCAACCCTCTCCCGGAGGGCGAGGGGGCAAACGTGGCGCTATGCGCATCAAAATCATTATCTGAGCCTTTTGTTAACCTGCTGACGCAGGGGATGGTCCTCAAGGATGGCACCAAGATGTCCAAGTCCAAGGGCAACACGGTCGATCCGCAAGCCTTGATCGACCAGTACGGCGCAGACACGGC
This sequence comes from Sulfuricellaceae bacterium, assembly GCA_030690895.1. Lineage (GTDB taxonomy): Bacteria > Pseudomonadota > Gammaproteobacteria > Burkholderiales > Sulfuricellaceae > Sulfurimicrobium. The sequence goes on from JAUYFQ010000083.1 coordinate 28,720, forward strand.
GCGCTTGTTCATGATGTTTGCCGCCCCGCCCGAGCAGAGCCTGGAGTGGTCTGACGCAGGCGTGGAGGGGGCGTACCGTTTTCTCAAGCGCTTGTGGAAAGCGGTCACCGACCATGTCAGCCATGGCCTGGCTCCGGCCTTTGCCCCAGCCAGCCAGGAGCACGAATTGGGCGTGGAGCAAAAGACCCTGCGCTTCTACCTGCACACGGCAATACGGAAAGTGAGTGATGACTATGGTCGTCGCCAGCAGTTCAATACCGCGATTGCCTCGGTCATGGAATTGATGAACGCCCTGGCCAAATTTGACGATGCCAGCCCGACTGGCCGCTCGCTCATGCAGGAGGCGCTGGAGTCAGTGGTGATGCTGTTGTCGCCCATCGTGCCGCATATCTGCCATGCGCTGTGGATGCAGCTCAGACCGGGTGCAGACATGCTGGATGCAGCCTGGCCTGGCGTGGATGAATCTGCGCTGGTGCGGGACGAAATCGAACTGATGTTACAGGTCAACGGCAAACTGCGCGGCAGCATGAAGGTTGCCAAGGTCGCGGGCAAGGACGAAGTCGAGAAGTTGGCGCTTGCTAACCCATCAGTGCTCAAGTTTATTGAAGGGCAGGCCATCAAAAAAGTGGTAGTCGTGCCGGGGCGGCTGGTCAATGTGGTCGTATGACGCCATGAACCGGCGCATTCTGTTCATTTTGCTGGTGCTGCTTCTGGGGGGCTGCGGATTCCAGTTGCGCGGATCGGCAATCATGCCGTTCGAGTCCTTGTTTATCGAGTCGGCTGGCGTTTCGGCGGGCACCGAGTTGCACCGCGCTTTGCGCGAGGGTAGCGAGGTCAGGCTGCTTGCTTCCCCGCCCGAAGCCGAGACGGTATTGCAGCTTTTTGGCGAACAAAGAGAAAAACGGATTCTTTCCCTGAATACCTCGGGCAAGGTAAGTGAGTACATGCTTCTTTATCGGCTGTCTTTCCGTCTTAGGGATGGCAAGGGTGTCGAGTGGGCGCCTGCGCAAACGCTGGAGCTGCGGCGAGACTACACCTTCAGCGATGCACAGGTTCTGGCCAAGGAACAGGAGGAGTTATTGCTTTACCGCGAGATGCAGACCGATGCTGTGCGGCAACTGATGCGCCGGCTCTCGGCAATGAAGCAATTGCCCATCCCCGATGCGGATTAAGCCAGAGCAACTCGAAGCCCACATTGGCAAGGGATTGCAGCCCCTCTATCTGGTGCATGGCGACGAGGCCTTGTTGGCGCAGGAAGCGGCAGATCTGATTCGCGCACGCGCACGTCAGGAAGGGTGCGCCGAGCGCGAAGTGTTCACAGTCGAGCGGGGCTTTGACTGGCAGGCATTGTTATCCAGCGGTAACAGCTTGTCCCTGTTTTCCTCGCGCCGCCTGGTCGAGATCCGAATTCCGTCCGGCAAGCCGGGCAACGATGGCAGCCAGGCCTTGCAGGACTATTGCGCCCGCTTGCCTGAGGATACAGTCACGCTGGTCTTGTGCCCCAAGCTGGACAAGACGGCGCAGGCGGGAAAGTGGTTCAAGGCGCTGGAAAACACGGGTATTTCGGTCGGCGTATTTCCAGTGGAGCGCGCCCAGTTGCCACGCTGGATCGGCGACCGGCTGGCGCGTCAGGGGCATCGCGCCGATGCGGCCACGCTGCAATTTTTGGCGGATCAAGTCGAGGGTAACCTGCTGGCGGCATTTCAGGAAATCCAGAAACTGGCGCTGATTTTTCCGGCGGGACCGCTTTCCTTCGATATGGTCAGGAGCGCCGTGGCTGATGTGGCGCGCTTCGACGTGTTCAAGCTGGGCGATGCCGTGCTGGCTGGCGACGCGGCGAGGGTTAGCCGGGTGCTGGACGTGTTGCGAGGGGAAGGCGAAGACCCGGTGCTGATACTCTGGGCGCTGGCTCGCGAAATCCGCGTTCTGGCGCGTTTGCGCGGCGGGATGCGGCGCGGCGGTCACTTGCCACAATTGATGCGCGATGCCTGGATCTGGGAATCACGCCAGAAACTGGTCGAACAGGCGGTCAAAAAAACCAGCGAAGCTCGCCTGTTGCAAGGGCTGGCGCGGGCGGCGAAAATTGATCGCATGATCAAGGGGCTGGCGCATGGCGACGTTTGGGACGAATTATTGCAGCTGGGTTTGATCACGACGACAACGATATGGCAGGAGTAGACATGGATATAAAAGCGTATATGCAAACCGTAGGCCAGCAGGCGAAGGCCGCTTCCCGCGCCATTGCCAGAGCTGACACCAATGCCAAGAACAAGGCGCTGACAGTGATGGCGCAGGCGATCCTGCGTGATCAGGCCAAACTGCTGGCCGCCAATGCGCAGGATATGGAAGCCGCCAGGGCGCGGGGTCTGGATTCGGCACTATTGGACCGGCTGGAACTGACGGAAAAGGGTGTCGCGGGCATGGCGGAAGGCTTGTTGCAAATTGCGGCTTTGCCTGACCCGGTGGGGGAAATCACTGGCCTGAACTATCGCCCCTCCGGCATCCAGGTCGGCAAGATGCGTGTCCCACTGGGCGTTATCGGCATTATCTATGAGGCGCGCCCCAACGTGACGGCGGATGCTGCCGCGTTATGCCTTAAATCCGGCAATGCCTCCATTTTGCGCGGCGGGTCGGAGGCCTTGAACTCCAATCAGGCGATAGCGGCGTGCGTGCGCGAAGGACTGGCGGCGGCTGGTTTGCCGGAAACCGCAGTGCAGGTCATCGAAACCGCCGACCGGGCTGCGGTGGGCGAACTGATTACCATGCGAGAATTCGTCGATGTGATCGTGCCGCGCGGCGGCAAGGGACTGATCGAGCGCCTGATTGCGGAAGCCCGCATCCCGGTCATCAAGCACCTGCATGGGGTCTGCCATGTATATATCGACGACAAGGGGGATCTGGAAAAAGCCATCCGTATCGCCGATAACGCCAAAACTCAGCGCTATGGCACCTGCAATACCATGGAAACCTTGCTGGTGGCAGAGGCCGTGGCTTCGACCGTGCTGCCGAAGCTGTGCCGCATCTATCTGGACAAGGGTGTCGAGCTGCGCGGCTGTCCGGCGGCGCGCGCGATTGTTGCGGAGATGAATGCAGCCAGCGAGGAAGATTGGCATACCGAATATCTGGCGCCGATTCTCTCGATTCGTGTCGTCAAGGATATGGATCAGGCCATCGAGCACATCAATACCTACAGCTCGCAGCACACCGAAGCGATCGTGACCGAAGATTACAGCCGGGCTCGCCGTTTCTTGCGTGAAGTGGATTCCAGTTCGGTGATGGTGAATGCGTCCACCCGCTTTGCAGACGGCTTCGAATATGGATTGGGCGCAGAAATTGGTATTTCCACCGACAAGATCCACGCGCGCGGCCCGGTTGGGCTGGAGGGGCTGACTTCCCAGAAATTCATCGTGCTGGGCGAGGGGCATGTACGTGGTTAGTTTGCCCCCTCCCCTTTATACCCGACAGGGTGAACCCTCCCCCGCATACCCAAAAGGGCACAAGTGCGGGAGAGGGGGCAATGGTAGAAGGCGATTGTTTTGATTGGCGTATTGGGCGGTACGTTCGACCCGATACACTTCGGCCATTTGAGGCTGGCACAGGAACTGGCCGATGGTCTGAAGCTGGCCGAGGTGCGACTGGTGCCTGCCGGACTTCCCTGGCACCGGGGGCCGCCGGGCGCTACGCCCGAACATAGGCTGGAGATGGCGCGTCTGGGGGGTGCAGGTAATCCGCTATTTAGGCTCGACGACCGCGAGGTGCGGCGCAACGCACCGGGCTATACCGTCGACACCCTGTCGGAATTGCGGCGAGAGCTGGGGGCAACGCAGCCGCTCTGTCTGCTGCTGGGCTCGGATGCCTTTGCTGGTTTGCATACCTGGAGCCGTTGGAAAGAAATTTTTGGCCTAGCGCACCTTGTTGTCGTGGCGCGACCGGGATCTGGACTTGACGGTTTGCAGCTAAACCCCGAATTGCGCGCCGAATTCGACCACAGGCAAACCGACGATAAGGACGAATTGCGGCGGGAAGCTAACGGCAAGATCATCCTTCACCCATATTTTCCGCTCGATATTTCGGCTACACGAATCAGGCGCCTGCTCAAGGCAGGTCTGAGCCCCCGGTATTTGCTCCCGGATAGCGTTATCGATTACATTCATACACATCAGATATATTTATAACGTCACAGAACCTAGGGAAGCAGATGGAACCGGAAGCAATGAAGCAGGCCGTGATAAGCGCGCTGGAAGATATCAAGGCCAAAGACATTACCGCACTGGATGTCAAGCACCTGACCAGCCTGACTGATTACATGATCGTCGCCAGCGGCGACTCAAATCGCCAAACTCGTGCGCTGGCCAATCATGTGCAGGAAAAACTCAGGGAATTGGGGGCTGAAGTGATCGGGGTCGAGGGTGAAGGCAGCGGTGAATGGGTACTGGTAGACCTGGGTATGGTCGTGGTGCACATCATGCAGCCGACCATCCGCGAATATTACAATCTGGAACAGCTTTGGGGTGGCGTTGAAGCAGCGCGCCGCCATGCACATCCGGCGTGAAACTCTGGATCCTGGCCGTCGGAACAAAAATGCCGGCCTGGGTGGATGGCGCCTTTGGCGAATACGCCAAGCGCATGCCGCGCGAGGCGCGTGTGGAATTGCTGGAGATCCGGCCTGAAAAACGCGTTGGCGGCAAAACCGCAGCGCAAATGCAGGAGGCGGAAATGGCGCGCATTCAGTCAAGCTTGCCCGACAATGTCACTACCATCATGCTGGACGAGCGCGGCGCCGAGTGGAGCACGCTGGAACTGGCCGGACAGATGAAAAACTGGCTGCAGGATGGGCGGGATGTGGCCTTCGTCATTGGCGGTGCGGATGGCTTGCATCCGGATCTGCGCGAGCAGGCGGGGAGATTGTGGTCGCTTTCCCGGCTCACGCTCCCGCATGGGATGGTGCGTGTTTTATTGGCAGAACAGTTGTATCGGGCGATGACTGTTATCCAGAATCACCCTTATCACCGAGAATAACCTCTCAATCATGGCCTTTCCCCACCAGTCCATCTATTTGGCTTCGGCCAGCCCAAGGCGCCGCGAGTTGTTGAAGCAGATCGGGGTGCGGCATGAAGTCGTGCTGCTCAGGATGCTCCCTTCGCGCATGGACGTGGATGAAACGCCCTTGCCGGGCGAGGCTCCAGCAGACTACGTGGTTCGCCTGGCGCGAACCAAGGCCGATGCGGGCATCAGGGGGTGCCGCGCCCGTCGCCTGCCCCTGCGTCCGGTGCTGGCCGCCGATACCACCGTAACGATAGATGGCCTGATCATCGGCAAACCGGCTAACGCTCAGGAAGCGGAAGCCACACTGGCCAGGCTGGCTGGGCGCACGCACGAAGTCCTGACAGCAGTCGCGCTGGCCTGGGATGACCGGCTGGAGACGCGCTTGAGCGTGTCAAAGCTTACGTTTGCGTCACTGAATGCGAGCCAGATTCGCAGCTATGTCGCCAGCGGCGAGTCGCACGACAAGGCCGGCGGATATGCGGTTCAGGGGCGCGCAGCCGCCTTCATCACCCGGCTGGAAGGAAGTTATTCAGGCGTCATGGGCTTGCCGCTGGCCGAGACAGTGGAATTACTACAGGAATTCGGGCTGGAAAATATGTTGTAGGAGCCATCAGTATTCAGTCCGTAGCCCGGATGTAATCCGGGGAAGCGATCCCCGGATTACATCCGGGCTACGGACTGAACACTAAAAACCAGGAATCCAATGGAAGAAATTCTGATTAATGTCACCCCGCAGGAAACACGGGTTGCCGTGTTGCAGCAGGCCGTCGTGCAGGAACTGCATATCGAGCGGGCCAGTGCGCGCGGACTGGTCGGCAACATCTACCTGGGGCGAGTATGCCGCGTTCTGCCGGGGATGCAGTCGGCGTTTATTGAAATCGGACTGGATCGTGCTGCTTTTTTGCATGTCGCGGACATCTGGACTGCGCCCGGCGAGGAGCATCGTCCAATCGAACGCCTGCTGTATGAGGGGCAGTCGCTCATGGTGCAGGTCTTCAAGGATCCGCTCGGTACCAAGGGTGCGCGTTTATCCACCCAGATTGGGTTGGCTGGGCGCTTTCTGGTCTACTTGCCGCAGGAAACCCACATCGGGATTTCCCAGCGCATCGAAGATGAAGTCGAGCGCGAGCATCTCCGGGAAAAACTGCAACAGTTGATACCCGAAGCCGAACACGGTGGATTTATCATCCGGACCATGGCCGAATCCGCGACAGACAAGGAGTTGCTGGCGGATATCGAATATCTGCGCAAGCTCTGGAACGATATTCAGGAAGCGGCCAAAGGCGCGCTACCCAAATCCATGTTGTACCGCGACCTGGACTTGCCCCTGAGAGTGCTGCGCGACTTCGTGTCTGACGAGACGGGCAGTCTGGTCGTGGATTCACGTGAAACATTTGCCAGAATGCTATCCTTTGCCGGGGAATATACCAGCGGCGTGGCCGAAAGGCTGACCCATTATCAGGGCCAGCGCCCGCTCTTTGATTTGCGCGGTGTGGAAGATGAAATTGAAAAGGCGCTGGCGCGGCGTGTGGACCTGAAATCCGGCGGTTATCTGATTCTTGATCAGACCGAGGCACTGACCACGGCAGACGTCAATACGGGTGGTTTTGTCGGCGGGCGCAATTTCGACGACACGATATTCAAGACCAATCTGGAAGCGGCCCAGACGATCGCGCGTCAGTTGCGATTGCGCAATCTGGGCGGAATCATCATCATCGATTTCATCGATATGGATAACGAGGATCATCAGGCCGCCGTGCTGGCCGAGCTCAGGAAGGCCTTATCGGGAGACCGGGCGCGGATTACCCTGACCGGTTTTTCTTCCCTCGGCCTGGTGGAGATGACACGAAAACGCACCCGCGAGAGCCTGGCCCACATCCTGTGCGAGCCTTGCCCGGTATGTCAGGGGCGCGGCGAACTGAAAACCGCTCAAACGGTTTGCTATGAGATTTTGCGCGAACTGTTGCGTGAAGCGCGCCAGTTCGATGCCCGGGCGTTCCGCATTCTGGCTTCGCAACAAGTGATAGACATGTTCCTGGATGAAGAATCGCAAAACCTGGCGCAGCTGGGAGACTTCATTGGCAAACCGATCTCTCTGCTGGTGGAGAGCCAGTATTCTCAAGAGCAATACGACGTGATTTTGATGTAATCCGCCGCCGCTAGGTATTCCTGCCCATAGGGGGGTGGGCGCCGATTTGCGCAAGTATCTCTTCGATAATTTCGCGTTGCTTGAGCAGATCCGCTTGCCTGGCGATCAGGTCGTCTATGCGCAACTCCAGGTTGTCAATATTGTCGTGAATTTGTTTGACAGTTTCTATCCGTCGCTCGATCTGGCTCTTGTAATCGCGAATCTGGCTCATGAGCGGCGTCAGAGAGGCGCGCAACCAGGTTTCGCTTTCCGCCTGGGCTTGCTCGAAAATCGCCTCGGCTGCGGTGACAAGGCCGCCATAAAACTTGCGAACCAGGAAGCTTTTCTCGGTCATGATGTTGACCGGATCATTGCAGAAATCCGTGGTTTGCTGAGCCAGGCCCTGAAGTCCCTGTAACGGTGCGGCCAGGCTGAGCGCCGGCGGGGACAGTTCGGCAAACCCATGTTGTTCGTGAAAACGCCGGTAGGCCGCATCAACCAGGCCTTTGATCTGTCCGGCGTGGTGGTGGATTTTATCGAACTGTTGGGTTGCATTCCCGAACAGGGATTGCATGCTGCGCAGCAGACCGGTCGTCGTCCAGCTTCTTTCAATACTGTTTCGGCTTTTGTCCAGAATCTCATCAAGCTTTGCCTGGCCCAGACTGGCCAACAGTGCTTTTCCCTGCTGTGAAATAACGCCACGGGTGATATTGAAGCTTTTCACTGTCTGCTCATAAAACATCTTGTCGGCTTGAGCCTTGTCGAGCAGCTTCCTGACGACATCCCGATTTTTCCCGGTCAATGCGGTGAGTTCCTTGAGTTCGTGGCGGACGGCAGAGAGTTCGTTGTTCAAGGCGTGCTCCGATGCGCCCACCATGCCACCGATTTCCTTGGTGACCGAGCTGCGGAGAATCTGCTGTTTGGCCGGGACGATGTTTTCAGCCAGCATGGCCTCTACACTCCCGATGCCACTTTTTTCGAGCAGCGCGCGGTCGCCGCGGATTTTTGCCAGCAAGGCCTTCTGGGCGGAAATAGCGAGCACATTGACGAAAGGCAGCTCAAGCAGTTGAGCAGTTGCTTCGACCTGACGGTGAATGGAGGTACTGATTTCGTGCCAGGGCTTGAGGTCGTCCCATAGAATATCCGCCTTGTTGAGTACCGCCAGCCGGTGTGTGACGAATTTCTGGATATATTTATGCCAGATGACCATGTCAGACTTGGTGACCCCGGTGTCCATGGCCAGCAGGAACAGCACCGCATGCGCGCTGGGGATCATGCTCAGGGTCAGCTCCGGCTCGGTACCCAGCGCATTAAGGCCGGGTGTATCAAGAATGACCAGGCCATCCTTGAGGAGCGGATGAGGATAATTGATCAGGGCATGGCGCCAGGCCGGGATGTCTACGGTTCCATTGGCGTTGACCATATCCTTGAGGTCAGGGTCGTTGTCGTCCCAAAGTCCCAGCGCCTTGGCATCCTGAATCGGAACCGATTTTTTTTGCGCCACGGATCGCATGGCGGCGACCATTTTTTCATGCGAATCAATGTCGAGAGGAAGCTCCTTCCACTCGCCTGTCAGGCGTTTGAGAGAAGCGATACTTTCTTCCCGGAAGCGGGTCTCGATCGGAAGCAGGCGGATGTAGGGGGGGTCCGATGGTTCATAAAAAATCTCGGTCGGGCACATGGTGGTGCGGCCGACATCCGAAGGGAGCAGGCGTTGCTTGAAATCGGAGAAAAACAGGGCGTTGATGAGTTCCGTCTTGCCGCGCGAAAACTCGGCGACAAACGCCAGAATCAGGCGATCTTTTCTGAGGGTTTCGACCAGATCGATAATCCGCTGCGTTTGCTGGGGTTCAGCCGTGCCGGTGCGAACGAGCCATGCCTGGTAGGCATTGATGGCGGTAATCAAATTTTCGCGCCAGTGGCGGAAATTCTCGACTTCGTTTAAGAGCTGGGCAGTCATGCCTTGGTCCTGTTTTCCGGACAGTTATTATCCGCCAGAATCAGTGGGGAGTGAACGGATCCCTGGATCTCAACCACTTTTCGGCGACCGCTGCCGCCCTGCTTCAATAGAACCTGCCTGGACGGGACATCAAAAACTTGTCTGAGAAACTCCACCAGCCTGGCGTTGGCCTGACCTTCAAGCGGGGGTGCGGCGATCTTGATTTTGAGGGCGCCGCCATGTATGCCGATGACCTGGGTGACCCTGGCGCTAGGCTGGATGTGCAAGGTCAGAATCACGCGATCGTCCTCGATTCTGTACCAGGTGTCAGACAAGGCGCACCGCAAATTGCTCCAACCAGGCAATGGGAGCCATCAGAATGAGCTGCAAGATCAGAATCAGTGCCAGTGGCGACAAGTCGACATTGCCGACCAGCGGAAGCACTTTTTGCAGTGGGCGCAACAAGGGCTGAACCAGTCCGCCGGCAAAGGCATTGATCCAGTGATGGGGCTGAACCCAGCTAAAAATGGCGGTGATGACCACGATCCAGATCAGCATGTGGACTGCCAGCGCCAGCAGTTTGACGGCAGCCATGAAAGACACGCCTGCCAGCGCCGCTGGCAGGGCGAGTTCATGGCCGGACAGGGCGATGATGCCGGAAACCAGCGCAAGCTCGGTCAGCCATGCCGCTACCAGTGATGCCCAATCCCACCCTAATAGACCGGGGATGACGCGGCGCAGCGGTTTGACTGCAAAATCGGTGGCGGCCAGCAGGAAATTCCCCAGCGGGTTTCTGAACGGTGCGCGCCTGAGCTGCATGTAAAAGCGCAGCAGAAAGGCGCCAGCCAACAACGAGGTTAGCGTTTCAAGCAGAAACAGCACGGCTTGGTTCAGCATCCTGACTGGCCCTTATTCCTTGCCCAGCAGGTCGCCGAGTTCGCGCGAGCGTTCGGCGGCGGCCAAAATGGCGTGCTCAATCGCGAGCTTGATGCCAGCCTCGTTCATGGAGGACAGCGCACGTTCCGTCGTGCCGCCCTTGGAGGTGACTCGGGCGCGCAGGGTAGACGGGTCATCAGGGCTTTGACTGGCGAGTTTTGTGGCGCCAAGAAAGGTCTCCTGCGTCAGCATCCGCGCCTGCTGCGGTGTGAATCCCAGTTTCATGGCGGCGGCCTGCATGGCTTCCATGAAGTAAAAAACATAGGCCGGACCGCTGCCCGAAATCGCGGTGACGCCATCCATCAGGTTTTCATCTTCCAGCCACAGGGTTGACCCGATGGATTTCAAAACGATTTCTGCCTGCTGTTTCTGCTGCGGTGAGACCTCCGGTAGCGCCATCAGGCCGGTCATGCCGGCAGAAACCAGTGCCGGGGTGTTGGGCATGGAGCGTACCAGATAGCGGTAACCTCCCAGCCAGCGGCTCAAATCATTGATGCGAACGCCGGCCGCAATGGAAATGACCAACTGGGTTTTCAACATCGGCGCCAGCATGATGGAAACAGCGTGAAGTTGCTGGGGTTTGACTGCCACCACGATCACGCTGCTTTCCAGCGCGCGCTCATCCAGCGCATCGAGCGCCCGAATCTTGAAGCGCGAGACAAGCGTCTCGCGGATCTCGGGCGAAACATCCACGACCCGTATCCTGTCGGCGTCAAATCCGTTAGCAACGAGGCCGCCGATCATGGCTGAAGCCATATTGCCGCCGCCAATGAAGGAAATGTTCATGAGTCAGTTCCGCCCCTGTAAATGTGAAACAACGCGAAGCGTTGCCCTCGTCCCCCTCTCCCGCCGGGGGAGGGCAGGGTGGGGGCGGGGGTGGCGAATCGGTGTTTCATAATTTGGGGAGACAAATCGCCATCCCCGTTAGAATGAGACGATTATATGACGATCAGGCCATTTCGATGAAAATCTTCCTGACCGGTAGTGCGGGCCACCTCGCAAGCGTTCTGCTACCTGCATTGTGCGCGGACGAGGGGGTTGCTTCCGTTACGGGTGTTGACCTGCGCCCGTCGGCGTATCGACATCCGAAATTTTGCGCCTATCGGCTGGACTACGGCAGAGAGCAGGCGCATGGCCTGATTGCCGGACACGATGCCCTGATTCATTTGGGTTTCCGGGTATTGCGCGGCAGAATGTCTGCTCGGGCGATGTGGCGGAACAACGTGGAATCAAGCCAGGCGCTGTTCGAGGCCGCGCAGCGCCGTGATGTCCGCCGCATGTTGCATGTGTCCAGCGCTGCCGTGTATGGCAATGGGGAAAACCTGCCTGAGTCGGCCAGGCTGTCACCCATTCCCGATTTTCAATATGGAAATCACAAAGCCATCCTGGAAGAGTGGCTGGCGCAACATCATCCGCGCGTAGTGTGTTTGCGCCCGCATGTCATTCTCGGGCGGCATGCCCAGCCCTTGCTGCGGTTTTTGTTGCGTCAGCCTTGCTATTTACAACTGCCCGATCCTCAACCGCAGCTGCAATGCATAGACGAGCGGGATGTCGTCGAGGCAATCCGCTTGTGCCTGAATAAAGATGTACGAGGCGCGTTCAATCTGGCCGGGCCAGAAAGCTTCTCGTTTCAGACGCTTATCTGTTCTCGATATTCAGGTGCAGTCGGGATCGCCCCCTGGCTTGGGCGCATCGTCCTGCAATCTGCGTGGCGGCTGGGTGGGGTAGGTGGTGAGCCGGGCTGGATGGGAGGGCTGGAGCGGTCATTGACGCTGGATTGTAGCCGCGCACACGAGGAACTAGGCTGGCGCCCGCAACATGACTTGGCAGATTCGCTAACCATGACGCTGGCGGGTCTATAATTGCAATGAGCCTGGATGTGGTTTATAGTCTGGTCAAATATTAAAGTAATTCAAAATCCAGACGTTATATGAATTGCTTAAGGTAAAACAGAAGGATCTGCCATGAAAGCAAAACTCTTGATTGCCTGCTTGCTGCTTTCTTCTTCCGTTGCTTTTGCTGCACAGCCCGTGCACAAAAAATATACGCAAAAGAAAGCCAGTAGCCCCACCGCTGTCAAAACGGCGCATCTCAGCAAGAAAAAGACTTATAAAGTTGCCAAGCCCGCCGAGGATTTTAGCGGACCACTGAGACTGGGTTCTTCGATGGCCATTGTTGTGGATCAGGCCAGCGGGGAGACCATTTTTTCGCGTAATTCAGATTCTCGGGCGCCAATCGCCTCCATCACCAAGCTCATGACCGCAATGGTTGTGCTGGATTCCGATCCGGACATGAACGAAGCGATCATGGTGACAGATGATGATGTCGATTATGTGAAGCGCTCCAGTTCCCGACTCAAGGTTGGCAGCGTGCTGACCCGGCAGGAACTGCTGCTGCTCGCGCTGATGTCCTCGGAAAACCGCGCCGCCTCGGCGCTATCGCGCGCCTATCCTGGCGGCGCCAGCCAGTTTGTGGTTGCCATGAACCGCAAGGCAGCCCAGTTGGGCATGACCCAATCTCATTTTGTCGATCCGACCGGCCTGCAATCCAGCAATGTTTCGACTGCGGAAGACCTGGTCAAGCTGGTCAAGGCGGGCTATCGCTATGATGATATCCGCAACACCTCCACCACTGACGCATACGATGTGGTTTACGACAACGGTCATCGTACCGCTTATCGGAATACCAACGCGCTGGTTAAAAGTCCGGAGTGGGATATCGGCCTGTCGAAAACGGGCTATATCTCCGAGGCTGGCCGCTGTCTGGTGATGCAGGCCAGAATTGCCAGCCGTCCAGTGATTATTGTTTTGCTGGATTCTGCGGGAAAACTCACCCGCATTGCGGATGCCGTCCGAATCAAGAAATGGCTGGAGACTAGCCGGGCCAGCGGCTATCGAGTGGGTTAAACAGGAGGCCAGAGCGGCATGGGCGTTTTGCAGGAATTCAAGGAATTCGCAGTCAAGGGAAATGTCGTCGACATGGCCGTGGGTATCATTATCGGGGCTGCGTTCGGCAAGATTGTTTCCTCCTTCGTTGGCGATGTGATCATGCCCCCGATCGGCGTCATGCTGGGTGGGGTGGACTTCTCCAGCTTGTCGATCACGCTCAAGGAAGCGGTGGACAAGACGCCTGCGGTTGTATTGGCCTATGGCAAGTTTCTGCAAACCATCGTTGATTTCACAATTGTCGCGTTCGCCGTTTTCATGGGTATCAAGGCGATCAACGCCATGAAAAGGCAGGAAGAAGCGCAGGCCGCACCAGCCGAGCCCCCCGCCCCCTCGGCTGAAGCCGAATTGCTGGCTGAGATACGGGATTTGCTGAAATCGGGAAAATAAGCCATTAACTGCTTGGTGATGAGTGATGAGTAATGGGTGAAACCACCCCCCATTACTCATTACCGCTTACCCATGACCCATCAGAACTTCACGTTGACGCCTGCATAGATCGAACGCCCCATCCCTGGAACGGCGATGCCATAAGGCGCACCGCCCGTCGGGGGCATGGTGATGCCTTGCCCCACATACGCCCCGCCCAAGGGCAGTGAGTAGAGCTTGTTCAGTGCATTTTCAACGCCAACATCGAAACGCGCCTGCTTCCAGTCATAACTGGCGCGCAGGTTCAGCAGTCCATAGCCCGCCGTTTTCAGCTCGTTGCGCTCCTGAGACACATCGGTTTTGGCATCCACGAACTGACCTTCAATGGTGTTGGTCCAGTTGCCCAGACGTTGAACGACGGCCAGCTTCGCATTCAGCGGCATGATGTTGTAAAGGTCATCATCCGTGTCGCTGGTGGTTTTCCCTTTCACATACGCCATTACGCCGGTTGCGGTGAAGTTACCCAGACCCGTGTTCTTGGCGAGCGGGATAAACCCGGAGACATCGATACCGTAGAGACGGGCATCCTGATTGACATATTTCAGGAATACGAACTTGTTTGCACCCGTGAGATTCGTTGCATTGCACGGACTGCCTGTCATGAAGGTATCGCCCGCTCCGCAGCGCCGCGCATTGATATAGTCCTGAACATAGGTGTAATAAGGCGTGACTTTCACCCCCCAGTTCTGCTGTCCGGCGTCATGCCAATCCATTGTGGCGCTGAGCGTGTTGGCCTGCTCCGGTTTCAGGTCGAGATTCCCGACATAGCCATTGCCATCCCCGACCATGTTGACCATGTTCATGGCCATGCCGCCGGTTGACCAGGCATAGCGCTCATAAAGGTTGGGCGAGCGGGTCTTGTGGGCATAGCCGAATTCGACGGTTTGGCTGTTGCTTGGCAGATAACGCGCCAGCGCGGTCATGTCCCAGTTGTTGTCGGTACGGCTGCGGTCGCTGTTGTTGAAGGCGCTGGCATCGCCGTTATAACCGGCGTTATAGCCCTGCACCGTCCCCGTATCCATGTTCACCCGCTCGCCGCGCAAGCCCAATAGGCTGAGCCACTGCTGGTTCCAGTTGGCCTCCCATTCAGCAAACAGCCCTAAACGGTCGCGCTGGCCGTCGTTGATATTCCAGAAGGTATTCGGCGACATGCCGCCCGTGCCAGAGGGATCCCACCAGTCGTCCAGGCGGTAGCGCTGGGATTCGGCGCCGACCCGCAGCAGATCGCGGGATGAAATCGCAATATCTGCCTTGACCAGGATGCCGGTATTGTCGCCTTCCGTATCCATCGGCATACCGGGCGCATTGCCCCGATACCAGTAAGCCTTGTCCTCAAGGAAATTCATGACATGGCGCGTCTGCTCGTTATACACCCGCGCTTCCAGACCGCCCCACTGGTACTTGCCCTTGTAGCGCAAATTGATCTGTTCGCTCTCGTTGCCAGTCATGTCCATGCGCTGGTTTGGAAAACCCTGATACGGAATATCCTGCCAGCCCAGCTTGAGATCGACCTGATGGTTGTCGCTACGCACCGCCAGTCCTAGTTGCTGGTTGGTCGATTTATACATGGAAGACCCGACTTCATCGCCATCCAGCCATTTGGTCGAGGTATACATGGAAGGGCCGCCCGGCGGACTGGCGACAAATGCCGGGCCGGCAGGTTTGAAATCGCCGCCCGCCGTATAGTTTCCAGCCTCCACCGTCGAGCCGCTATAAGTCATGCTCAGACTCTCGCTCGCAATCGTCGCGCCCAGATTCAGCCCCTTGGAATCGCCGTTGCTGCGATAAACCGCGCCCGCCTCGCCCTTGAGCAAATGTCCCTGCCCTTTGGCGGCAAATTCCGGCTCCGGCGAATTGGCCAGAATCGTCCCGCCGATGCTGTCGCCACCCGTACTCACCGGCGCGATGCCGGAGAACACCTGAATGCTGCCCACGTTGGAAGGGTCGATATAGGAAAGCGGCGGATTCATGTGGTTGGCGCAGGCAGAAACCAGATCCATGCCATCCACCTTGATGCGCAGGCGATCATCCGCCAGCCCATGAATCGCAGGCAGACTGGAAACGCCCCCCGCGCCCATCAAGCTGACGCCCGGCACATTGCCCAGCAGGCTGGCGCTATCACTGGTCGCCGCCTCCATCCGCCTCATCTCCGCCTTGTCAACCGCGACCGCTCCCACCGGCTGAGTCTCGATCTTGCCCGCCTTGACCGTGACTTCAGGCAAGGTTTCGCTCCAGGCATTGATAGAGAGAATGGAAAGCGCAAGCGCGACAGCCGTCGGCAGTTTGCGGGTGGTGAATGATTGCATGAGACGCCCCTGAAGTTGAAAAACTGGTTTCACGTGGAACCTGTCCAGTGAAATATCAGCCAATTCTAATGAAGGATGCGAATGTCTGGAATGTGGCAAATTGCCGCAGGGGGACAGGCTAACTGTCATGGCGAAGCGCCGCCTCGAATCATGAAACAACGCTTCGCCATGACAGCTTCCCTCTCTCCTTGCTCTCTCCCAGCAGGGAGAGAGGGACGAGGGCAACGCTTCGCGTTGTTTCACGTTAAGCAATACTTGCGCGAAATAGCTTGCCATGGCGTAGCTTATAAACTACATTTCTCGTTATGATCGAAGTTTTCCGATACCAAGCCGAGGATGGCAAAGAACCCCTGACCGACTGGCTTCGGTCGATCAAAGACAAGCAGGCTCAAGCCAAGATTCGTGTCCGCATCAAACGGCTTGAGGCTGGCAATTTTGGCGATTGCGACCCAGTAGGTGATGGTGTTCATGAATTGCGAGAACATCTTGGCGCGGGTTATCGAGTGTATTTTGGCCGCCATGGTCAGACGGTTGTGATCTTGCTGTGCGGAGGCATCAAGAAATCGCAACCCGCCGACATCAAGGCCGCCAGGGAAAATTGGAAAGATTGGAAACGGAGACAGGGATGAACAAGGGCCAGAAAGCCGCAGTATCTCACCATGACAGCGAAGTGGCCGAGCTGCGCGCAGATCGGGAATTGGCGGTCGAATACCTGAAAGCCGCCATGGAATCGCTAGACAACCCCGATGATCGAGCTGCGGGTCTTCTTGCGCTTCGCACCGTGGCTGAAGCATATGGTGGGCTTGGAGCTGTTTCCGCTGAAGCCGGGATTAGTCGCGAATCACTTTATCGGGCACTCTCGGCAAAAGGGAATCCTACACTTAACCCGAATTTTGCACAAACAGGGCGAATAACAAAGTAAGCATTTGATATAATACGAGTGATCAAAAAACATATTCGTAAAAAATGACTACTTGTACTCGCCCTGATGCCAATTCTACCCCAGAACAACTCCGCTTTCCTCCCGCAGCCGGTTTCACGGTTCGCGCCGATTTCACGGGTGGGGAAGTTTCCTCTGACCTGGGGGCATTACTGCTGTCCTC
>JAUYFQ010000097.1 GCA_030690895.1 Sulfuricellaceae bacterium
GATGCCTCCCGCCCTTGTCAACCACAAATCACCCTTCACCCCGCCAGTGGGGGTTAGGGGGCTTTCGCCTGAAAATCAAAAAAATGCGCTGTGGTGATGCAAATGGCATGGAGGGGGATTTGTGCAACATTCAGGTTAAGACCGGCGATGTTAAGCAATTTCAAAAGAAGCGGAATAGCGGGATGCGATATTGACATTATCCCTGTTTGGGATATGATTTGCGTATGCGCATCATTTCACACGCGAAGATTATTCAGGCGCAAGCAGATCACCCCGATAGCGCTCATGCGCTAGGGCAGTGGTACAGGTTGTCAAAGCGTGCTGTGTGGCGCGATTTTGCAGAGGTGAAAGAGTGCTTTCCTGCTGTTGACAAGGTTGGCGACAAGTTCGTGTTTGATGTGGGCGGTAACAAGTTGCGCCTGATCGCAGCGATTCACTTCAACACTGAAAAGGTATTTGTCCGCGCTGTGATGACGCACAAGGAATACGATAAAGGAGGGTGGAAATGAACGCGAGATTGAATGATGCGCTGGCTCACTGGCGTTATGTTGCTCCCTTGCTGACGCCAGCCATGAATGATGTCGAATATCAGGCGCTGGTGGGATCTCTTGACTCGCTACTGGATGCGGGCGGGGCGGATGAACGCCACCCGCTGGCTGTACTGGCCTCCATGGTAGGCGAGCTGGTGGCAGCTTATGAGGCAGACCGCTACCCCATGCCTGAAGAGATGAGCGGGGTTGAAGCGCTGGCATATCTGATGGATCAGCACAGCTTGCGCCAATCAGACTTGCCTGAAATCGGCAACCAGGCCAAGGTATCGGAGATTCTGTCCGGCAAACGCAAGATCAATGCGCGTCAGGCAAAAGCAATGGGGCAGCGCTTCGGGGTGGTGGCGGATCTGTTTTTGTAGACCTGCATGAGTTTCTCTCTGTGGGCAACATTTAACATAATATATATTATACGCAGTACAATAGTTACAAATAATACCTGATTGATTTAGTATGGTATTTGTGCTAGAGTTACACATAGACATTGCAAAGGAAGCCTGTGTGGTTCTGGATGACTGGACCAGCAAGTTGACATAAAGCCATTACAGAATGGGGGGTAATTATCATGTCACAACATAATTCACTTGTTGCTACTTATGCAGACCACAGCTTGGCCAAGGCCACTGTCAGTAATCTTCAAAGTTCGGGATTCAACATGAGCAAACTGTTTGTCGTCGGCAATGAAGACGACAAATCGCTAACCGGGACGACTGTCGTGCGCGAACTGGGCGATGTTGGAACAGAACAATATAGTTGCATTCCCAAGGATTACATCCCTGACTACAACGCTGAGTTGAAGCTTGATCGTTTGCTTCTTGTCGCTCATGGAACGCCGGGTGAAATTGATCAGGCCAGGCAGATCATTGATTCAAGTTTCCCCAATGGATGGGGGGGCGATGTAGGTTGCACGGTTTATTATGGTTGCAACGACTAGCCTGATATACCCGACACCGTTTTCAACGAAACTGGCATGGGTTTGCCCTTGCGGGCGCGTTTACCCAGGAATTCCTCGAACCGGGTAGCAGGCAGAACGAACTCAACTATTTTTCCGCCTCTGCCCGTTCCGCTAATTTTGAGTTCGGTGAGAACGGCGCAGACAGCAAGCAGTGGTTCATTTGGGTTCAATGCCATAATAATCACACCCTTGCCACCGGAAAGTGATTTCATTTCTGCGATAGGAAACAGCAACAATCGCGCCTCGCCAGACAAGGCCGCAATGGTTCCCACGCCCGGCGGCACCAGGACTGGCGGCAGTAGTCGCGCGCCTTCATCCACGTTCATGTAGGCTTTTCCTGCCCGAATCCGGGCAGTCATGTCGGACAGCACCCCAATAAACCCAACGCCGACAGTCGTCGCCATCAACACTTGCGTATCTGGCGCGCCGGAGAGCATGGCCATGATTTTTTCGCCCTGCATGTCAATCAGGGAAGTGACTGGTGCACCATCGCCCTTCCCGCCTGGCAAATCAGCCACGCGCACGGTGTAACAGCGGCCTTGAGCATCAAACAGAATGACCGGGTGTAGCGTTCTGGTTTCGATAATCGCCAGTTCGCCATCGCCATCTTTCCAGCTCAACGCAGCTCGGTCGATGGCATGACCGGAACGACTGCGGATGAAGCCGTTTCTGGACAAGATGACGGTGACGGGTTCATCGACGATGCTCTCTACCCTGGCGGCGGTCATTCTTTCCGAAGCTTCGATCAGGGTGCGCCTCGCATCGCCGTATTTGTCAACATCCTTGCGGATTTCTTCGATAATCAGCTTGCGCCTGGTCGCCTCGTTGCCCAGCAAATGGCTCAGGCTGTCGCGCTCGTCCTTTAACTCGCCCAGTTCTTTTTCGATTCTGAAGCCTTCCAGCCGAGCCAACTGGCGCAGGCGGATTTCCAGAATGTCCTCGACTTGAATATCGGACAATGAAAACCGGACTTTCAGATCGGCTTTTGGATCGTCCGCCTCCCGAATCACGCGGATGACTTCTTCGATGCTGAGAAAGGCGATCATGCGCCCTTCCAGAATATGAATCCGGCGTTCTACTTCGTTGAAACGGAACTGCAAGCGGCGTTCCACCACTTCCATGCGGAAATCACACCACTCTCTGACGACCTGCGGGAGCGATTTTTGTTGTGGTCGGCCATCTCGGCCTATCATGGTCATGTTGACCGACTGGTTGCTTTCGAGCGAGGTATTGGCCAGCAGGATATTCATCAAATCATCCGGCGCAACGCTTCTGGACTTGGGTTCCAGTACGATGCGCACCGGATGCGCGCTGTCAGAATCGTCCCGGAAGGTGTCCAGCACCGCCAGTACGCTGTTACGCAAATTTTGCTGGTCCGGCGTCAGGGATTTTTTTCCTGCCTTGAGTTTGGGATTGATGAGGTCTTCAATCTCGGCCAGGACTTTGGCGGTGCTGGCATTTGGCGGCAGTTCCTTGATGGCGATGCGGTACTGGCCTCGCGCCAGCGGTTCGATGTCCCAGCGCGCGCGCACCCGCAGGCTGCCGCGACCGGTTTCATAAATCTTACGCAGATCTTCGCCGGAAGAAATGATCTGTCCACCACCCGGAAAATCCGGCCCCAGGATCGCATCATAAACTTCCCTGTCCTCACCTTGCCGCATGATGGCAATACAGGCCTGCGCGACTTCCCGCAAATTGTGCGGCGTCATTTCCGTCGCCATGCCAACCGCAATCCCGGAAACGCCATTCAGCAGCAAGACTGGCAGGCGGGCAGGCAGCAAGGCCGGTTCCTTGAGGGTTCCGTCGTAGTTTTCACGAAAATCGACCGTGCCACGCTCGATTTCGGAAAGCAGAACGTCTTCTGCAAATTTGGACAAACGAACTTCGGTGTAGCGCATGGCAGCGGGAGAATCGCCGTCCCGCGAGCCGAAATTGCCTTGCCCTTCAATCAGCGGATAGCGCAGCGTGAAGCTCTGCGCCATCCGAACCGCCGCCTCATAGACGGCCGTATCGCCATGCGGATGAAACTTGCCGATGACATCGCCCACGATGCGAGCCGATTTCTTAAATGGCAAGTCCGAGCGGTTTCCCAGTTCGCGCATGGCGTAAAGAATTCGCCGTTGCACCGGCTTCTGGCCGTCCTCGACGAAGGGCAAGGCGCGATCCAGCACCGTGGACATGGCATAGGTCAGATAGGCGCGTTCGGCGAATATATGCAGGGGAATCCCCTCGCCATTGCCGGTTTCATCCTTTCCAACTGGCGGTTCTGGCGGCGTGCCATTTGTGTCAGGGCTAGTTTGTTCGCCAGCAAACAGGTCGATTTGTTCGTTATTCATATGTCTGCTTCCACCAGATCACCCTTGCTTTCCATCCACCCCCTGCGCCCTGCCGCTTCCCCTTTGCCCATCAGCAAGGTAAACATGCGTATCGCTTCATCCATCGCCCCATCGGGCAAGAACAGCGGCAGCAAGCGCCGGGTATCGGGGAGCATGGTGGTTTCTCGCAGTTGATCGGGGTTCATCTCGCCCAAGCCCTTGAAGCGCCCGACATGGATGTGATCTTCGCGCACCCCATCCTCGGCCAGGCGCAGGAGGATTTGGTCGCGTTCGGCTTCATCCAGCGCATAGTGACGGCGTTCTGGACGCCCTTTTCCCTGCGCCGCGACTTTCACACTGTAAAGCGGAGGTTGTCCAATATAAACATGGCCTTTTTCGATTAACTTCGGGAAATGTCTGAAGAACAGGGTTAGCAGCAAGGTCTGAATATGGCTGCCATCCACATCCGCATCCGCCATGATGATGACTTTTCCATAGCGCAAGTTTTCCAGCACCTTGTCGGGTGCGCCCGATTCATGCGGGTCTATGCCCAGCGCGACGGCAATATCATGTACTTCGTTATTGCCGAAAATCTCGCCACGCGCCACTTCCCAGGTATTCAGCACCTTGCCGCGCAAGGGCAAAATAGCCTGAAATTCACGCTCCCTGCCCTGCTTGGCGGAGCCGCCAGCCGAGTCACCTTCTACCAGAAAAATCTCGTTCCGCGCTATATCGGCCGACTCGCAGTCGGTCAGCTTGCCCGGCAAAACCGCCGCGCCGGACTGCTTTTTCTTTTCAATTACCTTGCCGGATTTTTGCCGCGACTGCGCCGCCCGAATGGCCAGTTCAGCGATCTTCTTCCCCTCCTCCACATGACTGTTGAGCCAGGAATCGAGCGGATCCTTGATGCGCGTGGAGACTAGCCGAAGCGCATCGCGGCTGGATAGTTTTTCCTTGGTCTGGCCCTGAAATTGCGGATCAAGTATGCGTGCCGACAAGACGAAGCGCACATTGCGCCAGACATCTTCCGCTTGCAGATTGACCTTGCCTGGTAACAGGCCATGATGGGTGACGAATTCCTTGACCGATTCGAACACGCCAGCACGCAAACCGGCGTCGTGCGTACCGCCCAGCAAGGTTGGAATCAGGTTGACGTAGGATTCCCCTTGCCCCCCTAACTCGCACCAGGCCAGCGCCCAGGCTGCGCCCTCCCCTTCGGAAAATCCGGCTGGGTCGGTGATGCCAGCGTAGCGTTCGCCCGAGAAAATCGGGCTGACATAACCAGCCTGTTCGCCCTCTGGCAGGGTTTCGGCAAGATAGGAAACCAGTCCGTCTGCGTACTGCCAGACTTTTTCTTCGCCTGATTCCTCATCGAGCAGGGAAACCTTGACGCCGGGCAGCAACACCGCCTTGGCTCGCAGCAAGCGTTCCAGCTCAGCGCGCTTGACCTTGGGCGAATCGAAATAACTTCCATCCGGCCAGGCTCGCACCAGTGTGCCGGAGTGACGGACCCCCACGCTACCCACTTCGACTAGCGGCTCCTGAACGTGCCCCGCAGCAAAAGCCATTTTATGGATTTTGCCATCCCGTTTGACAGTGACTTCCAGCCGGGTGGAAAGCGCGTTGGTGACGGAAACGCCCACGCCATGCAAACCACCGGAAAATGAATAAGCGCCACCAGATTTTTTGTCGAACTTGCCGCCAGCGTGCAAGCGAGTGAACACCACTTCTACGGTCGGAACACCTTCACCCGGATGGATGCCGACCGGAATACCGCGCCCATCATCTTCAACCGAGACGGAGCCATCGCCATGCAGCGTAACGGAAATTTTCTTTGAATAACCGCCCAGCGCTTCATCGGCAGCGTTGTCGATGATTTCCTGAATGATGTGGGTAGGCGAATCAGTCCGGGTGTACATCCCGGGGCGTTCCTTGACGGGCTCAAGGCCTTTCAGGACACGAATGGAAGAATCAGAATAGGACATCTACAAGGCCATTTCGATGCAAATTAGGGAATCACTCGCGTGGCCGGATACGTCCTTCAACGATTTTCAGATCGTTGTTGCTCGCAAATTCCATCAACAACAGGTAAGAATCTGGTTCGGACGTCTCGATTGACTTACTGACTACCAGGCAGCTCACACCCTGCCGCACGACAGGCTGGACCAGCGGTGAATAGCATAACTGACGGTTTTGGCCAAAGCTGGCGAGGTTGCAAGCCAGTCTTTCAGCCCAGTCGCTGGGGCGAAACACCTTTCCTGCACTGGTCTGACCCAGAACCACGATTTCCCCGGATACCTCAGGCGTATTCATCGCTCATCTCCTGTGAATTTGCTGGCAGGGCTAGGCATGCCAGAACGTTTATCGGCGACAATCATAACATCGGGGAGGTAGAGAAACAGGGGTGAAGCGGAAATACCGGTGGTGAAGTGGATGGCATAGCAGTTGAAACGCCTCATAAAATATAAAAACGCCATGGGGTTTTTCTATATATCACCAAGGTTGATGCCATTCACAGCGCCACTGCTGGGCGCCACGTGTTGAATATCGATCAGCAATGCGGTCAGCAATGCCTCGACAGCTACCATGCAAGTATCGATACGCTCCCGAGGCGCTTGCTCTCGAAGCGCCTGTTCCAGATCCAGAGCACACCGGCTTAGCGCCATTGCCCCCAGCGTCGCCGCCGATCCCTTCAGCGAATGGGCCATGCCTTGTGCCTCCGCTATCTCGCCTGCTGCCAGATGTTCGCGGATTGTCGCCACGTAGTCCGCGCTGTCGCGAGCGAATATTTCCAGCAGGCGGGTGTAAAATCCCACCCTGCCACGCACTCTTCTCAGGCCACTCTCGACATCCAGTCCGGCGATGCTGTTCAGGGCAAGCCTGGTCGCAGCATCATCAAGCTGGGAGGGGATTTCTGGCGCCACGCCTGGTGTTATTTCGTCAGGCTTCGGCAGCCAGCGCAGCAACACAGCATAGAGTGAGTCCGGATCAACTGGCTTGGGAACAAAGTCATTCATGCCTGCTTCCAGACAGGTACGACGGTCGTCATCGAACACGTTGGCAGTCATGGCCAGAATGGGTGTCACTGAATGCTTGGGCAGGGAACGGATGAAGCCGGTCGCTTCAATGCCATCCATTTCCGGCATCTGCAAATCCATCAAAATAAGCTCATAGGCACAAGTACGGGCCATGTCTACTGCTTGATGGCCATTTTCGGCAATGTCCACCGACAGACCAACGCTTTGCAGCAGCTCGAGCGCCACCTCCCGGTTAACCGCGTTGTCTTCGGCCAGCAGAATCCTTGCGCCGGCGAAGTGCCGATGCAACTCATCCTCGGCACAAAACGTATTGGCGGCTGCGGCAGCGGGCATGACGCCGTGGCCACGGCCAAGCCGGGCGGTAAACCAGAACGTGCTGCCTTTTCCTATTTCGCTCTCTGCGCCAACTTCGCCCCCCATGAGTTGCGCCAAGCGCCGGGTGATGGCAAGCCCGAGCCCGGTGCCACCGTATTTGCGTGTGGTCGAGACATCGGCCTGCTCAAAGGACTGAAAAAGATCGGGGAGTTTTTCTGAAGGAATGCCGATGCCCATGTCCCGAACCTCGAAACGTACCAAAATTTCTTCGCCCAAGTCTTCGAGCAGGCTGGCGCTCAAGGAAATGGCCCCACTCTCGGAAAATTTGATGGCATTACTGGCATAGTTAAGCAAGGCTTGTCGTAGCCGGGTCGGATCTCCCCTTAACCAGAGGGGAACCTCGACCACGTTTTCAATAACAGCAAGACCTTTGGCCTTGGCTTGGTCAGCGATCAGCGAACGAACATGGCCAAGGATGGATTCAAGGTGAAAGTCGGTATCTTCGAGTTCAAGCCGACCCGCTTCGATTTTTGAAATATCGAGTATGTCATTGATGATTGACAACAGATGCGTGGCGGCGGTATCGATCTTGCCCAGCCGAACAGCTTGTTCGGGCGTCGGCGCCGCACGCCGCAGCAAATGGGTGAGACCGATGACGGCATTCATCGGCGTGCGTATTTCGTGGCTCATGTTGGCAAGAAAAGCGCTCTTGGCGCGATTTGCAGATTCGGCCAACTCCCGCGCCTCGGCCAGTTGCACCGTGCGATGCTCCACCAGTGCTTCCAGGTGGTAACGGTGACGGTCCAACTCTTCACCCATACGTATCTTCTCGGTGATGTCCTCCTGCACTGCAACGTAGTGAGTGATGCGCCCATCTGGTTGGCGGATGGGAGAGATGACAGCGAACTCGGTATATATGCTGCCATCCTTGCGCTGGTTGCGGAGCTCGCCTTTCCAAGTCTGGCCATGATTCAAAGTATTCCAGAGTCCCGTGTAAGTTTCGGGTGGTGTCGACCCGGACCGGAAGATGCGCGGATTGCTGCCAATTACCTCATCACGGCTATAACCTGTATTACGGATGCAGGTTTCGTTGGCATACTCGATTTTTCCGTCGAGGTCGGTGATGATGATGCTTTCAGGGCTTTGCTCGACCGCCAGGGAAAGTTTGCGTAACTGATCTTCAGCGGACTTACGCTCAGTGATGTCGGTAAGCATCGCGATATAGTTGGCAATCGTCCCATCCAGATTCTTTACCACGGTAATGGTAAGCCAGTTGGGATGCACCTCACCATTTTTGCGGCGGTTCCAGATCTCTCCCTGCCATGTACCGTTACGCTGGATGTTCTCCCACAGCGCCGCATCATAAGCCGCATCGTGACGGCCTGATTTGAGCATGTTTGGTGTTCGCCCAATCGCTTCCTCGGCTGAGTAGCCGGTAATGTCGGTAAAGGATCGGTTTACCCGCAATATTACGTTATTGGCATCAGTGATGATCATGCCCTCCTGCGACTCGAAGGCGGTCGCAGCGATGCGAAGGTCATTCCTGGTTTTCTTTGTTTCGCGCAGATAAAGCACGATCGCCGAAGCGGCGATGATCAGCATGCCACCGGAGGTGGCGAGTAAAAAAAAGAGCCAATACCTTTCGGCATTAAGGCGGGCAAGCTCGCCAAGTCGACGTGGCACATGAATGGTAATGGCATCCTCAGGCAAGACCTTGGATCCCAGTACTACCGGTAGCGTACCTCCGTCAACAAGCACGGCAGAGGGGAAACGCTCCTTATTCCAGGGAAGTAAATCCAGGGGCTTGAACTCGCTTTGCTTGTATTGCAACAATTTTTTCTCTACAGGTAGAGATGCAATGGTGGCATCTGGCAGGGTGCGAAATTCAAGACTCTTGTCTATCGCGAGGACAATGACACCATTGGTGTCAGAGAGAAAGGCTTTGGCCTGGTTTGTCCAGTGAGAAAGGTTCGATATGTTTCGCTTGACGACTGCGGCGCCAAGGAAGCGTTCTTCTTCGAAAATAGGGTAAGAGTAATACAAGCCAGGTATTTTGCTTGTCATTCCCACAGCATATTGATGGCCACTCCGCCCGGCCCGAGCCTGGCGAAAATACTCGCGCTCAGCGTAGTTCGAGCCGACGAAACTACTGGCCTTGTTGGCGTTACTGGAGGCGATGCAATCTCCTGCAGCATTGATGATATACACCTCATCAGCGTTGAGATGAGTCGCTGCGACACTCAGATACTCATTCAGTTCACCAAGCAATTTGTCCTGTGTCCAGCGTTGCTTGCGCGCCTCATGCACTAGAGTAGCAGGCAGCGCATCCGCACCGAAGCGGCGCAACGCCCGGCGGGTATCATCATCGTGTGCAATGACACGTGAAAGTCCCTTGAGCAGTTGCAGGTTCTGGTCGATATTCTTGGCCACGTCATCGGCCTGCTGTCTGGCGAGTTGCATTTCTTGCTGATATAGCTTGTTGGCGAGATCCCTGTAGTAATAATCAGCACTGATCCAGGCAATGAATCCCCAGCCAACGACCAACAAGGCAATCAATTTGTACGATCTACCAAGAGATGACAGGCCGGGCTTCCCAACATAGGTGGCCACAAGGGTCACGACGATGATCAGACTGGTCGCAATCAGCACAATCGAGGCAAGGAATGTAGGCGCGATCCCGGAATCAATAAGAGAAGTGCCGTCATCCCGGATGAAGTAGGCGGCAACCATGGCCGTGTAATGCATGCCAGAGACCGCCAGTCCCATCACAACCGCGCTGGCAATCGTGACCCCGCTGCTCCAGCGGGCTTGCCACGACTGCAATCTGAATTTGATCCACAAAGCCAGCGTGGCCAGCACGATGGCAACCACAATGGATAGCAGGAATAGCTTGGGGTCATAACGAATCAAGCCATTCAGTCGCATTGCCGCCATGCCGGAGTAATGCATGGCGCCGATGCCAGCGCCGATCAGCAGACCGCCAGTCGCAAGCTGCGCATGGGAAAGTTCGCGGCGGCTGATGATTTTCAGAGCCAGGATGCTGGCAAGAATCCCAGGGATTGTCGATAAAAAGGTAATGGTGGGGTCGTAGCTGCTAGAGCACGGCAAACTGAAGGCCAACATGCCGACAAAATGCATTGCCCAAATGCCGATACCCAAACACAGCCCCCCGACCGTAATCCACATCCGCCTTGCTGAGGCCAGGGTAGAGGATAAAACGTGCTGGGAAACTAATAATGAAGCGTAAGACGCAAGAATTGCAACGAGAACAGACAGGCTGACCAGTATGGGGTCATAGTTTCCCGAATAAAGAACACTGCTATCGGGGGGCGAGATAAAGTATTGGAAAAAGTACCGCATTAAATGGGTAGCAACTCGCAACGACCTGAAAACGGGGGAACTTTAACACTTTTTATCCATTGACGCCCGAAAGGGAATCACACACTCGGCGTGGGCGCGGTCATCGGGGAAAATTGAGAGTTTTTTTGGCGATGTACCATACAGTGTCCCACAAATGAAGAAGCACCTAGGCGGTTACGCGCTAAGTGCTTGATATATTTGGGGTGGCTGATGGGGCTCGAACCCACGACAACCGGAATCACAATCCGGGACTCTACCAACTGAGCTACAGCCACCACTTGAAAAAGGTCAATTGGCCTGCCCGACAGGAATCGAACCTGTAACCCCCAGCTTAGAAGGCTGGTGCTCTATCCGGTTGAGCTACGGGCAGATTGTCGGACAAACTAAAATTGGTCGGGGTGGAGAGATTTGAACTCCCGACA
The DNA here is from genome assembly GCA_030690895.1 of Sulfuricellaceae bacterium. Lineage (GTDB taxonomy): Bacteria > Pseudomonadota > Gammaproteobacteria > Burkholderiales > Sulfuricellaceae > Sulfurimicrobium. Next base: position 10,954 of record JAUYFQ010000097.1, read on the forward strand.
TCCTGGTCCCAAACCAGGCGCGCTACCAGGCTACGCTACACCCCGAAAGAAGCGGCACTATACATTGGGGCAGGATTGTCGTCAACCTTGATGACACAACATTTTGATAATTTGGCGCGCCCTTTGCATTCGCCTATAAAGCCCATTAAAGTATGCTTCAACATCCTGATTCGGCAAATCCAGACATGACTGCAAAAATTATTGATGGCAAGGCCATTTCCGATCAACTGCTCCAGCAAATCAAGCAACGGGTGGATGCGCGCATCGCATCGGGGCTGCGTCGGCCCGGTCTGGCCGTTATTCTGGTTGGTGACGACCCCGCTTCCTCGATTTACGTGCGAAACAAGCGGCGTGCCTGCGAAACCACCGGCTTTCATTCGCTCTCACACGATCTGCCCGCTGCAACCACCCAGGAGGAACTGCTGGCCCTGATAGACCAGCTCAATGCCGATCCAGCCATTGATGGCATCCTTGTTCAAATGCCGGTTCCCGCTCATATCGACAGTGAAGCCATCGTTGAACGCATTCTGCCCGACAAGGATGTCGATGGTTTTCATCCCTACAATATCGGTCGGCTCGCCTTGCGCATCCCGGTGCTGCGCCCCTGTACGCCACGAGGTGTCATGACGCTGCTGAAAAGCACAGGTGAAGCAATCAAGGGTAAAAACGCAGTAGTGGTTGGCGCATCCAACACGGTGGGAAGACCAATGGGACTTGAGTTGCTCCTTGCAGGCTGTACCGTGACGACAACACACCGCTTCACTCGGGATCTGGAGTCATTTGTCAGGAGTGCCGAAATTCTGGTTGTGGCCGTCGGCAAACCCGGGCTGGTCAAGGGCGAATGGGTGCGTGAAGGCGCAACAGTGATCGACGTAGGCATCAATCGCCTTCCAGACGGAAAACTGTGCGGTGACGTGGAATTTGGCTCCGCTGCACTGAATGCAGCATGGATTACACCTGTGCCGGGTGGCGTCGGTCCGATGACGGTCGCAACCCTGCTCGAAAACGCGATTGATTCAGCCGATAGATTTCACAAATAATCAACCTGTTATCGTTTTATATTGATCTATAACTCTAATCACGAGGGAATCTTCATGGCAACCAGAAAGTCGACTAGCACAAGCAAGATTTTTGTTCTCGACACCAACGTTCTGATGCATGACCCCACCAGCCTGTTTCGCTTCGAGGAGCATGATGTTTATCTGCCCATGATGACCCTTGAAGAACTCGATAACAACAAAAAAGGGGTTTCTGAAGTTGCCCGGAATGCGCGGCAGGCCAGCCGGTATCTGGATGAGATCGTGAGCAGCGCAACAGAGGGCATCGAAAAAGGAATTTCGCTCAAATCCAAAAGCAGCAGCGCCAAGGGCAAGCTCTTCCTGCAAACAGAAGCCATCGATGGCGAGTTGCCGGTTAATTTTCCTGTCGGCAAGGCAGACAATCAGATCCTGGCTGTCGTCATGCACCTGCATCGTCAATTCACGAAGCGCAAGGTGTGCCTCGTCAGTAAAGACATCAACATGCGCATCAAGGCCCGTGCACTCGGGCTTGGCGCTGAAGACTACTTTAACGACAAGGTGCTGGAAGACACCGACCTGCTTTACACAGGCACACGCGAGCTCCCTGAAAATTTCTGGGATACCCACGGCAAAAACATGGAATCCTGGCAGGATGGGGGGCATACCCGATATCGTTTGCGAGGACCACTCTCCAATAGCCTGTTTATAAACGAATTGCTTTATCAGGAAGGAACCAAGCCCTTTTACGCGATCGTCAAGGAACTGAACGGTAACGTGATGGTGCTGGAAACCCTCAAGGATTACAGCCACCAGAAAAATTCTGTCTGGGGAATTACGGCGCGCAATCGCGAGCAAAACTTTGCGCTTAATCTCTTGATGAATAAAGACATCGACTTTGTCACTCTGCTAGGCCAAGCCGGAACGGGCAAGACGCTTCTGACTCTGGCAGCAGCGCTTCAGATGACGCTGGATCAAAAACTCTATTCAGAAATCATTGTGACCCGTGTCACTGTTCCGGTCGGCGAAGACATCGGTTTCCTGCCTGGCACGGAGCTGGAGAAAATGAGTCCCTGGATGGGCGCACTGGAAGACAACCTTGATGTTCTGAACAAGACAGATGAAGAAGCGGGAGAATGGGGACGCGCCGCGACCCAAGATCTGATTCGCTCAAGGATCAAGGTAAAGGCCCTGAATTTCATGCGTGGCCGCACGTTCATGAACAAGTTTCTGATCATCGACGAGGCCCAGAACTTGACGCCAAAGCAGATGAAGACCTTGATTACACGAGCCGGACCGGGTACCAAGGTGGTTTGCCTTGGAAATATTGCACAAATCGATACGCCCTACCTGACAGAAGGCAGTTCTGGACTGACTTATGTCGTTGACCGCTTCAAGGGTTGGCCACACAACGGCCACATCACCCTGATGCGTGGCGAACGTTCTCGCCTGGCAGACTATGCTTCGGAAATTCTGTAACGCCGTTACTTGCTGCCGTTAATAATCTGTTTGATTACAGCATCCAGATTGGCGATGAATTTTGAATTTCTGGGCAATAGAATATCGGCATCGATTGACCGTTTATGCGGGGCCGTCGGGGATGAACTGGAGCTGATCAGAATGATCTTGGCATGTCTGTTGACTGAAGTGGAAAGGCGCAAGGCCGCAATCAGCGCCTCGCCGCTCAGCAAGGGGAGCTCGGAAGAAGCCAGTATCAAATCGATGGGCTGTGTCAAGGCACGGTGTAAAGCGGATAGACCGTCATTTTCATCAATTTGACGAACATCATGTTCTTGAAGGAGTTTACTGCACATGCTTCGGGTCAATTTTGCGTTGACCACCACCAGCGCAGTCAGTTTTCGGGAAAAGTGCTGATTTCTCAGGTGTGACAGCTTGTCTTCTATTGCCTGAAAACTGTCTGCGCCCTTCCCTGCTTCCACACCCACCAACTTGATCAGGTCGATGTATCGCAGGCAATTATCAACAAACGCACGGTTAAAGCGTTCCGGGGATGTTTTGGCCTGATTGATTACATCTTCGAGGTGGTGACAAATCGAAGTAATCACGTGCAGACCGAATGTACCGCCTATTCCTTTCAGACTGTGCACGCCACGGTAAAAGGCATTGAAGATTTCCTTGAAATCCCCCTCCCCTTTTTCCAGCGCCATCAGGTTCTTTTCCATCTCATCCAGGCGATCAGGAAGCTCGGCCAGGAAGGACTGCCGCAATTCCAGTATCAGTTCCTGAATTTCAGTATCTTCGCTCATATTCAATCCGAAAAAGCTTTCAGATAAACCTGATATTTCTGCAGAAATAAGATTTCCAGTTCATCAATGACATCAGGAGCAGTTTTTCCATGCATCAAATGATCCATCATTTTTTCAGAGGTCACATGGAATAGCTGGTTCTGATCCAGCATGGGATAACTTGACCTCAGACGCTTGATCGCCTTGATGACGCTCTCCTCCTTGGGCTTGGCGATGGGCTCTGGCTTGATTGCCTCCTGAGACTTTTGCCCGGACGCCTGGGTAGCCAGGAACGCCATGAATGAAACAGCCGTCTGCTTCTGACTGGCATCCAGCGCGCGGAACAGTTGTAGCGCTTTTTTGTCCTCGACAGAAAGGGATGAGCCGCTTTTCATCATGACATTCAGTCTTTTAGCCTGACTTCTGCATAATCCAGAAATGCTTGCAGCAATCGCGAACGAAATTTGCCGTCCGCATAAACCAGCGACAGAGGGCGAATCAAGGGCGGATTAAGCGGGACAGCAACCAGATCCTGCAGCTTGAGCTCTTTCAGAATCGTCGAGCGGGAAACAATGGCCACACCCAGACCAGCCTCCACTGCACCTTTAATTGCCTCCAGACTGCCCAGTTCCATGACGATGTGCAGATCCTCTGGCTGAACGCCTGCTGCCCGGAAATAATCATCGACCACATTTCTCGTACCAGAACCGGATTCGCGACTGATGTAGGGTAGTTCCGCCATCTGGGTCGCAGTGATATTCCGGAGGCCGGACAGCGCGTGTTGCGGGGTGCAGATCATCACCAGTTCGTCATCGCAACAAACGATGCTTTTCAGATGAGGATGGTGGGATGGCGCTTCGATCAAGCCCACGTCCAGGGTGTGATCAGCCACCTTGCTTTCGATCGTTTCGGAATTAGCCACCGTCAACCTGGCCTGAACCTGTGGATAGCGCGCCTTGAAATCGCCGAGTTTGCGAGGCAATCGATACTCCGCAATCGTGGTGCTGGCGCCCAGCATGAGTACGCCGCTGATCTGCCCGGTCATTTCGCCCATGCGGGTTTCCAGTTCGGTGGACAGATTGAGGATTCGTTCCGCATAGTCCAGAACCAGTTCACCGGCAGGAGTCAGCGAAATCCGGCTATGACTGCGCTCGAACAAGCGGGTATTGAAATGCTCTTCCAGTTGCTTGACCTGAAAAGTTACCGCTGGCTGGGTCATGAACAGCAACTCCGCAGCCTTGGTGAAACTGAGTTGCTTGGCAACCGTGTAAAAAACCTGTAGACGGCGATCAGCCATGGTCCATCCGTGTTTGTGTTAATCTAGAACCCGGTATTCAATCATAAATCGCCGCCAAATAATAGATTATGAATATGGCGGCAAAAGGCGATTTTATTTGTCATATGTCTGATATTGACCCGTCTGACCGAATCGAAACATATATGTCCAAGGCGCTCGAACTGGCGAAACAAGGCGCCAGGCAGGGCGAAGTTCCCGTCGGGGCCGTGGTTGTCTATCAGGATGAAATCATTGCTCAAGCCTTCAATGCGCCAATCAGCAGCCATGATCCGTCAGGACATGCCGAGATTCGAGCCATGCGAGAGGCAGGGCAGCGGATCGGCAATTATCGGCTGGTTGATTGCGAGCTGTATGTCACACTCGAACCCTGCGCCATGTGCGCAGGCGCCATCATGCATGCACGCATTGGCAAACTTTACTTTGGCGCAAACGACCCGAAAACAGGAGCATGCGGCAGTGTCGTCAACCTGTTCGGGGAAACACGCCTCAATCATCATACCGAGGTAATCGGGGGCATTCTTGCCGACCAGTGCGGAAAAACCTTGTCCGACTTTTTTGCTCACCGGCGTCAGTTAAAAAAACGCCCAGCATTCATTAAAATTCGAATTAACTTATCAGAACAGGTTATTGTTTTATATAAAGATAGTGAAATCTTAAAACACTACTCCATTTCAAGCGCCGCAAACGGGCCTGGCGAGCAATCCGGCAGTCATTGCACCCCACGGGGGAAACACATTGTTCGCGCCATGATCGGTCGTAACATGCCGCTTAACACCGTTTTTGTCCGGCGCCGTCCAACAGGGGAAATCTACTCGGACGAACTGGCAAAGACACAACCAGACCGAGACTGGATTCTGACCCGCATTCTCTGGCTGTCTGGCTGCGAACCCGGCTTCAACCGTCTGGGGACGGTGGATACCATGCGCCGGTATATTTACATTCATGGCACTGCCGACGAAGCGGCAATTGGATCACCCTGCTCGCATGGCTGCATACGAATGCGTAATCAGGATATCGTGGAATTATTCGATCTGGTTCAGGCTGGAACCGAGGTCGAGATCACATGATCTGACGTTGTTTCAGTGAAAGCTCGACAAGTTTCTCGAAGCCCACGCAGTCGATCGCGGGCGAACATAAATACCCCTGAAATTCGTCACAGCCGGTAGCAAATAAGAAATCACGCTGCGCATCTGTTTCGACGCCTTCCGCGATGACTCTCATTTTAAGCGCGCGGGCAAGATTGATGATGGCGGTCACAATTGCAGCATCGCTTTCATCCGGCAAATCATCCACGAACGATTTGTCGATTTTGAGCTTGCTGATCGGGAAACGCTTGAGATAGCTCAGGCTGGAGTAACCTGTTCCAAAATCGTCAATCGACAGTTTGATACCCAAATCCGCAAGTTGTTGCAGACGTTCCAAGGCAATATCAGCGTCCCGTATCAGAATGGATTCGGTCAATTCAAGCTCAAGCCGTTCTGCTGGCAAACCCGCCAGATTCAAGGCGTTTGCCACGGTTTCGACAAAATCAGCCTGTTGAAACTGCAAAGCCGAGACGTTCACCGCCACACTGATTTTCCAGCCCTTGTCCAGCCAGAGCCGGGCTTGGGCAACAGCCTGAGAAAGCACCCAGTTGCCAATGGGAACGATCACACCACTTTCTTCGGCCACGGGAATAAATCGCGCAGGAGAGATGTGACCCAGATCCTTGTCGTGCCAACGTATTAGCGCCTCTGCACCGAACACTTCACCCGATTTCAAATCAATCTGGGGCTGGTAATGCACCCTGAAGTGCCCATGTTCGATGGCCTGGCGCATGGCATGATCAAGCTTCATGCGGGACAGCAAACCGATATTCATCTGTCGTTGATAAAAACGAAAATCTGAACGGCCACGTTCCTTGACGTGATACATGGCGCTGTCGGCATTTTTGATGAGATCGTCCATCGTCAAGCCATCATCCGGATACAAGGCAATGCCAATGCTGCAAGTAACGGAAAAAGCCATATCATCGAAAATAAATGGGGACTTGAGTGCTTCGATAACGCGCCTTGCAGTAACTTCTGCCCCCTTTCCATCTGTCTGATGCAATAGGAGAACGAACTCGTCCCCCCCCAGACGGGAAGCCGTATCGACTTGCCGGAGGCAATCTTTCAGGCGTTCAGCCACTTCGACCAGCACTCGATCCCCGAAAAGATGTCCCAGTGAGTCATTGATTTTTTTGAAGTGATCCAGGTCCAGAAACATGATGGCAAACCGGCTACCACTACGATCCGAATTTACCAGCGCCTGCTGAATCCGTTCGGACAACAGCAGGCGGTTTGGCAGCCCCGTCAGCAAATCGTTATAGGCCAGCTCTTCAATTCTTTTTCTGGCCGCATGCGTTTCCGTCAAGTCCCGGAAGAAGCCGACATAATGCAGCGCACCACCTTCTTCATTCTGCACCCTGACCAGTGAAGCCAGGCAGAGATAAGGCGCGCCATTCTTGCTCTGATTCAAAAGCTCGCCTTCCCACAAACTACCCTGCCCCAATTGATCGAGCAACTTGTCAACAAAAGCCGCATCACTTTGTTTTGATACAAAGTCATGCAGGGATTTACCCAACAACTCCTGCTGACTAAAGCCAGTCAGACGCTCACACGCCGGATTGGCCGTTACGATCAAATGATCCGCATCCGTCACAAAAATCGCATCCATGCTGGCTTCGAAAACCTTGCTGGCGAGCTGGAGTCTGGATTCGTCAGCGATCAGTTGGGTAACATCGCGAAATGAATAAACCCGCCCGATTGGTCGCCCTCTTGCATACTGGGGCAAGGTGACCCGTTCCAGTATCTTGCCGGAACGCAGAACGATTGTATCGGTCGCCTCCAGCAGGGGCGTGCGAAAAATGAGGCTCACCTTGGCAGCATAGTGGTTTACATCCAGCACGTTCTGCGCCATCCAGGCAAAAACAGCGGCATCGTCACGCTGAGTCAGCAAATGACCGGGTAATGACCACATGTCCGCAAACCGGTGGTTGTAACCCCTGATCGCTCCTTCCATATCCGTGACCAGAATGCCGTCAGCCGTCGACTCAAGCGTTGCACGAAGTTCTGCAATTAGCCTTTCCAGCTCATCCTCAACCCTGTAACGATCACTTTCATCCCGGATTGCGACAAGATAAATCGTCGAACCGCTTCCCATCTGCACGAGACTGACTTGCCTTTCCACATGGATGGATTCACCACTGGCACGTTTGATAAGCGTTTGTGAACAAATCTGTTCGGAAAGGCCTGCCGCCACATCCTCCCAGAAAAAGACATCTTCAGGCGTGGAAGCCAGATCCACCACCGGCTTGCCGATTAATGCACCCGTAGACAGGCCCAGCATGACATCCGCAGCCCGGTTACTGGCAACGATCTTCAGATCAATCGGGTCAACAAGCAAAACCGCCTCGAGCATCCCTTCAATCAGCGGCAGCCAGCTGGGGGATTTCATTGGCTATCCCCAGACTCACAGGCGCGCTCGAAAAAATAGCACATCCGCTTGCGCGGAGAGAGATAGTCATACGCAGCCTTGGGTAGCTGCATCGGTTTGAGGCTTGATCGAATCCCGATAGTAGGCTCGGTTTCGAGATCCAAGACCAGCGCTTCTTCACTCGGCACTCGCGGATCATGAATAATGATGCGCGGCCTGAGCGGTCGCGATGAATTGACCGAGACAACCAACGCATGGCGATCATTGCTCAACTGGACAACCGAACCGGGTGGGTATACCCCCATCATTCGAATGAACGAACTCATGGTTGCCGCATGAAATTTCTGCTTCATATTGGCAAACATCAGTGATAACGCCTCATGGGGCGTCACAGACAGGGCAGAATTTCCCGGATTACACAAGTTGTCGTACTGATTGACAAGCGCGACGATCCGGCTTGCGGACATCAGCCGATCGTCCCGGATACGGCCAGGATAACCGCTTCCATCCACACACTCGTGGTGCTGGCCGATAATCAGCAATATCCCCTTGGCCAGACCCATTTTCCGGCCCATGTCCACGCCATGTGCAACATGTTCCTGATACATCTCCCTTTCAACCGCCAGGAAGTGCTGGTCATGCCAGCGCAAGCGATCCGGCAGATGCATTTTTCCAATATCGTGCAGCAATGCGCCTTCACCCAGTTCGGTCAATTCCTCCCTGTTCAGCCCACAGGTCTTGCCCAGCAGAAGCGAAATGATGGTTACATTGAGCGCATGAAGTGAGCTTTTTTCACCCGCTTTCTCTGATAACAAACGAATGGCAGTGTCTTCTTCCACAAGAATGCCGTCGATAAAGCCGCCTATCACCCTTGCAGACAGCTCTCGTGCAAGCTCTGGCTGAGAAAATGCGGATTCCGTGATCTGCTTGAAGGATTTTGCAGCGACCGAGAATTGCTTTTCGCAAACTTGCAAGCTGGCATGCTGCTTCGCCAGCAGGTTACGGCGTTTTTGCCTGGCATTCTCTTCCGGGTTTGGGTGGCTCTCGACCAAATGCAAGCCCGGTGTAGCCACCTTTCCGCCTTGATCAAAAAACTCGGAATCGCTCTTGTCGACAGAAATACGTACCCGGTCTATGCCAAGCGAACGGATAACATCAAGTTGCTCTTGCGAGCTCAGTTTGAAGCTATTGAGAGGGAATGGGTGGTCCATCCAGCCGAGATCAAGATGAACGAACATCCCGATTTGCAGGCGTGAAATATCAATGAACTGTGGTCCGCTTTCGCCCATTTCGATTTCTTATGCTTGTGATGGTTCTGCAATCTTATATCACGAGCAAATCACATCGCCAATATATTTATCCCGGATTATCCATTGGAATGGGCATTCATGTAGGAGCGGCGCCCTCGCCGCGAATGCGGTCGCAATTCGCGGCGAGGGCGCCGCTGCCGACGCTGCGAACGTGCAGTTTGATCCCATACTCTTGCTCAATGAGCTGCGCCACAGCAGCGCGACTCCACAAGAAAAAATCCATCTTGAGCTGTTCGGGCCGGTTGTCAATGATGGTGCGCTGAATCGTCCCTTCTTGTATTGCGCTGAGTATGCGTCCCGCACCCCGGATGCGCCCACGCAAAGCGGGGCGAATGGCAGGCCAGCCCCCCGCATCAAACAGGTCAACGCAACTGCGAACCGCCGGGTAGCTCAACCCCGTCATGGCAACAATTTGCATGACCCCAACCCCCTTCTTGTACAACCGAACGACTTGCTTTCGCCTCTCGTGCAGTTGCTCCAATGTCTGTCTTCGCGCATTTTCTTTGTCCATGATCTTTGGTGCATGAAAATCACACAAAGTTCATATTTCATTGGGCCGGATCAATAACTTCACATCACCATCAGTGATTAAATCAGCGCAGTAAGGTCACACTACGCGCGCGCGATGTGAACAGGAGAAAATATAATTGTTGGTATATTTCAAAACTTGTAAATGTAGAATAGTCATCAACACCAATCTCAAGCCATTGTTTCATGCCGGCATCGCCCTACCTGGAGGATGGGGTCCCGCATTATGCAATCGTCACGAGATCGGATAAATACACGTCCTGAATCGCATTTAACAAGGTAACGCCATCGCCCATCGGCTTCTGGAACGCCTTGCGTCCGGAAATCATCCCCATGCCGCCAGCGCGTTTGTTGATCACGGCAGTGCGCACTGCCTGAGCCAGATCGTTCTCGCCGCCTGACGCACCGCCGGAATTGATCATGCCGGCGCGACCCATGAAGCAGTTCGCTACCTGATAGCGGGTGAGGTCGATGGGGTGCTCGCTGGTGAGTTCGGAATAGACTTTGGGATGGGTTTTGCCGAATTTTATCGCAGTGTAACCGCCATTATTCTCGGCCTGTTTCTGCTTGATGATGTCCGCCCCGATGGTTGCCGCAAGATGGTTGGCCTGACCGCTCAGGTCGGCGCTGACATGGTAATCCACCCCATCCTTCTTGAATGCCGGGTTGCGCAGATACGCCCACAACACCGTAGCCAGGCCCAGTTCGTGAGCATGCGCGAATGCCTCGCTGACTTCCTGAATCTGGCGACGCGATTCGGGCGAACCAAAATAGATCGTGGCGCCCACCGCCACCGCGCCCAGATCGAAAGCCTGATCGACGCTGGCGAACAGGGTCTGGTCGTAGATCGTGGGGTAGGTGAGCATTTCGTTGTGATTGATTTTGACGATGAAGGGAATCTTGTGAGCATAGCGCCGCGCCACGGAGCCAAGCACACCCAGCGTTGAGGCCACCGCATTGGCGCCGCCTTCAATGGCCAGCCTGACAATGTTTTCCGGGTCGAAATAGATCGGATTGGGCGCAAAGGAAGCGCCGCCCGAGTGCTCCACGCCTTGATCGACCGGCAGGATGGAGAGATAACCGCTACCAGCCAGCCGCCCGTGGTTGAACAGGCATTGCAGCGAGCGCATCACACCCGGCCGGACATCCTTTTGTGAAACCACACGATCGACGTAATCCGGCCCGGGCAAGTGCAACATGGCGCCGGGAATGCCACTGCACTGGTAGGACAACAGACTCTCGGCTTCAGCGCCGAGCAGGGTAGTGATGTCGGTCATGATGCGCTCCATTTCGGGTTGCGGGATCAGGCCAATATAGCCCCATGTCTGTTATTCTTCAATTCATATTCCGGGAGACTTTAGCAATGCAAATCTGGGTAGATGCGGATGCCTGTCCCAAGGTAATCAAGGAAATTCTCTTCCGGGCGGCAGACCGTGCCAAAGTCATCACCACGCTGGTGGCCAATCAGCTGATCGCCACGCCATCTTCGCCGTTCATCAAGTCCGTTCAGGTGCCATCCGGTTTTGATGTGGCCGATCGGCAGATTATCGAGCAGGTTCAGAAGGGCGATCTGGTGATTACCGCCGACATCCCCCTGGCGGCAGAAGTCATTGCGCAGGGCGGACATGCGCTCAATCCCAGAGGTGAGTTTTATACTCCGGAAAACATTCAGGCGGTGCTCAGCATGCGCAACTTCATGGAGCAGCTACGGAGCAGCGGGGTCGAGACCGGCGGCCCGTCCAGCTTCAATCAGAGCGATCGTATGGCATTTGCCAATCAGCTGGATCGTTTTCTTGCGAAACGTGTGCCGACTTAAGCCCAATACTGTTTAGATAGATAAAATTCGAGGCATTGGCTCGCAAGGCGTATTGATCGGATCGCCTCGTTTTCGGAGATTGAATTTGCTCATTTTTCGTTTCACGCCACGGGGATTTCGTTTGCCGCGACTGGTGACAGCG
>JAUYFQ010000130.1 GCA_030690895.1 Sulfuricellaceae bacterium
TTCAAGATGCTGGTTCTTCAGCACCTGTACAACTTGGCTGACGAAGGGGTTGAATACCAGGTGCGCGACCGGCTCTCCTTCATGCGTTTTCTGGGATTGCAACTTGAAGACCGGGTGCCTGACGCCAAGACGGTCTGGCTATTCCGGGAACGGCTCAAAGACCTGAAATTGGTCGAAGTGCTGTTTGACCGGTTTCACGAACAACTGGCGAAGCAGGGTTACGTGGCTCGCGCAGGCCAGATGATCGATGCCACGTTCGTCGAAGCCCCCCGGCAACGCAATGGCAGGGAAGAGAACGCCCAGATCAAGGCGGGTACGCCACCCGAAGACTGGCCCGAGAACAAGAAGCGGCAAAAGGATGTGGACGCCCGCTGGACCAAGAAGAACAACGAGACCCACTACGGCTACAAGAACCACATCAATGCGGATGAAGCCAACAAGTTGGTACAAGACTACGCCGTGACGGATGCCGCCGTGCATGACAGCCAAGTATTTGAAACGCTTCTGGATCAGACCTCGGACGAGGACGGCAACAAACGCGCGGTTTATGCCGATAGCGCCTACCGCTCCAAAGAACACGAAGAAAAGCTGGCTGCCGACAACCTGCCCAGCCAGATTTGCGAGAAGGGCACACGGAACCACCCTCTGACGGATGAGCAGAAGGAAACCAACCGGGTCAAATCCAAGGTGCGGGCGCGGGTCGAACATGTCTTCGGCGCCCAGGCGCAAATGGGTGGGCATATCGTGCGCACCATTGGCCTGGAACGAGCGAAGTTCAAGATCGGGATGATGAATCTGGTGTACAACATGAAGCGCTTGGGACAACTGCTCAAGCGGGACGCGAAGAGGTTGCTTTGCGCAGATGACAGGAGAGATGCGCCCGCAATGGCTTAGAACACGGGGATTTCTCTGTAAAACGCCTATTTAGCGGGGTATTGCGCACACATGACAGGGGCTGGGGCGGAAGTAACGATTTATAGAGGTGTCCTTATATCTCAAACCATTGTGAATGACTCAAGCTGGGAGCCGGATGGAGGAAAGTTCCAAGTCCGGTTCTGCGAGGGCGGCAAGCTGTAAGGCTTGCTGCTACTCACCTAGTAAGCCAAAGAAGGCAGCAAAGCCGGTTAGCTCAGGCAAAGACCAAACAGCTTGAAGAAGTTCCGGGTTGTTTGTTGCGCCACCTCTTCCACGCTTATGTTTTTCAAACGGGCGATTTCTTCCGCTACGTGCTTTACGTAGGCCGGTTGGTTAATTTTTCCGCGATGCGGCATGGGTGCCAGGTAGGGTGCGTCGGTTTCAACCAGGATGCGCTCCAGCGGAACTGCGCGCGCGACCTCTTTGATCTGAATCGCATTCTTGAATGTGACGATGCCGGAAAAGGAAATATGGAAATTCATTGCCAGTGCCTGCTCGGCCACGTCGAGGTTTTCCGTGAAGCAATGCATGATCCCGCCCACCTCGGCGGCATTTTCCTCAGCCATGATGCGCAACGTGTCCGCCGCTGCCTCGCGGGTGTGGATGATCAGTGGTTTGCGAGCCGTCCGTGCAGCGCGGATATGGCGGCGGAAGCGTTCCCGTTGCCATTCCAGGTCGCCTTGCAACCGAAAATAATCCAGCCCGGTTTCGCCGATGGCGAGCACCTTGGGGTGTGCCGCCAATTCCACCAGTTCTTCGATGGTCGGATCGATGACATCCACATAATCTGGATGAACGCCGACGGAAGCGTAGATGTTGGGATGATCTTCAGCCAACGCGCGAACCTTGGGGAAACTCTCGATATTCACGCCGATGCACAATGCATGGCCGACACCGTATTGCTGCATGTTGGCAAGAATCTCGTCGAGGTTGGCGGCAAGATCGGGAAAATCGAGGTGACAATGGGAATCGACGAGCATGGTGAAATTGATTACATGGTGTGAGTCGGGCGGCTGGACTTGAGGGTGCCTGCCAGCAACCCTTCTATTTTGTTGCGTATCGTAATGCCGTTCTCGTTCTCGTTGAACTGGACTCCGATGCCCTGGGTCTTGTTGTTTTGCGAACCGGCGGGCGTGATCCACACCACCTGCCCGTCAACGTGTAGCTTGCTGGGTTCGTCGAGCAAGGTCAGCAACATCAGAACTTCATCGCCGATGCGGTAGGGCTTGGGAGTCGGGATGAAAATGCCGCCGCCTTTCAGGTAAGGCATATACGCTGCATACAGCGCGGAGCGTTCCTTGATGGTCAGCGACAATACGCCGGGGCGAGATGCCGCGGGTTGGGGAGATTCAGCCACGGGCAGGCTCCTGTTTGCGATTCATGATTTGCCAGTAGGTTAACAGCAATTGTTCCAGCAGCAGGCGAGCGTTGAGCGGATGCTGCAAAGTCCTTTGCGCACTGAGCAAATCACGCTGATAATTGAATAGCAGCAATAGATCAACGTTGTTTGCCAATGCCAGGATTTTAATCGAGAAATCGAAGTGAAAACGAATCGTCCCGGTGGTTTTTGCGGCCACCAAATCGTAAACCCAAGTTTGCAGCCAATTCATCACCCAGGCAAGCTCCAGTTTCTCACCCATTTCCGCGAGCGCCAATGGATCGACGTTTTGCCCCTCTTCGAGCCGCGTCAGGAAAGCAGCCCTTTTCTCCTGATAGTCCCCGGTCGTCAAATCGAGCGCCCGCAACGGCGCGTTGCCGGCTTG
>JAUYFQ010000140.1 GCA_030690895.1 Sulfuricellaceae bacterium
AGGAGCGAGCTTGCACGCGAAAAAAACCGCCCAATCGCCAGCAAGCTGGCTCCTACAAAGACAAGGACAAGGTCACGCCCACCTCCAACTCGCCCTGTAGGATCGAGCTTGATCGCGAAAACAACCGCCCATTCGCCAGCAAGCTGGCTCCTACAAAGACCAGGACAAGGTCACGCCCACCTCCAACCGCCCAATTCGCCAGCAAGCTGGCTCCTACAACAAGCCCACCACAAGGCCCCCGCGTGGAGCCAGCTTGCTCGCGAAAACAACCGCCCATTCGCCAGCAAGCTGGCTCCTACAAAAAGCCCGCCTCTACCAGAAGGAATGGTTGCCCCAGAGGTCGAATGGAACGACCTCCAAAGTCGCCCAGCCAGGCCGGTGTTCAAAAGCAGGCCAGTCAGCCCTGCGCTTTGCGTAGCGCCCGCTGCATGTCCTTCGGCAGGAGATAGAGATGCAAGGGGTTGAAGGGCGCGGCCTGAAAACCGAATTTCAGATAAAAATCGCTGGCAGCGGCATCGGCGGCATGCACCAGGAGCGCCCGACTGGCCACCTGTTCGTGCGCGACGAGGAAGCGCTTCATTGCATCCTTCAGTAGCGCCTTGCCAAGACCCGTGCCCTGTTCGGCCTTGTCTACGGCGAGGCGGGCAAGCAGCGTCAGTGGGATCGGGTAACGCCCGGTGCCCTGAACCACGCGCTGCGGGGCTCGCTCGGGTTCGACGGATGCCGCCGCCAGGCTGTAATAGCCGACGACCCGAGAGCCGCGAAATGCAACGAAAGTACGCGCCGTGTTGGCGCGCTGGGCGAGCAGTGCATGGCGGATCAGGTAGTCGTCGAGCGCCGGACGACTGCAGGAGAAATCCGCTACGACAAATTCAGGGGCCAGCGGCAAGGTGCCGGAAAGCGCTTCCGTCACGGTGCGCCGCCTTGGTCAGCGGTCAAGAACGCTCTTTTCGGCAAAAAGCCGGGTCAGCGCCGGGATGTCGCGCGCCGGAGCGTCGAGCGCGGCACAGAAGGCATCGGCCATCTCTTGCGGCACGACGAAACGGGTCTCGTCAGCCAGAAGGGTTTCGGCGCGATCCAGGGCGGCGCGCACGATGAAATTCGACAGGCTGGCGTGTTGCCGTTCGGCAGCGCGCCGCAGCAAATCTTTGGTTTCTGGTGCGATGCGGATGGCGAGACGCTCTTCCTTGGCGGGGACGACAGCAGCCATGGCTAACTCCTTGTGATCACAATGTACGCACATCGTAGCAGAAATTGCGGAGCGTCGTAGATCAATTCGGCAATCCGTGCCGGAACTGTTCCGCTATCAAGACCGGCTGGTCGAATTTTGCGAATCCAACTATCGCGGGAAAGCGGGATGATCTTTTGGAGGGGCGTCTGCGCTATTACGCCGTCTCGCCAGCACCGACTTTCTACCACCCCGCCAGCCTCGTCCCGTAGAGCGAGCTTGCTCGCGAAAACAACCGCCCATTCGCCAGCAAGCTGGCTCCTACAAGGACAAGGCCACCTCAATCGCCCCTCCCATACCCGAATCTGACTGGGATGCGTTGAAGTGAAGTGATCGCTCTCGACACGCACGTTTGGGTTTGCTGGGTGGATTCGCTCATGAATCCATTGCCTTCCTGTAGAGCGCCATATCGCGCTACGTGTCGCTGGCATGCCTGAACATCATCGCTACTGGTGTCGATCGCATATGAGAAAGCAGTATTATTCTCCGCAATAGATGCGCAGATAAACCTTGCCGTAGCGGAGATTAGCTGCCACAATATCCGCGCAATGTGCGGAGAACGTCATGTATATCTGGCAACACCCCGACTGGCCCAACTGGCAATTTGACTTGGGGACCCTGGTGGTACCGCTGGCATCGGTACGCCACGCCCAGGGGCGGTTGCTTGGCCGCATGGAAGCGCTGGGTTTCAAACTACGCGACGAAACCTGGCTCCAAACCCTGACCCAGGACGTCATCAAGACCAGCCAGATCGAAGGCGAACTCCTGGACAGCGATCAGGTTCGCTCATCCCTCGCCCGCCGCCTGGGGATGGCTATCGGCGCCCTCGCACCGGTTGACCGCAATGTTGACGGCATCGTCGATGTGATGCTGGATGCAACACAAGGCTATGCCCATCCGCTGACTCGCGATCGACTCTTCGGTTGGCACGGTGCCTTGTTTCCGACGGGTCGCAGTGGCTTGCATGCCATCAACGTGGCCACATGGCGCAACGATTCGGGTGGCCCCATGCAGGTCATCTCCGGCCCCTTTGGAAAAGAACAAGTTCATTACGAAGCGCCGCCTGCAGGCAGCATCGATGCTGAAATGGATCGCTTTCTCAATTGGTTCAATCAGGACGACGTGTTGGTCCCGGAGCGGATTGATCCCGTAATCAAGGCCGCGCTGGCGCATCTGTGGTTCGTCACCATCCACCCCTTCGATGACGGCAATGGTCGTCTGGCGCGCGCCATCGGTGATATGGCCCTGGCCAGATCGGAACAGACCCCGCAACGTTTCTACAGCCTGTCAGCGCAAATCCAGCAGGAACGCGCAAGCTACTACGATGTCCTGGAACAAACCCAGCGCGGTGGCCTGGACATCACAGAATGGCTGACCTGGTTTTTGGCCTGCCTGGAAAGGGCAATTGCCGGCGCTGAACTCACTTTGGAATCCGTCATGACCAAGGCGCGCTTCTGGGAACGTTTTGCGCGCTACGGCATCAACGAGCGTCAGGTCAAGTTGCTCAATAAACTATTGGATGGCTTCGAGGGAAAGCTGACCACGTCGAAATGGGCAACGATCGCCAAGTGCTCCCAGGACACGGCCTACCGTGACATTCTTGGATTGATGGAACTGGGCGCGTTGGTCAAGGCTGAGGGCGGCGGTCGCAGCACGAGTTATGAACTGGCGCGATGAGGCGCAGCATTAGTGTTTAAGCCATGCTCGCGACAACAACCGCCTATTCGCCAGCAAGCTGGCTCCTACAAGGTCAGACCGCCGTACCGCCAGCGCCGACTTTCTACCACCCCGCCAGCCTCGTCCCGTAGAGCGAGCTTGCTCGCGAAAACAACCGCCCATTCGCCAGCAAGCTGGCTCCTACAAGGACAAGGCCACCTCAATCGCCCGCCCATAACTTTGGCGGCCTTCGGTACAGCGGCTTGCCTTGCGACCTTGGCCCCCACCTTCGATTTCTTCATGACAACGGTCATGGTTCCCTCCGTCCCAATGGAATACATGCGCGACGATCGCCCCGTAAGTGCCACGTTGATAGCGTCGGTTGTCATGTCAAGCCGCCGCCAGTGCCTCGTCCCGCCGCTTCCGTGCCGCCTTCGGCTTCTTGATCGTGACGTGGGGCTCCAGGCCGGCGACCGTGGCCATGTCCATCAATGCCTCCAGCGAGAACAGGCTGATCTTGCCGCGCATCAGATCGGACATGCGCGGTTGCGTGATGCCGAAGAGCCTGGCGGCCTCGGCCTGAGTCTTGCCGCTGGCCTTCACCCACGCTTGCATGGCCATCATCAGATCGGAGCGCGCGCGCATGCTGGCGGCCTGCTGCGGCGTGTCTTCGATGGCGTCCCATACACTGGCGAATCGTTGTTCTTTGCTCATGGCGGTTTCCTCATCAGTTCTTCAAAGCGGCTGCGGGCCAGCTTGATATCCTTCTCGCTGGTTTCCTGCGTCTTCTTCTGGAAGCAATGCAGGACATAGACGGCATCGGCCAGCTTCGCCAGGTAGATTACGCGGAAGGCGCCGGCTTCGTCCCGTATCCGAATCTCCTTGACGCCAGCGCCGATAGTGCCCATTGGCTTCCAGTCGTCGGGCTCTTCGCCTCGCTGTACCTTGTCCAGTTGAAATCCGGCGTCCTGGCGGGCATGTTCGGGGAAGGCGCGCAGGGCTTCAATGGTGTCGCCAAGGAACTCGGCGGGCTTGATCGTCATGTGCGGAATATACAAGAACTGGTAACTATGGCGCAAGGGGCAGAATCAAAAACCCCGGCCGGAGCCGGGGCGGTTTGCTCGTCCTGTAGGAGCCAGCTTGCTGGCGAATGGACGGTGGCTTTCGCCAGCAAGCTGGCTCCTACAACAACAAGGCCACCCCAATCCCCCGTCCTGTAGGAGCGAGCTTGCTCGCGAACAACAACCGCCCATTCGCCAGCAAGCTGGCTCCTACAAAGGCAAGGTCACGCCCGCCTCCACCCGCTCCACCACCCAATCCCCAGCACCAGCACATCCGTTTTCGTGCGCAGGAAGCAATCCAGGGCCTCCTGCGGTTTGCATACCACCGGTTCGTTCCCGTTGAACGAGGTGTTCAGTACCTGCACAGACGGTTGCCTTCCGCGGCTCACATGCCAAACGGCCAGCACTTCGATTGTGTCGGAGGTGACACGGTAGTAGATAAAGTACCGAATGCGCCCTACCAGCAAGCGGCGAACGCCTTTGGCCCTGGCGCCCTCGCAGAGGGCACCGATGCCGGGCTGTTCTGCCAGCAAAGCAAGGTTTCGCCTATGTCTGTACGAATGGCACCCGGCGCAGCGGGTCGGTTTTCGGCCCACCATTCAGCAGCCTTATGCATTTGCAATGCAGCGCGCGCGGATACTTTAACGCGATGCGCCATCGTCAGCCAAATTTGCGCAGGCTTTCAAGGACCGCATCGGCTGAGACGAACTCGCCTCTTTCGATTTCGGCCAAGGCAGCGAGAAGCTCATCTTCATCTTCCGGCGAGAGAGTGAACGGCTCCCCCGGCTCGCGTGAAAGTACAGCGACAACAGAGCCCTCGGTGAGGTGAACGCCCTCAATGATGATCTTTCCGCCGACAACAGTACCAGTGGTGACTTGCATGAGTGAATAGTACTCCTATGGCGAGATCGGATGCGAGACTGACGCCGAACCGCAGTTTATCGAGCGTTTCAGGACTCAACCGCCCCTGTAGGAGCGAGCTTGCTCGCGAAACCCCCCGCCCATTCGCCAGCAAGCTGGCTCCTACAACAAGCCCACCCCAATCGCCCACCCCAAGGCCCCCCCGTAGGAGCGAGCTTGCTCGCGAAGACAACCGCCCAATCGCCAGCAAGCTGGCTCCTACAAAAACAAGGCCCCCCCCCGTAGGAGCGAGCTTGCTCGCGAAAAACCACTCCTTCGTGGGGCCTGCCTCAGCCCGCCAAGTTCTCCACCCGGTTCACGTTTTCAACAACGAGTAGAATCGGCCAAGAGGAGGCGCAATGCCAACAATCAGCATGTTCTACGGAATCTTGGTGGCCATGTTCTTCGAGGACACAGACCGCCACAATCTGGCGCACATTCATGTTCGGTACTCAGGGCATGAAAGCGTCCATCGCCATTGAGGATGGGCGCGTGTTGGCAGGTAGCATTCCGCCCAAGCAACTGAAGATGGTGCAGGCGTGGATTGAAATCCACAAGGATGAGTTGTTCGCCGACTGGGAATTGGCAGTTGCCGGCGAGCAGCCGTTTCGTATCGCACCACTGCAATAAGGAATGTGCGCCATGGAAGTCCTGTTGGACGTGGTAAAGGTAGAAGTCAAGCCAGACTACCGGTTATTCCTGGAGTTCGAGAACGGCGAGCAGCGGGTGTTCGACATGACGCCATACATGGACAAGAAGCCATTTTCCCAATTGAAGGGATCTCCTCTTTTTGGCAAGGCATTTGTCGATTACGGCACAGTCGTTTGGCCAGGCAATATCGATATCGCACCTGAAACGCTCTACGACCGGTCTCGGCCGGTGTAAGCGCCGTATCGCCAGCGCCGACTTCTTCATGAGGCCGGCCTCCATCCGCTCCACCACCCAATTCGCCAGCTATTCGCCAGCAAGCTGGCTCCTACAACACAACGAACAACGACTTTCGGCTCATAATTCCCCGATGCCATCGTCAACATCCGCCGCGCGTCTGCCGGCTCATGCTTCGGTCTTGCGCAAGGGCAGGGTATCCGAGGCCGGGCGGGCCTATCTACTGACCACCGTAACCGAAGGTCGCCGTCCTTTGTTCGCCGACTTTCACGTTGGACGCCTGCTGGCGGCGGAACTGCGCAACGAACACGCGGCCCGACGCGTCGTTTCGCTCGCCTGGGTCATCATGCCGGACCATCTGCATTGGCTGCTGACGCTGGAGCAGGGCGCGCTTGGGCAACTGATGCAGCGAGTCAAGTCGCGATCCGCCATCGCCATCAATGCGCGCCTGGGCTGCACCCAACGGTTATGGCAAAAGGGATTTCACGACCACGCGGTACGCGGCGAGGAAGATCTTGCCTCCATCGCGCGTTACGTCGTCGCTAACCCCCTGCGGGCAGGATTGGTCAGCCATATCGGCGATTACCCGCTCTGGGACGCCGACTGGCTGTAGGAGCGAGCTTGCTCGCGAAAACAACCGCCCAATCGCTGGCTCCTACAAAGACAAGGCCACCCCCACCCCAACCTCGTCCCGTAGGAGCGAGCTTGCTCGCGAAAACAACCGCCCAATCGCCAGCAAGCTGGCTCCTACAAAGACAAGCCCACCCCCACCCCAATCGCCCCTCCTGTAGGAGCGAGCTTGCTCGCGAAAACAACCGCCCAATCGCCAGCAAGCTGGCTCCTACAAAGGCAAGGTCAGCCCGCCGTACCGCCAACGCCGACTTTCTGAAGGCAGTGCAGGGAAGGGGAGGGCGACTTCAGTCGGCTAGCCACTTGTTCAACCGAGTGCATGACGCTGTCGGCGTAAGGCGAAGTGCCCGGCTCGCCGTCACTCCCAAAACGCATCAGTAGAAAGCAGTTGCACAGGGTGGCGAAAAGAATTATAGTTTTGTAACTACATGTCGAAAGGCTGGACGTTTGAAAGTCACATGGAAACCTGACAAAAACCGCGTCAACAAAAAAAGCGTGGACTGAGCTTTGAAGCCGCCCAATTTGTTTTTGATGACCCTTTGCATCTCACAAGGCAAGATCGGATTGAAGAGGGCGAGATGCGTTGGCAAACATTAGGCAGGGTTGACAGTGTTGCGGTGCTATTGGTGGCTCATACCGTAGCCGATGACGAGACAGGCGAGACTCACATACACATCATCTCGGCGCGTCGTGCGACAAAACTGGAAAGAAAACGCTATGAACAAAATCCCTGAATCAATCCGTAAAGAACTGGCGGCGCTGGCTGCCAAACCCGAGAACGAAATCGATTTGTCGGATATACCCGCTACAACCGGAAAAGACTGGCAGGGTACGGTTCGTGGGAAATTCTATAAACCCATCAAGCAGCAGCTTACCGTTCGCGTGGATGCGGATGTGATCGAATGGCTGAAAGGACAGGGCAGAGGGTATCAAAGTCGGTTGAACGAAATTCTGCGCGCCGCGATGCTCAAAAACATCCAATCTCGATAGGTGATCTGATGAGGACGTCCCTGTGTGGAATTTGATAGTGCCATAGTCGGGGTTTGTGCCTGAGCCCGAATAGGTCATCGGGGCCATAGCCGCCGTATCGCCAGCGCCGACTTTCCGATTTTGCAGGCCGAATTCAGGCTATTCGCCAGCAAGCTCTACAGAAGCTCACCCCAATCGCCCCCCGTAGGAGCGAGCTTGCTCGCGAAAACAACCGCCCATTCGCCAGCAAGCTGGCTCCTACAAGGCCAGGCGCCACATCGGCCGGACCGAATTGTAGGCGGAATCCGCCGGCAGAATAGAGCGGCTCTGACATCAGTCGGCCGATCCACAAAATACCCTTGTAAAATATTCGACATGAGTCCAACCATCGACATTCGCATCGCTATCATCGGCCTCGGCTACGTCGGCCTGCCACTCGCCGTCGAATTCGGCAAGAAATACCCCGTCACCGGCTTCGACATCAAGCAGTCGCGCATCGACGAACTCAACGCCGGACGCGACAGCACCCGCGAAGTCGAACCCGTTGAATTAGCTGAAGCAAAACACCTCAGCTTTACCGCCGACCCCGAACAACTGCGCCGCTGCAATATCTTCATCGTCACCGTGCCCACCCCGGTCGACAGTGCCCAGCGCCCCGACCTCACCCCGTTGATCAAAGCCTCAGAAACCGTTGGCAAAGTCATGCCCAAGGGCGCCATCGTCATCTACGAATCCACCGTATACCCCGGCGCCACCGAAGAAGTCTGCGTCCCCATCCTGGAAAAGCACTCCGGCCTGAGATACTGCACCTCCCCCTCTCCCCAACCCTTTCCCACAGAGGGAGAGGGCGCTGCCCGCACTTCCCCCTCTCCCCTCGCGGGAGAGGGCCGGGGAGAGGGGGCAACAAAGGAAGAAAACATCTTCCACTGCGGCTACAGCCCCGAACGCATCAACCCCGGCGACAAACAGCACCGCCTGCCCACCATCAAAAAGGTCACCTCCGGCTCCACCCCCGAAATCGCCCATTCGCCGTAGGAGCGAGCTTGCTCGCGAACAACAGCCGCCCAATCGCCAGCAAGCTGGCTCCTACAAGGACAAGGCCACCCACAAGGCCAGTTCGATCAAGGTCGCCGAAGCCGCCAAGGTGATCGAAAACACCCAGCGTGATCTCAACATCGCGCTGATGAATGAACTCTCGCTGATCTTCCACCGCCTCGGCATCGATACTCTGGAAGTGCTGGAGGCCGCCGGCAGCAAATGGAACTTCCTGCCTTTTCGCCCCGGCTTGGTTGGAGGCCACTGCATCGGCGTCGATCCCTACTACTTGACGCACAAGGCGCAGGAGATCGGCTATCACCCCGAAGTCATCCTCGCCGGGCGCCGGATTAACGACAGCATGGCCGGCTATGTGGCGGACAAAGTCATCAAACTCATGACGCGGCGCAAGATGCCGGTCGTCGACTCCAGAATCCTGGTTCTCGGTTTTACCTTCAAGGAGGGCTGCCCCGACCTGCGCAATACCAAGGTAATCGACGTCGTCAGGGAACTGACCAGTTACCACGCACAAGTCGACATCTACGACCCGTGGATCGATGTCGCCGAAGCCGAGCACGAATACCAGGTCACGCCGCTCAATGCCATGCCGCTACCGGGTACCTACGACGCTATCATCCTCGCCGTGGCGCATCCGGAATTCCTGCAACTCGGCGCTGCCGGCATTCATGCCTTCGGCAAGCCGGGGCATGTCCTCTACGACGTGAAGTCCCTGCTGGGCAAGGCCGAGGCGGACGGTCGGCTGTAAGCACAAACGCCGTCGCGCCAGCGCCGACTTTCTGCCCGGATTAGGGGCATTTGCATTATCATGCGCGGTCTCGTGAACTCCTGTCGGGCACTACTGTTTTCATAACAGTAGTGCGGTAGCCTGCCCGTTGCATTCGCGAATGGCCGGATCATGACCTCCGCCGACCCTGGCTCCATGGCGATATCTCCTTTCGCCTCATTCATTTGGCGTGCCGACCACCGATAATTAACCCATGTGCGGCATCGCCTCCATTTTTTCCTATCACCGCGTAGCCGGCCCGATCGACCGGGATGAATTACGCCAAATGCGCGACGCGATGGTTGCGCGCGGGCCAGATGGAAAAGGCGAATGGTATTCACCGAATAGCAGGGTAGGTTTCGCCCATCGGCGTTTGTCGATCATCGATCTGAGCGAGCAGGGTGCCCAGCCGATGGAAAGTGAAGACGGCAAACTGGTCGTCAGTTTCAACGGTGAAATCTACAACTACAAGGCTTTACGCACGCAACTGGAAGCCAAGAGCTATCGGTTTCAGTCAAACTCCGACACCGAAGTGCTGCTGCATCTCTACGCCGAAATGGGAATGGAGATGCTGCACGAATTGCGCGGAATGTTCGCCTTCGTCCTGTGGGATGCGCGCCAAGGCAAGCTGTTCCTGGCGCGCGATCCCTACGGCATCAAGCCGCTCTACTATGCGGATGATGGCTGGTGTATTCGTGCTGCCTCGCAGGTCAAGGCGCTGCTCGCAGGCGGCAAGCTGTCCCGCGAACATGAACCGGCCGGACTGGCGGGCTTCTATCTTTTCGGCACCGTGCCCGAGCCATGGACGCTCTATCGTGGCATCCAGGCGCTGCCGGCAGGACACTACCTGCAGGTGGATGATGCGGGGGTATCCGAACCAATTGGCTGGTGCAACGTAGCGTCCATCTTTGTCGAAGCGTCACAGACAGGATTGGCGTTCAGCAAGGATGATGCGGTTGCAGAGATCCATGCCGCCTTGCAGGAAAGCGTAAAAGCCCATCTGGTTGCCGATGTACCGGTCGGCCTGTTCCTATCCAGTGGCATCGATTCCGGCGCTTTGGCCGGCTTGGTGAAAGATCAGAACCAACCGGTCGAGGCGGTCACACTGGGGTTCAGCGAATATGTCGGCACGGCCGACGACGAGGTGCCGCTGGCACAAGAGATCGCGCAGCACTATGGCGTGCGGCACCATGTGCATCGGGTAGGGCAGCAGGAATTTGCCCGGCACTTGCCAAGCATATTGGCGGCGATGGACCAGCCCAGCACCGACGGCATCAACACTTGGCTGGTAAGCCAGGCGGCAGCCATGCAGGGCTGGAAAGTGGCACTTTCCGGCGTCGGCGGCGACGAACTGCTCGGTGGTTATCCATCGTTTCACGATATCCCGCACTGGGTTCGCCGGTTTGCCATTCCTTCAATGATTCCTTTCCTCGGCACCGCCTTTTATAAGGTCGCCTCGCGGCTTTCAGCAATCGCCTCGCCCCACGCCCCGAACTCATCACTGACCAACCCTAAGTTCGCGGGCATGCTGAAATATGGCGGAACCTATGCCGGTGCCTACCTGCTCCGGCGCGGGTTGTTCCTGCCGGAGGAACTGCCCACGGTTATGGGCGAGGAACTAGCCCGCGAAGGATTGCGGCGGTTGCAGCCTATGGCCTATCTCAATCAGCAGTTGGCAGGGGCAAGCCAGTTTGCGGAGAGAGCACCACCGGCCATGAAGGTTTCCGCACTGGAGTCATCCATCTACATGCGCAATCAACTGTTGCGCGATTCCGATTGGGCCGGCATGGCGCACTCGCTGGAGATTCGCACGCCGCTGGTGGATATCGATCTGCTCAAGAAAGTCGCTCCGCTACTGACGGCATTGCGTCCCGGAGACGGCAAACATGCTCTTGCTTCAGCTCCATCACAATCCTTGCCGGAACACATTCGCAACCGCCCGAAGACCGGCTTTACGGTCCCCGTGAACCAATGGCTGCAACAGGACAAGAACCTCGATGCATGGAAACAAATACCGGCCCTGCGCCAGCCCTCATGTCCCTGGGCCCGCCGCTGGGCCTACACGGTGATGGCGATGAATACAGGAGGACTGTGAGGTGTTAGCTCGACAGTTCATCAGCCGGAGGGTAATAGCGGCATGAAAATCCTGGTCCTGATGACCGACCCCTACGGCGGCCATGGCGGCATCGCCCAATACAATCGCGATGTACTGGATGCGCTTGCCGCCATGCCTGAAGTAACGCAGATCGTATCGCTGCCCAGGCTGGTCCCGTCCACGGACTGCGTATTGCCCGCAAAGCTGGAAGAACATTTCAACGCCAGATCAATCGCTGGCTATCTTTGGCAGGGCCTGACGCTGGCCCTCAGGCAAAAGCCGGATGTAATCTTGTGCGGACACATCAACCTGTTGCCATTGGCCGCAATAATAAAAAAAGCGCTTGGAATTCCATTGGTAATCGAACTGTACGGAATCGATGTGTGGTCGCCCAAACCCTCGATATTTCATGATTGGAGCATTCGTCAGGTGGACTTGGCGATCAGCATCAGTCGCTTTACCCGACAGAAATTTCTGGCCTGGGCCAGCGTCTCGCCCGCGAGGGTGAAAGTGGTCCCCAACGCAATTCACCTTGATCAATACGTGCCAGCGTCCAAGCCAGACTATTTGCAGGATCGGTATTGTCTCCAAGGCAAGAAAGTATTGCTGACCCTCGGGCGGCTATCGGCCAGCGAGCGCTACAAGGGCCAGGATCGCATCATTCAATTAATGCCGGGGCTGTTGAAGCAGCGTCCCGATCTAGCCTATCTGATCGCCGGCGACGGCGACGACCGTGGTCGGCTGGAAGCCCTTGCAGGCGAGTGTGGCGTTTCAGATCAGGTGCACTTCATCGGACGCGTCCCCAACGAAGAAATGATGGACCTCTACAATCTCGCGGATGCCTTCGCCATGCCAAGCATCGGCGAAGGCTTTGGCTTTGTATTTCTTGAGGCGGCAGCCTGCGGTGTGCCGGTTTTGGGTGGCGGCGTTGACGGTTCTCCCGATGCGCTTGCCGATGGCAGGCTGGGAATCATGGTCGATCCCGATGATGGTAAAGCGCTGAACGAAGGACTTCTCCGGCTGTTGGATCAACCAAAAGCAGTTCCGGCCGATCTTGCGATGTATGATTTCGCACTCTTCAAGCACCAGATTCGGCAATTGATACTTCCAATGTGCAGTAGCCTGAGTGTCACTCGACTTCAACCGGTGGCATCATGATGGCCGCAAAGACCAGAGCCCTTATCTGCGGCGTCTCCGGTCAGGACGGGGCATATCTCGCCAAGTTCCTCGTCGGCAAGGGCTATGAAGTCTTCGGAACATCCCGCGACGCTGAACTTTCGAGCTTTGCCAACCTTAGGCAACTCGGTGTTCTTGATCGGGTGCATCGACGCTCGATGTCGCTGATGGACTTCCGCAGCGTTCTGACCGTGCTTTCCGAAGTCCAGCCGAGCGAAATCTACAACCTTGCCGGGCAATCGTCCGTCGGCCTTTCCTTCGAACAGCCAGTCGAGACGATGGAAAGCATTTGCATGGGGACGCTCAACCTGCTTGAGGCTGTTCGCTTTCTCGGCAAGGGCATCAAGCTTTATAACGCAAGCTCGAGCGAATGCTTTGGCGATACCGGCGACCATCCGGCCGACGAGCAAACTCCCTTCAAGCCGCGCAGCCCCTATGCCGTGGCCAAATCAGCGGCGCACTGGACGGTTGCCAACTATCGCGATGCCTATGGCCTGTTCGCCTGCAACGGCATTCTGTTCAACCACGAATCTCCGCTACGCCCACCGCGTTTTGTGACGCGCAAGATCGTACGCGCCGCCTGCGCAATCAAGCTCGGCCAGGAACAGTCGCTCCGGCTCGGCAACCTGGGTATCTGTCGGGACTGGGGCTCGGCCGAGGAGTACGTGGACGCCATGTGGCGCATGCTGCAATTCGATCGCGCAGAAGATTTCGTCATCGCCACCGGCCAAACGAGCAGTCTGCAGGAGTTCGTCAAGGCTGCGTTCGACGCGGTGGATCTCGATTGGTCACGGCATGTCGAATTCGACAACGCGCTAACACGACCTTCGGAAACCTCATTTAGCGCGGGCAATGCAGCTAAGGCCAGTGATGCCTTGGGCTGGCAGGCCAAGTCGCAGATGCGCGATGTTGTTCGGATGATGGTTGATCAAGAGTTGGCGAGCATGAGCATTGGCTGACGGATCGATACATTACATACGGTTTTAAAGGAGTTAAATTGATCGGCAAAACATTCGCTCACTATGTCGCCGTGGCAATCGGCTCAGAGTTGCCCCAGACACAGACAACTGAAGCTGAACGCGCGCTTCTGATGCAGCACCTGCCAGGTCGGAAGCGCATCGTTGAAATTGGCGTGTTCGAAGGCTTTACCACCCGGGTGCTCGCCGAGGCTTCAGATCCGGATGGGACCATTTACGGCGTGGATCCCTTCTTCACTGGTAGACTAGGAATCTCCTGGGGCTTCATGATCGCCAAGAGTTACAACCGGAAGTACCTTGCGAGCGGCAAACTGAAGTTTGTGCGTTCGTTTAGTACTGGCGTCGGGGATAAGGTACCCGAGACCGTAGATTTCATTTTCATCGACGCAGACCACTCGCTGGCAGGCATCACTGCAGACTGGACGTTCTGGAGTGAGCGCATCGAGTCAGGCGGGATCATCGCCTTGCACGATACCTTGCTGACTCCCGATCGACTGCAATCGGCTGAGTTTGGCAGTCACCAGTATTTCCGCAGCCATATACAGCATGATTCGCGCTTCCGGATCGTAGGCAAGGCTGGTTCGTTGTCGATTCTGAGCAGACGTTAGGAATATCCCAATTGTCATTCTACATCTGCCCAAATGGTATTGATCGCGCTCGGCTGCAATCGGTCGCCAGTGAACTAGCGCAGCCCGGAAAAGAGACGGTCATGCATGCCGGCCCTGTCGGGTGGCTTTGGGTCGACGATCAGCCGGAACGGTTCGGTCCTGCAACCGACGATGCGACGGGTGTGACCGTGGTCTCATCCGGGCGACTTGTATGGTCGGCGCAAGAGTGGTTGCATGCCGAACGCCTGAACTACAGTGGCGGCTTGGCCAACAGGTTGATCCTTGAGCGTTATCTGTCGGCAGGCGCTGAGGCGGTGACACCCTATAACGGTGCCGCGGTAGTTGCCATACTTGATCCGCGCGATGGCCAGACTCACATCTGGACGGACCAGTTTGGATACCATCCGTGTTTTGTCTATCGCGGCGATAAGCCCGATCAGTGCATCGTAACCACCTTTCCAGACTTATTGCTGGTCGATCCTGTGGCACAGGTTAGCTACGATCTGGTGTCGATGGCCGAGTTCATTCGTGGCTGGCGCGCGACGCCTCCGAATACCTACTTTTTGGAAGTCAAACATGCCGGGGCCGCAACCCATCTGACGATAGACACGCGGGCGGCACGCATATCAAAGGCAGAGTATTGGCGGCCGTTCGAGGATGACTTTTACCCATCGATTACTGCCGCGGCGGAGGAGCTTGCCGCTGCCATCCGTGTTGCCG
Source organism: Sulfuricellaceae bacterium (assembly GCA_030690895.1). GTDB lineage: Bacteria > Pseudomonadota > Gammaproteobacteria > Burkholderiales > Sulfuricellaceae > Sulfurimicrobium. The sequence goes on from JAUYFQ010000140.1 coordinate 14,725, forward strand.
TCGCCGAGCGCACGGCTATCGCCAAACGCCCGTTGTTTTTCGTCAGCGGCGGAGCGGATTCGCGCGTATTGCTGTTTAGTGCCGCCAACCGTAGCCTGGTCACGGCAGTCAATTTGTATGAGCGCGCTGCCGCGGAGACGGAAATTGCGCGCCGTCTGTGCGACGCCGCTGGATGCCGGTTTGTTTCGTTTCAGAGAGACAACGACTTCTATCCGCGGAACCTATCGGATAACGTGCGCTGGTCGGGGGCGATGTGGTCGGCCGAAGATGCGCACTACCCTGGCTTTAGCGAAAAAATTGCGGAGTTCGAGCCCGATCTGATCATGACCGCCTGCACGACAGATTGGGTGTTCAAGGGCTATGGGCTTGAGAAGCAGCACATGCCTTTGCTGGGAAGAAGTCTCCCGATACTTTCCTATCTTGACCAACGGGTCAATGGATTTCTTCCCAATGTTCCGCTACCGGCCCCACCGGAGTTAGCTGTTGCAGTGGAGCAAAGGCTCGCGGATTGGTTTGTTGGTTGCCCGGAGCATTTATCCACGCCGCGCGATCGGCTCGTGGTAGAAGATCGCCGCATTCGCCCGACGGCGTACACAGTTTCCGTGTCCGGGTCGATCATGTATCGGCGATTCCCTTACGACCACTTTCTGGCAGATTCGCGCGTAGCAGCTTGCTATAGCCGAACGCACCCTGATTGGAAACTCAATCGTGAAGTGTGGGGCAAGGCGGCCGCGCGTATCTGTGCCGACGCCGGGAAGATCGTAGACTCCAACTGGGGTTGGAGCGTCGATGCCTCCACGCCGGAAAAGCTGGCGGTATTTGCTGCTGGCTGGCTCGGCCGACGCTTGCTTCCAAAGTCAAAGGCGACGAAACAGGATGATGACAGGCCTCCATCCTCAGGCTCTTGGCCAGATTACGGATGGTATGCGCTGCACAGCCCTACTGTGAAGCAGCTATGGGCGTCTGTAACAAGCGAGGAGCGGGGAAGAATGACAATGATTTGCGGCGCTGATCCGTGGGGTAGGCCGCTGACCGAATGGTCCATAGACGGCTTGCATTTGTTTCGAATACTTACCTTGCTCACCCATTGGCGCGAGACTGAGCTAAGACGGATACGCGCGCATTTGCCACCGCACCTGCCCGTCGCCTGCTTCACTCAATAGGTAGTGCAATGACCTTGAAACGTATAAAAATCGTCGGACGGCATCTATCGTAGTAAGGCGATAGGTTGGCGAAGCAAGCGGACCGAGGTCGCTAACTGTCTCTAAAAAGTTAAAGATTTAATAAATAAAAACAAAATAGTAGCATGCATTCCTAGGAATCCATAGGGATTGGGTTTGTTGAGTGGGTTGGTGCAACTGCAGCCAAAAGAGTCATGACTTTCTCTGCGCGCGAGCAAATTTCTCCAGCACCCCCCATATCTTTGCACTGAGAGTATCGGCCTCCCTATATAAATTTTGCTGCAGCTTGATGAAAGGAAGTTCCATATGTTTTTTTCTAGCATGATCCGACTTGTAAAGATCAAGCTTGTAGCCGCCATTCGAGCAGGGGTGAGAGATGACCTCGCGCAGTTGAATCATTTGGCGCCTGAAGACGAGGCGTTTTATGAGATTTGGGTCAAGTGCCGGCCTTATACAATGACATCTCTTGAGAGAGGATTGGCACTTTACCGAGCAATACGTTATCTGGTTGAAAACAATATTCCTGGAGATATTGTCGAGTGTGGTGTTTGGCGTGGGGGCTCGTCAATGATTGCCATGGCTACTCTTTGTAGCCTCGGTGTGATGGACCGAAGAGTTCTGATGTTTGATACTTACGAAGGCATGACCAATCCAAGCGCAGCAGATGTAGATAATAGCGGCAATACTGCTCAGGATCTGTTTGTCGCACATCAAGGCAGAGCGGATGGCATCCTTTGCTACGCGACCTTAAATGAAGTGAGAAACAATGTTAATTCAATCGGATATCCAACGAGTCTTGTAGAGTTTGTCGTCGGAGATATTAGAGAAACAATCAAACAATTTGTTCAAAGACCGATCGCATTGCTACGGCTCGATACTGACTTTTATGACAGCACTAAAGTCGAGCTTGAGATGTTTTATCCATCGCTTGTGGGTGGTGGTGTTTTGATTATTGACGATTATGGGCATTGGCAAGGAGCGCGCAAAGCTGTTGACGAATACTGGGCTTCGTTACGGAAATTGGATAGGCGTGCTCCCTTGCTTTCCATTATTGATTACACAGGTCGTCTGGCAATTAAATAGAATAATGGTATGCGAAATAGTGCCCATCTCTTCTGCGCCCCTTGCGTTTTCGCGGCACCATCTCATCTTGTACAATTCATAAGAGCGTATGAGGATTGACATCAATGCGGGCGTGCCGCTGGATGAGCATTGATCGTCGTATGGTCAAATTACGTAGTACTGCAACGAATGGACAGGGACTTGGGCAAGCGGCCAGATCCTCAATCTTGTGGGGAGGTGGGTTTACGCTGCTACGGGACGTTGCGCAGTTTGCGACCATGCTTGTTCTGGTGCGTCTGCTTACGCCGGAGGCCTACGGTAGCATGGCGTTGGCGCAGTCTATCATCGGTCTTGTCTCGGTGGCATCTTTCCAAACAATGGCAAGCCACGCCCTGCAGCTACGCGATCCCGCGGATGTCGACTGGCAGGCACACTTTACAGCGGGGATCGTGCTCAACTCGGCGCTGTACTGCCTGACACTCTTAGTCGCCTGGGCTTTGTACTTCAGCGAGCGCTATCATGGTGCTGCATGGCCACTCGCCGGTTTGGCAACGGTTCTTCTCGTTGACACGGCTGGTGCGCTGCGTATCCGGATGTTGGAAACGCAGCACAATTGGAAGCGCCTTCGCACCTTACTGACCATAGGCACGTCGCTGGGATTGGTTTCGGGTTTGATCGTAGCCTTGCTGGGCGGGGGTGTCTGGGCCCTAGTTATTCAGGTACCGCTATTCGGCCTTCCCGCAGCTATCGATCTCTTGTGGCTGGGACGGTGGCGGCCTGACGGGTCTTGGAGTTGGGTCCGTTATAGAGAGACAGCGCAATTCGGGGCAAATCGGATGGGTGCCGCAGCAGTGACGCGTGGCCGGCAGACTTTCGAGCAGACTGTTCTGGCGGGCGTGTATGATTTTGCTGTGTTGGGCGTGTTTACACGCACAGTGGGATTGGCGACATTGATTGCCGGGCGTATTGGTTCCGTGGCGATGATGTCGCTGTATCCGGTCGTTACGCGTGCCGAGCAACGCTCCCCGCAATTTCAGCGCATGGCCAGGCTGGTGCTGCAGGGTGTGTGCTGGACGACAATTCCTGCCGCTGTATTGCTGGCACTCTGCGCCGAAGATATCGTTGCGCTGCTCTATGGGCCGAAATGGCTGGCCGTCATCCCTCTGCTGCCCCTTGCAGTGGCAGGTGTAGCGCTTGCTGGAATTGCCTCCACGCTTTCCAGCCTGTTGTTGGCCGGCAACGAGATAAAGACATCCCTTCAGATCGATCTCGTCTCGGCCTGTATCGCTGTCGTGCTCGCGTTGTGGCTTGTACCAGTGGGCATCGAGGTCTATCTGGCGGCGCTCGCGGGGCACGGCTTGTTCGTGGTTCTCCTGACATTGGCGGCGCTGGTTGCCAAGTCGGGTATTGCGCTCGCAGCGATACGGCCAGCCTTCCTGCCTGCGGTAGTAGCTGGCGCAGGAGCTGTCTTAGCCGTCGAAGGGTTGCGACTTATTAACGCTGGTGGCAGCGTCTTGGTACTGAGGCTCGCAACGGAAGTGTTCGCTTTTGCTTTAGTCTATATTGCGATCATGCGCATTGGGTTTTCTGGTGCGATGAGGAAACTGCTGGAAGTTGTGCCAGGTGGAGAGCGACTTATGAAAATGTTCTCGCTATCCCACAACTCTACTGCCGACAAGTAGAAGAAACATTAAACGACAAGAGATGCAGACCAGGAGTCATTGTGCAGAAAATGTCATTTAGGCAATCTCTGGAGCGTGCGTTAAGTGGCCCGATGAAATATTTCATGAGGCGCGTCATGCGATTCTTGGATATATCAACTTATGGCTTTCGGCGCAAGTTCGGTAGACCAAAAATGCGCAACAAGGCGAGAATTGGAATCTATGTTGCCTACTATGATGCATCCTGGATTTTTGAGGATCATTTATGCTGCATACGCGACAAAACTATCGGCTCTTTCAATTACTATGTCATGGGTAATTGCACTACGCTGATCGAACAACATGTATTCAATGAAGTCGCAAATCGCTTTGACTTTGTTAAGGTGCTCCATCCATGGCCACGTTTGTTACCATATTCCCATGGTCAGTCTCTTCAGCGATTAATAGACCACACAACTGATGAAATTATAGTCTTGTGTGACGTAGATGCGTTCCCCATAAAAGATGGCTGGGATGATTTTGTAGTTAAGGAACTTGCGACTAAAGATGTTGTCGCGGTAGTTGTTGACATGCCGCAGAGATCGATGCCAGTTTTTCTTCATCCGTGCTTTATGGCTTTTCGGCGTGAACTCTTGGTAAATAACAGGCTCAACGTTCTTCCGGAAAATGGAAACGATCCAGCGTGCATGATCACAACCTATCTATTGGACGCTGGACGGCTAACACTAGAACATGTAACCCCGTTGTTCCCATCGCATCGAGAGATAGAATTGAGCGCACCCGGCACAAATGAGTTTTTCGGCCGGAATAATCTTATTCACGGGTTTGGCACTACATATGCAGATATGGTCTTTCACTTCTGGTTTGCGCGACACATTGCAAGTAAGAAAGGGGTGCGCGAATCTGAAACGAACCTGTCTGAAACGGAAGTTGAACGGGTCGTGCGTAGAGTGTTGGATCGAGTTCGCCAACGATCATCAAAGTCACTGTGATGCGACCAAGTTCCCTTTGATTCCTCATTGAGCAGTTTTGTTCATGCTAGATTGTTTTTGAATAACCACCAGCTAGGAAACGGATGTGACTCGAATCGTCGCCAGAATAGTTAGCCGAATCAAATCGGAAATCACCACGGGTAGGGTGAATGTGGCTCGGTATTGTATGCCGAAAATTAATAGCATACCTGATTCGCAGTTATCCCTAATTCATCCATTTACCAGTTCCGATAAGCCTCAACCAGCTAATAGCAATACCAACTTTTTGATGGACCTTGTGCTTGGCGCGGCTAACGATGCCAGGGAGATTGACCTTGTTGATGTCTCAGCAAGAATTCGTCAAGGACCAAAGTGGCCCAATATTTGGCCCGGGGAGCATTACAAACTTTTGGCGGCGTTGGTTAAAAGAATGCGCCCTAATCTTGTGGTCGAAATCGGCACCTTCCTTGGAGTTTCTTCCCTGGTGATGAAAAAATATATTCCACGCGATGGAAGGGTTGTTACTTTTGACGTTATCCCATGGCAGTCGTTTGAAGACACGTGTTTTCAGCAGTCGGATTTTGATGATCCGGGTCTAGTGCAAGTATTGGGTGACCTTGCGCAACCTAATGTTTTCGAGGCGCATCGTGAATTAATGGCAAGTGCGGATATTATTTTTTTGGATGGCCCTAAAAACCGGTCGTTTGAAAGAGCGTTCTTACAGCAACTGATGAACGTAAATTTTTATAAGGCGTCTTTGTTAGTGATCGACGATATACGTCTATGGAATATGCTGGATTTGTGGAGGGAAATAGAGTTACCAAAGCTAGACGTGACTTCATTTGGTCACTATTCTGGGACTGGTTTGGTTTTGTTAGCGCCACATCAAGCGTCAATTTAGCGCAGACATCGCTCAACAGAATTGAGAAGTGTTCTTTGGAATGAATCAGCAGCTTAGAAAGTTGCTCTTGGTAGGCAAACCATGCGTATCCAGGATGCCTAGCCGTCGGCAAGCTGGATAGGCGAGCAATAGCCGTGCAGCCGAGGGTACCTAGAGCGTAGGCCATGCGAAAGCAAGAAATTTGTATTGTCACCCAATCTCACCCATCAATGAATCCGCGCCTCGTCAAGGAGGCGGATGCGTTAGTTGAGGCCGGCTATAAAGTTAGCGTAATCGCGCCTGACTTTTCCGATTTTTGGCGCAAGGCAGATGAAGAGTTTCTCAGCCGCTTCTGGCGAGTCGTGGAACGCCCGCGGTTCGGCCCGCTGGCGCCAGCGGGCATTCGCATGGCAGAGCTTGCACGACGTTTTGTTGCAGGCATCGCTGTCAAGAATTTTCGCATTATGCACCCGGTCGTCGTACGTGCTGCTTTGCATCCCGTCGCGCCGGCACTGATCTCGGCAGCAAAGCGATGCAAGGCAGATCTATATATTGCGCACTATCCGGCAGCACTTCCCGCAGCAGCGATTGCGGCGCAACTATATGGAGCACTCTATGCCTATGATGCTGAGGATTTTCATCCCGGCGATTTGCCTGATGCCCCAGAATACGAGGCTGAGCATAGAATGATCCGTTCGATTGAAGGACTTTATCTAAGTGGATGTTGTTATGTTACCGCAGCAGCGCCGTTGATCGCCCAAGCTTACCGCGATGAGTATCAGATAGAATTGCCCACAACGTTACTCAACGTATTTCCCCTATCGCAATCCCCCCATGGGCCAACGCCACGGGGGACTGCATCTCCCGGGCCTTCCGTTTACTGGTTTTCGCAGACAATTGGGCCAGGTCGTGGACTGGAGTGCGCAGTTAAGGCAATCGGTTTGGCAAATACAAAGCCGCACCTTTATCTACGGGGGCACCCAGCCGACGGGTTCCTGGAAACGTTGCGTGCAATCGCTGCCAAGGTGGGAGTGTCCGATCGAGTCCATGTTTTACCACTTGCGGCACCCTCAGAAATGGAAAGGCTCGCGGCGGCGTATGACATCGGTTTTGTCGGTGAAACCGGCGATACAAGGAATCATAGGATTATGCTTTCAAACAAGCAATTTACATATCTGCAAGCTGGACTGCCAGTGGCGATGTCTGATGTGCCTTCACATCGCGCGTTTGCGGCGGGCCATGAGGCCAGTGTTCGCACTTTCTGCACTGGGGACGAACGCTCCTTGGCCGAAACTTTTGATGATTTACTGGAAAGCCCAGAGGGATTGGCGACAGCGCGTGAACACGCATTCTGGCTCGGACAGAAGAAGTTCAATTGGGACATTGAGAAGCGAACGCTTTTGCAGACCGTCGAAAAGGCACTGCAGGCTGGCGTTGCACGGTAGTTTGGCTTTCCGCCGGTCTATGGAAGTAGTGAGACGAGGCTCGTGTAAGGGATGTGTTCCAGATATGCGCTGCAGCGGCTTGAGCCCGTGAGCAAGACCTGCGTCATCGTTTCGCCATACTTTCCGCCGAGCACGCTTGCGGGCGTGCACCGGGCGCGGCATCTCGCCAAGCATCTGCCTGCAGCGGGGTGGACACCGATAGTGCTCTGTGTCGACGAGGCCTATCACGAAGAACGTTTGGACCCTGGGCTGGTGAGACTCGTTCCGGCGAGTACTGAAGTCGTTAAGGTGTCGGCCGTGTCACCACGACTGACCCGGCCCTTCGGCCTTGGGGAAATCAGCCTGCGCAGCTTCGTTTCCTTGCGCCGTAAGCTCACTTGCCTGCTGGAGACGCGATCTGTACATGCCGTTCTGATCACAGGATCGCCGTACTACCCGATGCTGCTTGCGGCCGAGGTGAAACAGCGATTTGGTGTTCCGGTCGTTCTGGATTTCCAGGATCCCTGGGTTTCGGGTTGGGGAGCAACCCAACCACGGATTTCGAAGACCGGTCTGTCGCATGGGTTGGCAACAGCGCTGGAGCCACGGGCGCTGCGCGGTGCCAGCTTCGTCACATCTGTTTCAGACACACAGAACGCGCAGATGGCGGCACGCTATCCCTGGTTCGATAGGGAGCGGATGGCCGCCATTCCGATTGGATCCGATCCGGAAGATTTCAATGCACTGGATAGCACAGATGAAAATATTGGATCATATGAGTTGGAGCTAGGCTGCATCCACTTGAGCTACGTCGGAACGATCTGGCCACCAGTGGTGCCGACAATACGTGTGTTTCTGAGGGCTGTCGCGGCCTTGCGGAGCAAATATCCAAAACTCTATGATCGTCTGCGCTTGAACTTTGTTGGCACCACGGCCAATCCGAACGACGTTGCGGGGTTCCGTGTATTGGCACTGGCCGAGGCAGCGGGAGTCGAAAATATAGTTCGCGAGATTCCCCAGCGAATACCGTATCTGGACGCATTGTCTATCCTGTTGCGGTCCGACGCCACCCTGATGCTCGGTTCTGACGAGCCACATTACACGGCGTCGAAGATCTATCCCTATCTGATGTCTGGCAAGCCCTATCTGTCGGTCTTCCATCGGGCGAGCAGTGCGCACGAAATCCTGACGGCTGCGGGTGGCGGTGTTGCGCTTGCCTTTTCGACCGGCGAGGAACTGGCCGCGTTGGAAGAAGTGATTTGCGACGGTCTGCACAGGCTAGTCACTGAACCGGAGACTCTGGGCAAGGCTGATTCTGCAGTCTATATGCCCTTCGAGGCTCGAGCCATCGCGGAGCGCTACGCAGCGATCTTCGAACGGCTCCTAAGTGAGCGAAAGAAGCCGTAGCCATGCGTCTGGCCATTCTTGCCTCGCACCCAATCCAGTATCAGGTACCGCTCTTTCGCGAACTCGCCCGGCGCTTGGACCTGATGGTGTTCTTTGCGCATCGGGCGAGCCATGCCGACCAGGCTGAGGCGGGTTTCGGCGTCGGCTTTGAATGGGACATCGATCTGTTGTCAGGGTATGAACATCGCTTCCTCGACAATGTATCGCCGCAGCCCGGGCTGGACCATTTTGCCGGGTGCGATACGCCGTCAATTGCGGAGCAGTTGTCCCAAGGCCGTTTCGATGCGCTGCTTGTCATGGGGTGGCATTTAAAGTCCTTCTGGCAGGGGGTATGGGCGTCCAAGCGTGCAAGGATTCCGGTCATGGTGCGCGGGGACAGCCATCTGGATACGCCGCGCAGTATGTTGAAGAGAGTCGCCAAGTCTTTTATCTATCCTATTGCTCTGCGTGTGTTCGATATTGCGCTCTACGTCGGGATACGTTCGCGCCAATACTGGGAGCACTATGGCTATCCGGAGGATCGGCTCATATTCTCTCCGCACTGTGTGGACAATGCGTGGTTCGCCCAGCGGGCGACGCAAGGAGCGAGGCAGGAACTTCGTGCGCAACATGGCGTAGGGTCTGATGCGAAAGTCGTACTTTTTGCAGGCAAGTTGGTGCCGTTCAAGCGACCCCTTGATCTGATCTCAGCGGCCGGGGCCTTGAGGGGTTCGCTGGCTGGACTGACAGTCCTTGTTGCGGGATCAGGGGCGCTTGGGGAGCAGATGGCATCCGCGGCAGATGCGACTGGTGTTGATCTCGTTCACTTGGGTTTCTGTAACCAGACGATGATGCCAAAGGCGTATGCGGCAGCGGACGTCCTCGTGTTGCCTTCCAATGGAGACGAAACGTGGGGGCTTGTGGTTAACGAGGCGCTGGCTTGCGGGCGTCCTGTCATCGTTTCCGATGCCTGTGGCTGCGCGCCGGATCTAGCTGCCGATGGCTTGGCAGGCTCTATGTTCCCCGTAGGTAACGTCTCTTTGCTTGCCAAAGCCATTGCTGACATGATGAGTTCGCCACCGGTGGCATCTGCTATAGCCGAGAAGGCGTCACGCTACAGCATCAAGGCGGCTGCGGATGGTGTATGCCGTGGGCTTGAAAGGGTTGTACTGCGACGGAGGATTGCTGGATGACTGAGCGCCCGCGCGTTCTCGCCCTTTTTGGTAGTGGAGTTGTTTTTGGCCAGGAACGAGGCAATATTGAGGCCTTGGCCGCACTGAAGGAGCAGGGCTGCGACGTTCTCTGCCTTGTGCGGGACGAGGCGAGTTGTGTGCATGTTCCCCCGGAGTTGGATGCTCGCGGTCTCGCATGGTTGAAGGTGCCTTACATCGAACATCGGGTCCCGGGCCGCATGCATGCCATAGCGTTTCGAAACCCCGTGGCGTTTGTGCGGGCAAATTGGCGCTTTCTTCAAATTGTCCAGGAGTTTCGGCCAACGCACGTTCATGCCTTCAATCAACTTTATGTTCTAAATTTTTTGATCGGCCTGACAGTTCTGCGCCTGCCGATGGTCTTCCGGGCGGGCGATGAGCCAACGGTGCACAACTGGATCTGGCGATTGTTATGGAAATTCGTGGTCTGGCAGACTGACAGGTTCGTTGCCAATTCACGCTTCGTCGCGCGTTCGCTTCGTAACCATGGAGTCGCTGAGGACCTTATCACGGTGATCTACAATGCGCCGCCGCAGCGCACTCACGTGATCGAGTCATTGTCGGTGCCGCCGGAAGATGAAGGGATGTGCCGTGTCACCTATGTAGGGCAGATCAGTGAGCACAAGGGCGTGCATGTCTTGGTCGAGGCCTTCCGAACGGTGGTGAGCGACTATCCGAACGCACAACTCGTGATCGCTGGGCGAATCTCGGAGTGGAGTGGCGATGCTTGGGCACGACGACTCCGAGATGCGACGGCAAACGACCCGTTGCTCGGCAAACATGTATTGTTCGTCGGGGAAATCGCCGATGTTCCCGGTCTTCTATCGCGAAGCACTATTCATGTGGCGCCGTCGCTCTTCGACGATCCTTCGCCGAATGTGGTCATGGAAGCCAAGCAGGCCGCGCGTCCGTCTATCGTCTTCCCACGCGGTGGCATGCCAGAGTTAGTTGAGGATGGCGTCGATGGCTTTGTATGTCGCGAGGCTACATCGGAAAGCCTTGCGGAAGCTTTACGTTGCTATCTCGATAACGCTGGTCTGGCCCGTCGCCACGGACAGGCTGCATACGCGTCGCTTGCAAGGCTTGGCGTAGGGCAATTTGCAGAGCGTTGGCTGAACGTCTACACAAGTGCTACGCGACAAGGCCAGAATAAACGCGCCGAGTATGGCGACAATCGAGATGTGGGCTAACGAATGATAAATCGCTTGACGCAGTCCACCGCACGTCAATATGGTGGTTCCAAGATAGAGGATGGGACGGGAAACCTCCCGCCCGCGGTGATTGTTTCGGCCGCGTTTGCATTTCTTGTTTTCGGGCTAGGCCCGAATGCGGTTCTGGCAGCCGGCTCCCTGCTGGTCTTATTGGTTATCCTTGCGTTATTTTGGAGGCCAGGGGAGCCGCCTGTCCTCGTGTACGTCTTCGTATTTCAGTGGCTCGAAGCCTCAGTTTGGGTCTTTTACGCCAATCTGCACGACCTGCCCATTGACGACGGCACGACGATCGGCGCTGACCGGCACCTGGCGACAGTGCTGTTGCTCGTCGGCATATTGGTCCAGTCGGTTGGCGCCCGTCTATCTATTGGCGCCTGGCGTATTCGAGATCGGCAATTGGCCGAGTTGCAGTTGCGGCGGTATTCGCAAGACACTTGGTTCAAGCTTTACTTGGCATCGTTGGCTGTTGCTGCTGGCGCAGGGTTTTTGGCGCGTCTCATCCCCCCCTTAAGCCAGCCCTTGCTAGCCCTTGTTTACGTCAAGTGGGCAGCCTACGTCATTTTCACCTTCGCAACCTTCTTTCGATCGGATACGAACAAAGGTCTTTGGCTTCTGGTTTTCTCGTTGGAGCTACTGTTTTCCCTCGGGGACTACTTTTCATCATTCAAATTTGTTTTTCTGTTCACATTTCTGGGTGTCTTTGCGGCGGAGGTGAGATTTTCGGCTCGACTGAAGGTCATGATTACCGCGGTTGTCTTCCTGGCGCTGTTTTTCGGAGCAATCTGGTCTGCCATCAAGGGAGACTATCGCTACTTCGTCAGCGGTGGCAAGCAGGCTCAGGTCGTGGAGGTCGATTTCCCTGAGCGTATTGCCAAGCTTACTGAACTGACCACAAATCTGGACGGGGCAGATGTTCTGGATGGCTTTGATACCTTGTTGAAGCGGATCGAATACGTAGAGTATTTTGGAGATGTCACGAACTATGTCCCGGCGGTCTTGCCTCATACGAATGGCGAACGCTGGCTGGATGCGATCATGCGGCCATTCATGCCCAGGCTGCTGTTCCCTGATAAGTCAGTCATTGACGAGAGTTATCTCACGAATAGATTTACCGGTCTCTACGTCGCAGGTATGGACGAGGGCACGCAAATCAGTCTCGGCTATATGGCGGAGACTTACATTGACTTTGGCCAATATGCCATGATGCCCGTCTTGTTTTTATGGGGGCTGTTTTTGGGGTGGGTCTACCGATGGCTAATGCAAAGTGAGAATTCCCGAGGGGTGCTTGGGATGGGGTTCGCTTGCGCCATTCTGGTAATGACATCCAGTTCAATTGGCAATAGCTTGGCCAAGCTTGTTGGCGGTCTGGTCGTTTCGCTGCTGGTGGCTTGGCTGTTCAATCGAATTGTCGTGCCAAGGTGGCTGCCGTGGTTGCGCGCGTAGGCAACGGCAGAGAGCATGATAGTGGGCGACCAGCTTAGCGAATTGAGTGATTCCATTTCAGTCGTGCATTTCATGCCGGGCTTGCCTTTTCGGGACGGTGGCCCATCGCGCTCTGTGGTTCGTTTGACGGATTCTCTGGCGATGGATGCTCGCCTTTCCATCGCGCTGGTTTCCCATTCGGTTGCTGGATTACCTAGCATTCCCTCAATGAATGAACATGTCTTTCGCATTACAGAATACACAAGCAACTCGCTCGCTCTGAAATCGGGGCTTGTTGATCGAAGACTGCTGGTGGCAACCTTGGCAAATCAGCGTCAAGATCTTTTACACACCCATTGCCTTTGGCATCCCGCCAACCATTGGGCGATGCGATTGGCGACCAAGAATTCCATTCCGCTGATCTGCCAACCTCGCGGGATGCTGGAGCCGTGGGCCTTGAATCACAAGGCACTTAAAAAGCGCTTGGCCCTGCTATTTTTTCAACGGGCCGATCTGGAGCGCACCCGGGCTTTCATAGCCACCTCTGCTATGGAAGCCGAAAGCATTCGCAGGTTTGGGTTACGGCAGCCGGTGGCGATCATTCCCAACGGGGTGGATTTTCCATTGAATCAGTCGAAGCCAGAGCGTCCGGTCGCTAAACCGGAGCGTGACAGAGTTGTGCTGTTTCTTTCGCGGCTTCATCCCGGAAAGGGAGCGACCGTTCTCGTCAAGGCATGGGCCCAGTGCCGTTTGCCAGGGTGGCGACTTATATTGGCCGGGCCGGACGATGGCGATCATCTAAGCGAAGTGATGCGACATGTCGAGCAGTTCGATGTTTCCGGTAGCGTCGAATACGTCGGGGAGTTACAAGGGGCCGCCAAGGCAGCGGCGTATCGTTCTGCCGACCTATTCGTTCTGCCTTCTTTCGGCGAAAACTTCGGGATGGTGGTTGCCGAGGCGCTGTCGTTTGGCGTTCCGGTAATTACCACGCGGGCCACTCCGTGGCCGGACTTGAAGACCTTTGACTGCGGATGGTGGATTGACACGGGTGTGGACCCGTTGATCGCGGCCTTGCGTGAAGCGATGGCGCTGCCCGACGATGCCCGGTCTCAAATGGGCAAACGGGGCGAAACCCTGGCGGCGCGCTATCAATGGAGCAATTCGGCACGACAAACGGGTGATTTCTATCGGTGGATTCTCGGGCGTGGCGATCGGCCAGACTGTGTGATGACAGACTAGCTGCCCACATGACACCGAATTGGCGACTCGATTTCCAAGCAAAGATTGCCCTCACTCGACCCATACTGAAATGACACCAAAACAGATCATCTACCCGATAAATTACACAAGGGCGCTGTTCGGAGCTAGCTCCGCGCTTACAGAGGTAGAGCAGTTTCGTAAAGTCACCGGTGGAATGCTGGGAGGTGGCGTCGAATTGATCCCGCTCGGCCGTGCACGAATGGGAATTTATCTGCTGGTCAAGCAGGCGATACGGGGCGGGAAGAACAAGGTCATCTTATCGCCCTATACCATCCCGGATGTCATCAACATGGTGGTGCTCGCCGGTGGCGAACCGGTCTTTGTTGATTTTGTCCATCGATCGACGAACGTGGATGTAAGCCATCTGGAAGGTCTGATCGCGGACAATGTGGCATGCGTGTTGGTGACTCACTACCATGTGAATCAAAATGATTTTTACCTGATCAAGGCCTTGTGCGAAAGAAAAGGGGTCTACCTCTTCGAGGACTGCGCTATCTCCTTGTCTGGGAAGATCGACAACAAGCATGTCGGAACAGAATCTGACGGAGCTATCCTTAGCCTTTCCGGCTTCAAGTTCCTGAATTATTTTTGGGGTGGATGCGTTTTTTCCAGGCACAAGGCAATTTTCCAGGCGTTGGAAACCGAAACAAGAGAATGGCGGCGGCTTGATCGTTGGGATTACCTGCCGCAGGTTTTGAAAACGCTTAAATACGATCTTGCAACCCGGTATCCTTTTTTTGACTGGGCCGTTTTCCCGCTCATCAAGCTAAGGCAACGTAGATCGGCCGAGGCTGTCAATCTAAGCCCGCCGCGCCTTGAAAGCGTTGCAATCGACGCAACGCTGGAGTCGCTGCCTTCGGCGTCTGCTCTTGCCGAGTGGAATGGAAAGTTTTCAACGGTGGGGCGAAATCTCCAGCATCGGCGGCGGGTCGCCGCGATCTATGATCAGTATCTGCTCGAGCATGTCGTTGCGGGCGAAACAGACAAGATCGTACGGGAAGGGTCATGTTTCGTGAATTACCCGATATACGTGGGTCAGCCACTGCGCAATGGCATTTACAAGAATCTGATACTTTCGGGCTACGACATTGGCGCCTCTCTCTATCCGAATTGCCACGAGCACGACAAGTTCGCCGACGCAAAGGGCAAATCGAGCAATGTAAGAGATCTTGTGCGGTCCGTTATTACGCTACCGACACACCCGAGGGTTAGTGAGCATTACGCACATGTACTTGGCAGAACGGTGGCACAGGCTATAGGCGCCTGAATTGCCCACTTCGGATTTGGTACTTGATGATTAAAGACTTGAACCTTGCCGGTGAATCCACTGTGACCTGTGAGGCGCAGGTATGCATAGTCGGCGCTGGCACGGCGGGGCTCTTTCTGGCCCACTTGTTGCGACTGAAGGGTTTGTCGGTCGTAATGCTCGAGGCGGGGGATGCGGTTGCCCGAAGCGGAGCGGAACTGAGTCAGTCATGCGAGCAGCGCGGAATTCTGTACAGAGGCGCGGAATCGGGCCGCAGTTTTGGCCTGGGAGGAACGTCTGTTCTCTGGGGCGGGCAGATGATTTCGATGGTCGAATCTGACTTTGGGGCTCGCCAGGAGGTCGGATTTGAAGGATGGCCTATCGGCTACTCTGAAGTTTCCCGGTACTTTCCGGTTGTGCGCCAGCATCTCGGGCTAGGTTCGGGTACGTTTTCACTTGCAAGGGAACCCGACAGTCAGGCTCTCGATGAATTTCCGGACTTGCGGCAATTTGGCGACGATTTCGTCTTGCGATTGTCAGAGTGGCTGCCGTTCAAGCGACGCAACTTCGCCAATGCTTTTGCGCCCGCCATCAAGGATGATCCGGATCTGGTCATATGGCTCCATGCGGCAGTTACCGGGATGACGCAGTCGCAGCCTGGTGGTGATTTGCCGATTGAAGCGATTGCGGCACAAAGTCCAGACGGAAATTCGTTGCTTGTACGGGCGTCGGTTGTGGTGATTTGTGCCGGTGCTCTGGAATCGACGCGGCTATTGCTGGCATTCGATGAATCCACATTAGGATCGATTACCCGTGGCGGCGCGCCACTCGGCCGCTATTTCAGTGACCATCTTTCGGTTACCTGCGGACGCTTTGTTTGTCGGGATATGCGACGATTCAATCTCGCCGTGGCGCCGATTTTCCGCAACGGTGTCATGCGTACTCCCAGACTCGAACTGACGGCGACTGCGCAGCGACAAATGGGATTGACCAGCGCTTTTGCCCATATGACATTTGTGACCCGTGGCGACTCTGGGTTCGATATTGTGCGCAACATTCTGCGGCGACGTCAGGGCGAGCAGCAAAGTTTGAATTTCACACCAGGAATGCTGAGCCGCTTGGTCCGTGATCTTTCCGCAATGGTGTATTGGCGTGGCGTACATAGGCGCCTGTGGATTCCGCGACACGCCGACCTACTATTGCAGGTGGATATCGAACAGGCACCCAATCCCGAAAGCCGGCTGTATCTGTCATCGGAGTGCGATGCGTTGAATCGCAAGCGGCTGGTCATCGACTGGCGCATCAATCCTTCTGATGTGCGAACGATCCGCAAAGTGACGGAAACGGTCGTGGCTGGATGGCGGCAATCGCCACTAAACCAGATCGCTGATCTTCAGGCAACGCTCCCGGAAAAATTTGATTCCTTCGCTACACTTTATGACGTTTACCATCCTACCGGTTCCATCCGAATGGGAAGTTCGCCGACCAATTCGGTTGTGGATAAGGATCTTCGCTTGTGGGGGACACGCAACTGCTATGTCACTTCAACTGCCGTGTTTCCTTCATCCGGCAGCGCGAATCCAGGAATTACCCACCTTGCCTTGACCGCGCGATTGGCTGAACAGATCGCGCGGCAATGCTTTGGTTGAGGCCAAATCATGACGCCATTGGCGAGAAAGTCGCTTGACGTGAAAGGCACGGTTTTGGTGGTCGGCGGCGCGGGGTACATTGGTTCGCACATGGTGCTTGCTCTGCGGGATGCCGGCTACGAAGTCGTTGTCTTCGACAACCTGTCGCGGGGATTTGCGGATGCAGTCGGGGATTTGCCACTGGTCGCGGGCGACTTGCGCTCGATTTCCGATCTTGATGCCTGTTTTGCGGCGAACCAGATCGATCTGGTGATGCACTTTGCTGCCTTGGCCTATGTAGGCGAGTCGGTGACAGAGCCGGAGTTGTACTATCAGAACAATGTAGTGGGGGCACTGAATCTTCTGTCGGCCATGCGTCGGCATGGGGTTCGCCGGTTCGTGTTTTCATCGACCTGTGCCACTTATGGCGAGCCGGACGAAGTGCCTATCAGCGAGACGCACCCGCAGCGCCCCATCAACCCATACGGGCGCACGAAACTGATAGTAGAGCAGGCTTTGTCAGACTACGCGACAGCATACGGATTGCAAAGCATAAGCCTGCGCTATTTCAATGCTGCCGGCTGTGATGCCCAAGGCAGGGCCGGTGAGCGGCATGAGCCTGAAACTCACTTGATTCCGCTGGTGCTGGCTGAAGCCTTGCGGGTGCAGCGTGGCGGCGATCCAGCGGCGACGGCGCTACGCGTATTCGGCAGTGATTTTCCGACATCTGATGGCAGTTGCATACGTGACTACGTCCATGTTTCTGACCTTTGCCACGCTCATCTGCTCGCCGCAAGGCGCTTGCTGCAGAATGGAACTCAAGGCGCCGAAGCGTTCAATCTAGCGAACGGCGGGGGGTTCAGCGTGCTGGAAGTCATAGAGGCTTGCCGTACCGTGACCGGACTGCCGATTCAATACCGGCTCGATGATCGACGGGCAGGTGATCCTGCCGTCCTGGTGGGTGATGCGTCTCTTGCGGGCAGGATGCTGGGATGGAAATCCGAGGTGACCGATCTGAAGGACATCATCCGCACGGCGTGGGACTGGATGAGGCGTCAGGAATGCTGACAGACTCCGCGATTACGTCGGCAGGCAATTTCCTGGAGCTGGTGACGCCGATCATCCTGACCTACAACGAGGCACCGAATATCCGGCGGTCTTTGGCGCGCCTGCAGGGTTTTGATGACGTGCTGATCGTGGACAGCGGGAGTTCGGATGAAACCCTTGCTATCGTTGCCGAGTTCGCCAATGCGCGGGTGCTGCATAGACCATTCGACAGCTTTTCAGGGCAATGGAACTTTGCCCTTCGCGAGGGTGGTTTGAGGACGGAATGGGCGCTGGCGATGGATGCGGACTACATTCTGACGGATGATTTTCTGAATGAATTGGGACAACTTGCACCGTCGGCGGAAGCCATGGCCTATCGGATTGCGTTTGACTACAGCGTTTTTGGAAAAACGCTTTCAGCGACTCTTTACCCGCCGATCATCGTGCTCTATCGCCATCGTCATACGCATTACATCCAGGATGGACATTGCATGCGTGCACAGGTGCCCGGAGTGGTCGGGGAGTTGAGAAACCGTGTGCTGCACGATGACCGCAAGCCGCTGTCGCGGTGGCTGGCATCGCAATCGAAGTACGCCGACCAGGAGAGCGAGCTATTGTTAAGCAAGGCCGTCAGCGAGTTGCGTATTCAGGATCGCTTGCGCCGCATGATGGTCATTACCCCGTGGCTGGTGCCGCTGTATTGCCTGACCGTGGGGCGTGGGGCACTCGACGGATGGGCAGGTATCTACTATGCGCTGCAGCGCGGCGTTGCGGAAACCTTGCTGGCCTTGAAATTGATTGAGAGAAAACTTGAGCGAGGTAAGCATTGAGCGCCGACTACAAGGATTACGGTTACCAGTCAGCCGATTCGAACTGGTCCGATAGCTACCTGATGGCACCGTTGCGGGCTCTTCTTGGTCCTCCGCGAGGCCCGGTTCTGGATATCGGTTGTGGCAATGGTGCCATCGCCAGAGCACTTCTTGAAGAAGGCTACGATGTCTACGGGATCGATGCGTCAGAGTCCGGGATCGGGATTGCAGACAGAACAGCGCCAGGCCGCTTCTTTGTTCACGATGTGGCCATCCAGGGGCTTCCGAATGCGTTGGCCGGCAAGCGCTTGGTGTCTGTAATCTAGTCCCTTCTGCGCACAAAAATGGATTTGGTGGTGATGGGTAGTTGGTTTCTATTTCATCAACATATGTCGCTCTCGGGGGGCACTTGAAACAAGAATCGACAAAACGCATGAGTTGGATGCCAGTATTGCACGACACTCGTGATGCGCGACTGATGCTGTTAGCTATGGTCTGCGGGGTGGCAGTAGCGCTAACTTTGCTTCTTGTAGTCTTTGGCGGTACAAAAACAAATTTTGAAGAAGCTGCTACGTTTGGCGCGCAAACGACTTCGGTCTTCGCGAAGGTGGGCGAGTACCCGATTCACTGTATGGATAGTCGCGACGATGAGGCATGTATTGCCGGGGCGAGAGCTAGGAAAGCAGAGACCTCAATTGTTTGGTTGGGCAACTCGCAATTGCATGCGGTCAACCAGTTTCACCAAGGCGATACAAGCGCAACACCGCTACTCTTCAATTTGCTAAGCCGCCGTGGCCTAGACCTTGTGACCTTCAGCCAGCCAAATGCAAACTTGCAGGAGCACTATGTCCTTTTTGAGTATTTGCGAGGGAAGCTACCGCTGCGGATGCTTATACTGCCTGTGGTTTTTGATGATTTTAGGGAAGAAGGATTACGCGATGATGTCGCTGCCTTTACTCGTCGTGAAGCGACTGCGTTAAGCTTATCTGAGACTGAGGTCGGACGACGATTGGTTGCTTCAGCTCGCGTTGCGTTACCGCCGGATCAGGCAACTGCGGGAATTGCACAAACCATGCAGGAAAAGGCAGAGAAGGCCCTGAATGCGTGGTTAGAGCAATACAGCCCGCTTTGGGCAGCGCGTCCGACAATGAGAGGCCAGTTTTTTAGTGGTCTTTACAGGTTGCGAAACGCTTCATTTGGAATCACGGCCACTAGTACGCGCAAGATGATTCCGAGCCGATACAGCGCGAACTGGTCTGCCTTGCAGGAAATCCTTTCTACCGCCGCGCGGAATCGAATAGGTGTGTTGTTATATGTCGCGCCGCTGCGGAGTGACGGCGACATTCCGTACGATAAATTAGAGTACTCACGATTTAAGGTTGAGCTTGAACAAGTGGCGAAGCGGAACGGAGCTATTTACGCGAATCTGGAAGCATTGGTCCCTGCACCGCTTTGGGGCTTGAAGGATGCCACAGGTCTGGCTAAAGAAGCCGAGTTGGATTTCATGCACTTTCAGTCTGGCGGCCACAAAATTCTGGCAGCGAGACTGGATGAACTGGTAGGTGACATGCTGGCAAACCGGGGGGCCAAGAGGTGATTTTCAACTCGGTCACCTACATCATATTTTTGATTTTGGCGGTTTGCCTTTTCTGGGTGCTGCCGAAACGCCCGCGTCTCTGGATGATTTTCTTGTCCAGCATGATCTTTTATGGTTTTTGGAGGCCCGAGTTCCTTGCGGTAATGATACTTTCGGCAGCGACCGATTACTTCGTTGCTATTCGTATCGAGGCAACCGATGTTTTGAAGAAGCGCCGGCTATGGCTGTTGGTAAGTCTCGCGGTAAACCTTGGGCTGCTCTTCTATTTCAAATATTTGTTATTTGTGGTTGACAATGCAATTGTAGTAATGCGGTTCTTCGGTGTCGAGATGCAATCGCCGATTTTGAACATTGTTTTGCCACTCGGTATCAGCTTTTACACTTTCCAGACCATTAGTTACACCGTCGATGTCTACAGGAAGCTTATTCCGGCTGAGCGGGATTTTGTTCTTTATGGATGTTTTGTCACGTATTTCCCTCAACTCGTTGCCGGACCGATCCTGCGCGCGGGCGAGTTGCTCTATCAACTTGACGCAAAGCCAAAGTTCCGGCTGGATACATTTGTCAGCGGGCTAAAACGCATTCTGTTCGGGTTATTTCTCAAGGTCGTACTTGCCGACAACATCTCGCCGCTGGTGGATGCAGGTTTTGCGCAGCAGATCTCGGCTATAAGCGCAATTGATGTTCTAACCCTTGCTTTCCTTTTCGGATTCCAGATTTATTTTGACTTTGCAGCTTACTCGCATATCGCGCTCGGTTCAGCTCGCCTCATGGGGATTTCGTTTCCGGAAAATTTCAATTTTCCATATATGGCGAGCTCGCCACGGGAGTTTTGGCGTCGGTGGCATATTTCCCTTTCGAGCTGGATTCGTGATTACCTTTACCTGCCGCTCTTAGGCGTTAAGGTCCACGATCGATCTGTTGGTGGCTTAGCCACCGCTGCGAAGGAACACGGCGTTAGCGCGCGTCACCCGACCCTAGTTTTGTTTGTGACTTGGGGAATCATGGGGTTCTGGCATGGGGCCAACTGGACATTCGTTTTTTGGGGGCTATATCACGCAACATTCATTGCGGCACATAGGCTTGTAAGTCCTTGGACCGCTACTTTGCCGCAGTTCGTCAGGAATGTCGGTGGATGGCTGATTACCTTGCCGATAGCGATGCTTGCCTGGGTGCCGTTTCGCGCCGAGTCCGTTGGTAATGCGCTCGGTATGTATGGCAAACTTTTCGTTCCACGCGATTATTTTTGGTTGGGAATGCGCGAGAACAATTACCTAATCGCTGCGGTCCTGCTTCTGGGTTTTTCAGGTACTTACTTTTTGCATGAGAGAGGAAACAGGTGGCTGAGGAGCAGTCTAGCTCTGACGTTCGTTTTCGAGACATTATTGATGGGAATTATCGCGGGATTGATATTTGTTTTCCTGCGCCCGATTAGCCAGTTTATTTACTTCCAATTCTGATGCGCGTGTGATTGTGCAGTTTCTGAAGAACAAAATCCTGCACGACGACCGCAAGCCGCTGTCGCGATGGCTGGCGTCTCAGGCAAAGTATGCCGAGCAGGAGAGCGAGTTATTGCTCGGCAAGCCCGTCAACGAGTTGCGTATCCAGGACCGCTTGCGCCGCATGATGATCATTACGCCGTGGTTGGTGCCGATCTACTGCCTGACGGTGGGGCGCGGCGCGCTCGATGGCTGGGCGGGCATCTACTATGCGCTGCAGCGCGGCGTTGCGGAAACCTTGCTGGCCTTGAAATTGATTGAGAGAAAACTTGAGCGAGGTAAGCATTGAGCGCCGACTACAAGGATTACGGATATCAGTTAGCCGATTCGAACTGGTCCGACAGTTACCTGATGGTGCCTTTGCGTCGGTTGCTCGGCCCTCCGCGTGGCCCTGTTCTGGATATCGGCTGCGGCAACGGTGCGATATCCAGGGCACTGCTGGAAGACGGCTACGATGTGTACGGGATCGATGCGTCGGAGTCCGGAATCGAAATTGCCAATCGAAACGCGCCGGGCCGTTTTTTCGTGCACGATGTGACGGTCCAGCGTCTACCGGATGCGCTGGCAGACAAGCGCTTCGTGACGGTAATTTCCACCGAGGTGATTTCGCATCTGTACGCACCCCGTCGCCTGCTCGACCTCGCTCGCGAAGTGCTGGCCGACGACGGGGAGTTGATTGTTTCGATGCCCTACCACGGGTATTTCAAGAACCTGGCACTTGCCGTTTCGGGCAGGCTGGATCCTCACTTTACGGTGCTGTGGGACGGCGGGTTTATCAAGTTCTTTTCGCGCCGGACGATTGAGCAGATGTTGCGCGAGCAGGGCTTTGCGGTGACGGATTTCGCCGGGGCGGGACGTTGGCCGTATTTGTGGAAAAGCATGCTGGTGAAAGCCAGGGTTGCTTGATCAGGTCTTTGCCGTTTGACGAGGTGCTGGTTTGCTGCCTGCGGACGAAGTGGATGCGCTGGTAATCGGTAATTGGGTGGTGAAACGTGGGTCGTCGGCTAGACAAGTCGGTCGCGTATAGGTAATCGGAACCATGTGGAATTTGCTTCGCTACGTCTGGAATCATCCGCTTAATGCCGACGGCAAGGTCGCTGCGCTTTGGCGAGTGTTTCGTTGGCAAATCGCTTCGCGCCTGATGCCTGGGCTGATTGCACTTCCCTATGCGGGAGGCACATTTTTGTTCGCCACCCGTGGCATGACCGGCGCCACCGGGAATTGGTACTGTGGCCTGCACGAGGTCAACGAAATGGCATTCGTGTTGCATCTGCTGCGGCCGGATGAGCACTTCCTCGACGTGGGAGCCAACGTCGGCAGCTATTCGATCCTTGCTGGTGGTGCGGCACGAGCACGCGTGACTGCGGTAGAACCGATACCTACAACTTTTGCGCATTTGCAGCGGAACGTGGTCTTGAACGGGTTGAACGAGCGCGTTCGCTGCTGCCAGGCAGGGCTTTCGGACGCGCACGGGGTTCTTCGCTTTTCTTCGGACTTGGACACCGTGAATCATGTTTTGACCGAAGGCGAGGATCTGCCAGGCGCCGATGTACCCGTGATGCGGCTCGACGACCTGGTGGGGCAGGATGTGCCGACCTTGATAAAGATTGATGTGGAAGGCCACGAACTCGCTGTATTGCGCAGCGGTAGCGACACACTGCGCGACGCGCGGCTGATGGCGGTCGTCATGGAAACGAATGGCAGTGGTGCGCGATATGGCGTCTCGGATGACGCGCTGATCGCGGTGATGCAGGAGTGTGGGTTTGCGCCGTTCGGGTATGACCCTTTTCGGCGAAAGCTAACCGACACAGTCCAGGCGAATGGAAATACGGTGTTTGTGCGGGATAGGGCGGCGGTGGAAGAGAGGTGCCGCTCTGCGCCGAAGTTTCGGCTGGTGAACGGAGAAATCTGACTTATCGGGTTCCCGGTGCTGAAGCAGCGGAACCAGACGATGGCATGGATCAGTCCATCGTCCAGCGCAATGCGGGGCGTCCAGTCGAGGATGCGCTTGGCCAGGGCGATGCCTGGCGGCTGGGTTCAGTCGTTGCCGAACAGATCGCGACTGTAAACCTTGTCGGTCACATCGCTGATGTCTGGAGTGATGCGGTTGGCGATGATCACGTCGGCCTGCTGCTTGAAGGCGGCCAGATCGTTGACCACGCGGGAGCGGAAGAACTCTGTCTCTTTAATCGCCGGTTCAAAGACGATGACCTCGACGCCCTTGGCCTTGAGCCGCTTCATGATGCCTTGCACGCTGCTGGCGCGGAAGTTGTCGGAGCCGGCTTTCATGACCAGGCGGTAGATGCCCACTACTTTCGGGGCGCGGCGAAGGATGTCCTCGGCGATGAAGTCTTTGCGCGTGGCATTGGACTGCACGATGGCGCTGATCAGCGTTTGAGGCACGGCCTGGTAGTTGGCGAGCAACTGCTTGGTGTCCTTGGGCAGGCAGTAGCCGCCGTAACCGAACGAGGGATTGTTGTAATACTGGCCGATGCGCGGGTCGAGGCAGACGCCGTCGATGATGTGTCGCGTGTCCAGGCCGTGGGTCGCGGCATAGGTGTCGAGCTCGTTGAAATAGGCCACGCGCATCGCAAGAAAGGTGTTGGCGAACAGCTTGATGGCTTCGGCTTCGGTACTGTCGGTGAATAGTACGGCCACATCTTGTTTCAGCGCGGCTTCCTGCAGCAGGCCGGCGAAGGTGCGGTTGGTCGCGAATGGGCGGGTGTTTTCGCGAGCAAGCTCGCTCCTACGGGGGGTGGATCGGCGTTACGAGGGGCGGGCAGGGCGCGGCCTTCGCGCAGGAACTCGGGCGCGAAGATGAGGTTGCTGCAGTTGTACTGCTGTCGTGCCTTGGCGGTGAAGCCCACGGGGATGGTGGATTTGATGACCATCAGCGCCCGCGGGTTGATGGCCAGCACGTCCTGGATGACGGCTTCTACCGACCTGGTGTTGAAGTAGTTGGTCTCGGGGTCGTAATCGGTGGGGGTGGCGATGATGACGAAGTCAGCGTCTACGTAGGCTTCGCGCTTGTCTTGCGTGGCGCGGAAGTTTAGGGTTTTGTGCTGGAGATAGTGTTCGATGTCGGGGTCTTCGATGGGGGAGCGCTTTTGGTTGAGGAGCTCGACTTTTGTTGGGACGATGTCGAATACTACGACTTCGTGGCGCTGGGCCAGCAGGATGGCGTTGGAGAGGCCGACGTAGCCGGCACCGGCGATGGCGATTTTCATTGGGGTGGTTCAGTGAGGGGAGGGTGGTTGGCCGACTGAAGTCGGCCCTACGGGGAATGGGGGGTAATGGGGGTGGTGGTTTTGTAGGAGCCAGCTTGCTGGCGAATGGGGAGGCTGGTTCGCGAGCAAGCTCGCTCCTACACGGGGGGCTACAGAGGCTCCCCAGGAGGCTGATCTTTGGCGACAGAGTCGAGAAGTTCTTCCAGTTGAGGCAGGTAGCTTTCGATTGTATTCCAGACAATTTCTGCATCAATCAGGAAGTAATCGTGCACCAATATGTTTCGCGAACGGTATGCGCCAACAAAGTGCTTCCATATATCAGGCCTCCGCTGCTCGATTTCAGGGACTAGCTCCATTACCCTGTTGGCCGCTTCCCCAATATCAGAAATGCTTTTTGCGACAGCACGCTGTGACTTGCCATCGTCGAGAAACCGTGCCTTTGTCAGGCCCTTGGTGTCTTCCTTGATATTTTCAATGGCACATCGGATGTCTTCAATCCAGTCGGGAAGGCGCCGTTGTTTTCTGTTCATACCGGCACGGCATCCATGAGTACTTGTTTGCGGTAACGCTCGTGCAATGCCATGGGGGTTGCAATATCGACCTGGACACCGGTAAGCGACTCGATTTCGAGTTGAATCCGGGCCAGGCTAATCAAGGTTGTTTTGCCATCAACCGGATCAACAAGCAGGTCGAGGTCGCTACTTTCTGTATCGTCGCCATGTACAGTCGAGCCGAAGACGCGCGGATTACGTGCGTCATTTTGTTCGACGATACGGCGAATATCGTTTCGGTGCAGTTGCAAAGCTTCAGATGGTTTCATCGCTCAGGCTTTTCGGCTTTAGTCCGGTGGTTGCCATCTTACGCTGCCTTGGTTGTGGTGTTGTAGAGCCAGCTTCGCGAGCAAGCTCGCTCCTACAGGGGGTGGGTCAGGTACCAGGCAACAGGTTGGGACGGTTGGTGCTGAGCCATGCGTGTACTCGATCACGCAGGGAACCGGTTACCGCTATCAGGTCGCGTGCTTCGGACTCTGTTGCATTGATCAGGCCGGCGTACTCCGATGAGTTGCGCTTGGTGTGGTAGCGCACCAGTGCCGTCCATTCCGCCGCGGGTGCGGCGACGGTGTGCGCAAGCGTCGAGAACACGACCATGCGGTGTCCGAGTCCTCGGCCAGGGCGGTAGCCATGTGCGCGCAACGCGACCAGGGCGAACGCATGCGCAGCGTCATACGCGAGCGAGAATCGGCTGGGCGCGCTCAGGCTCGTGGTGCGGGCATCGTTCAGTTGTTGCTCGGCGCGCATGAGGAATCCCGAAATTTCCTCGACAGAGGTGGGCTCGGGGGTGATCTGGCCGGTTCCGACCAGGTTTTCAAGCGACTGCATGCAGCTCCCTGAGGCGCACATCGTCGCCGATGAGGAATATTTTCGGGCCGGCGAGGACCCTGGCAATGAAATGGTCGTGTTTCTTTTGCAGGCTGACGAACTCGTTGCGGTCGAAAATTGTCGTTGATACCTGGCGGCCGAGCTTTTTCTCGACCGCGGACAAGGGTACGGCAAGATGGGAAAGAAGGATGTCGCCCACCAGAAAGACATCGATGTCGCTACGCGCATGGTGCTCGGATCGCGCCACCGAGCCGTAAATGAAGGCGGCTTCGATCAGGTTGCGAAGTGGATCGAGGCTGGCCCGCACCACGTCTGCAATGCCAAAAGTCTTGGCGACGAGCCCCGAAAGTTCGGCAAATACAGGGGCTTCCGGATTCACGTGGAAGAACACCTGGTTGGCGCGCCGCTCGCGAATCAGCAACCCGGCCCGCGAGAGTTGATCCAGTTCCTTTTGCACCTGGCTCGCGCCGGCGCCGGCCGCGGCAACAATCTCGCGGGTGTAGAAGGACTTGTCCGGCTGCCCGAACAAGAGCGCAAGTACTGCGCGCCGCGTCTTGTTGAACAGCGCTTCGCCGATCGGAAATGTGGCGGGGACCATGGTTGTTTGGCTATATGTACTTAAAAACGGTACGATCGTACCTTATTAAGGTATGGTTTGTCGAAAAGGAGTTTTGAAAACCGGGGAAACCGGAAAACCGGGGAAACCGGGGTCAGATCGCACTCAACACTTGATCGAGTCCTCGTAGAGCGTTTCCGGTGCAATATCAATTTCTCCTGGCCATACGACAGTTCCGTATTTCACGCTGGCGCGCATAAAAAGTTGGGGTGTTGCGATACGGTTCCAAGGCTTCATTTGAAGTAGCGGTCGCATATCAAAGCGACGGCGCTCGCCATTCTTGAAGTGGATATCCAACTGAAAGTCTTCTGTTGTTTGGACTGAAGTTACGTCAAGCGTCATGGCTCACCTCACTGCAGGGGGGGGATGCGAAACGGATCTTCGCCTTTAATGGCGAGTTCCCAATCGAGCATCAGTTCTTCTTTGTGAATATCGATCCAGACCTGAACCATTCTCAGCTGTTTGGGCGGTAGCGTGCCATCAAGAACAGTGCCTTCAGGGATAGATATTGCAGCTTCTTCACTTTGATACCGAACATGAATGTGTGGCAGGTGATGGCGTCTATTATCTCTATAAAACATCAAAATAAGCATTCCGTAAAACATGCTGATCGTGGGCATGGTCTATTTCCTCCATCGCTCGATGGCATCGACGAGTGTGAAAAAATGGGCTAGGGTCATTTCAGTTATGCCCGAGATAGTCCGGCAACCTACTTTCATTCATACCGGGCGAGCCTCGGTAAGTACTTGATCACGAATTTTCAACGGTAGATCGCCGGGGGTCACCAGATCTACCGGCACACCAAGTAACTGTTCCAGTTCAACTTGCAGGCCGCCCAAGTCGAACAGGGTCGCACCAGGCAGTGCATCCACCAGCAAGTCAAGGTCGCTGCCATCTCTGTCCGTTCCGTGAAGTACCGACCCAAAAACTCGCGGGTTAGCCGTGCGAAAACGGCTGGCCGCTTGACGCACAGCGTCATGTCTTGCAACTAGAGCGATCGAGGGTTTCATATGTGCATGTGGGTGTGGTGTTGTAGGAGCCAGCTTGCTGGCGAATGGGGGGCTTTCGCGAGCAAGCTCGCTCCTACGGAGGGGATCAATTGTCATGCAACAGGTTGGGACGGTTGCCCTTGATGAGTTCGTCGGCCGCATGTGCTCATGTTCAGGCGTGCACCCCGTCCCGGCGTGTGATTGCCAGGCGTAGGCCGGCCGCTTCCAACACGGCAACCAGCGTTTTAAGCGTCGGGTTTCCATTCGGCGACAGGGCGCGGTAAAGGCTTTCGCGTTGAATGCCGGCGCGCTGGGCAACCTGCGCCATGCCTTGCGCTTCGGCAACGTGTCGGAGTGCCGATAGCAGCGCCTCGCGGCCGCCTTCCTGGTCGGCTTGTTCCATTGCCGCGCGCAGGTATTCGTCGGCAAAGGCGGGATCGCCGCGCAGCAGTTCAATTACGGCTTCGGCATGGGGGCGCGATACTCGGCTCATGTTCGGTTCCTTTCTTGCCAGTCTTTCCAGTAATCCACGGCGCGCGCTATGTCGGCCTTTTGCTTGCGCTTGTCGCCGCCCGTCAGCAGCAGGATCAAGCGACTACCAGCCCGCGCGTAATAGACTCGATAGCCGGGGCCGTAGTCGATACGTGCTTCCCATACGCCCTCGCCGACTGGCTTGCAGTCGCCGAAAGCGCCGGCTCCCATGCGTCCAACCCGCACCACGGCAAAGGCACGCGCCCTCCGATCGGCCAGCGATGCCAGCCGATCGGCAAACAGGTCGCGCCCTTCCGGGTTCAGATAGTGCTCAACCTGATACATGATCCATTGTAGCGTTTAGGTTACAGAATTCAAGTAAAGTGGGCGGTGGAAACGGTACGAACTTTGACAAACACCTTGAACCCCGGTTTCCGCGGCACAGGGTCTACGTAGTCGGAGCCCGTTTCGCGAGCAAGCTCGCTCCTACGGAGGCATTGAGTTTCGCGAGCAAGCTCGCTCCTACGGAGGCCTTGAGGAATTTCAAAACTGTTTAGGCAGCCCGGCTTGTTTGAGGACCGCATTGGCCGTATGTCTGGACTTGATCTTCTGATCGACCGGGAACCGAACCACGGTATGCGGGGAGAACCAGATATCGTGATCGCCCTTGCCATGCCTTTCGAAGCGACACCCGGCTTCCGACAGCAGCCGCTTGAGTTCTGGCGCCAGGTTGCCGCCCATCAACTTGCCTGGCGATGCGCAATAGAAAATCTCCGCGCGAGCAGCTCGAAAGGAACATCCAATCCGTCGGTACAACCATTTGCGTCGAGAAGCTCGGGAACCATCACGTCAAGTTTGGCGGACAAGGCTTCAAGCGTGTCCGCCTCGGTCGCCAGACCGGGGACATCATCCGATGTGGCAACCCACACTTCCGCGTCAGAATCCCATTCTGCACGGATGAATAGAAGCTTATTCATGCGGTCATCCTTTAACGAGATTGGTACACAACGAAACATTGTACGCCGGCAGTTCCGGCCAGGTTTTCAAGCGCCCGCATGTAAAACCGGGGTCAGACCCCGGTTTCCCGCCGGGTGTTTCCGCGAGCACTTGCGCAAGGCGATCTGCTGCAGGCAGTGACTCATTGGTGATCATGGGTGGTTGTTCGCCAGCAAGCTGGCTCCTACAGAGGGGGTGGTGGGGTGGGGTGTTGTAGGAGCCAGCTAGCTGGCGAATTTTATGGAGGGGACGTGGTGTTGCAGGAGTAAGCCGCCGTGTCGTCAGCGCCGACTTTTCGGTTGGCGAATGTTTTCCGTCAGATCTGTTCACCGTCCCGCCCCCGGCAGCAGTGCTACGCGGGGGGGGGGGGTAGAAGACGGACTATGCGGCGAGAGGCAGTAAGTCCTTTGCGTTTTCCAGAGGCCAGTAGCCTGCAGCCTGCAGCCTTGGCGTCGAGAATCGTGATTTCTGCGATTCCGTTTGCCGCATAGCCAACATTAACGTTCCAGTCATGGGAAACATCCTTGACGATGGGTTCCTTTGAGAACTCAAGGTGAAGAATGTCATCCTGATCATCGTATTTGATTCTCATGCTTCATCCTCCAGTTCCCAGTTAATCATGACGGTCTTGACCATTACCGAAGTCTCTTCGACAACGGCAGCGCAAATCAAGTTATCGGCCCGCCCATGAATATGCTTAAAAACCCACAAATTCAACTCGTCACGGCGCTTCAATTCGCCTTCCTCAATGACATCTTCGAGCGTTGCATCGTCGATTCGCCATCGATGATGTGTCGCGTGTCCAGTCCTCGGCCGGGGCGGTACCTGATTGAAGTACGATTGGTCCGGTCGGAGTTTCGCGAGCAAGTTCGCTCCTACGGAGGGGGCGTGGTGTTGTACAGGCGATCACAGGCCGAGTTCGCTATGCGAGCCGAGACGTACGAGTTGCAGCACGGCGTCGTCTGGTTTTCGGTAAATCAACACCAGATCAGGCTTGATGTGGCAATCCCGGTGATCTATCCAGTCGCCAGATAACGGATGGTCGCAATATTTTGGGTCAAGTGGCTTATCGGAAGCCAGAGTCTCGACAATTGCAACGAAATCATCTTGAAGGGTTTTGCGGTGCGGTCCTTTGGCCTCTCGCTTCAAGTCGCGCTTGAACTGGCCGGTTTGCTTAGTTGTCCGCATCCAGCACCGCTTGCAAGTCCCGCAGGGTTATGGCCTCCAGTTTCCCGCGCCGCGCCTCTTTCATAGCCTCTATCGTTTTGGCATTTGGCACCAGCGGGTCGAACGGCAATGATTTTTCCCTGGCTATGCGGGTCAGCATGAGGCGAAACGCATCCGACACGGTCAAGCCCATCGCGGCCAGGACGATTGTGGCCTCTTCCTTGATGTTCTCGTCAATCCGAGCGCGCACAACTGCATTCGAAGACATGATTTGATCCTCCAGATGTATGGGTAACATTGTAGCCCAATCGGTGAATTCGATAGAGTTCAAGCCGCTTGGGCGCGATCCCGATAGTAGGGGGCGTGGTGTTGTGGGAGCCAGCTTGATGGCGAATTCTATGGAGGAAGCGGAAATAGCCAGTTTCGCGAGCAAGCTCGCTCCTACGGAAGGGTGTGGTGTTGTAGGAGCCAGTTTCGCGAGCAAGCTTGCTCCTACGGAAGGGTGTGGTGTTGTAGGAGCCAGCTTGCTGGCGAATTCTACGGAGGAATCCTCTTTACGCAGGCCCTCGACAAACGTGCAAGCGTCAGTTGCGGCTCGCCGGATATGGTCGAGATCGGGAAATAGGGGACAGACCACGGTTTTCTTCGAAGCGTTATGCGGCAACGTCGCGGAAGTAGGCGATGGCGCGTGGCAGGCCGTCATCGAGCGTGACCTTCGGGATCCAGTCGAGGATGCGTTTGGCCAGGGCGATGTCCGGTTTGCGCTGGGTGGGGTCGTCGGCGGGCAGGGGCTGAAAGACGATTTCGGACTTCGAGCCGGTCTTGGCGATGATTTTTTGCGCGAGTTCCAGGATGGTGAATTCGCCGGGGTTACCCAGGTTCACCGGGCCGGTGAAATCATCGGGGGAGTTCATGAGCCGGATCAGGCCATCCACCAGGTCATCGACGTAGCAGAAGGATCGCGTCTGCTGGCCTTCGCCGTAGATGGTGATGGGCTCGCCCTTCAGGGCCTGGACGATGAAGTTGGAGACCACGCGGCCGTCGTTGGGGTGCATGCGCGGGCCGTAGGTGTTGAAGATGCGGGCGACCTTGATCCTGAGCTTGTGCTGGCGGTGGTAGTCGAAGAACAGGGTTTCGGCGCAGCGCTTGCCTTCGTCGTAGCAGGAGCGGATGCCGATGGGATTGACGTTGCCCCAGTAGTCTTCGGTCTGCGGGTGCACGGCCGGGTCACCGTAGACTTCGCTGGTGGAGGCTTGCAGGATCCTGGCCTTGACGCGCTTGGCCAGGCCCAGCATGTTGATGGCGCCGTGCACGCTGGTCTTGGTGGTTTGCACCGGATCGTGCTGATAGTGGATGGGCGAGGCGGGGCAGGCCAGGTTGTAGATTTCGTCGACTTCGACGAAGAGCGGGAAGGTGACGTCGTGGCGTATCAGTTCGAAGTGCGGGCTGTGCAGGAGGTGCGCGATGTTGTCCTTGGTGCCGGTGAAGAAGTTGTCGGCACAGAGGACGTCGTGGCCTTCGGCCAGAAGGCGCTCGCAGAGGTGCGAGCCAAGGAAGCCGGCGCCGCCGGTGACGAGGATGCGTTTGCGGGTGGAGTAGGTGCGCATGGGGGGCGGAAGTGGTTAAGGGGGTGGTGGCCGACTGAAGTCGGCCCTACGGGGGTGGATCAATTGTCATGCAACAGGTCGGGACGGTTGGTGCTGAGCCATGTGTGTACTCGATCCCGAAACTTCCTCGATGGAGGTGGGCTCGGGGGTGATCTGGCCGGTTCCGACCAGGTTTTCAAGCGCCTGCATGCAGGCCCTTGAGCCGTTCGTCGTCGCCGATGAGGAATATTTTCGGGCCCGCGAGGATCCTGGAAACGAAGTGGTCGTGCTTCTTTTGTAGGCTGACGAACTCGTTGCGGTCGAAAATTGTCGTTGATACCTGGCGGCCGAGCTTTTTCTCGACTTCGGACAAGGGGACGGCAAGTTGGGAGAGAACTTTGCGCGTGTAGCCAACCTTGCGTGGACGGTTACATGGGGACCGAGCGGTCGTAGAGGGTTTCGGGGGCGATATCCAGGTCCTTCGGCCAGCAGACTGTGCCTCCGGCAACGTAGGCCTGCTTGAACAATTGGATATCCTGAAGGCGCCTGAATACGCCTTTGCTCAGGTAAGGCCTGACATCAAATATTTTCTTCTCGCCCGTATCGAAGCCCAGCTCCAGATGGAAGTCGTCTCTCGAAGTGACATGAATAACATGTTCCATAACTTACTCCTCAGCGCAACGGATCGATCGTAAAACTGGGGTCACGTAAAACTGGGGTCAGACCCCGGTTTCCCCGAAAGTCGGCGCTGGCGGGACGGCAGCGAGGCAACGAAACTACAGGTCACGCCACCGCCGCTTGTCCGGCAGCCTTCTTGCGTGACGCCCGGCGCGGTTTCTCAGGTGCGGCGGGCGCTGCGCGCAGTTTGATTCCCAAGGCAGTGATTACCTTCATGACCGTTGAGAACTCAGGGTTCCCATCGGCAGAAAGCGCCTTGTAAAGATTCTCGCGCGCCAATCCGGTAGCCTTGGCAATCTGTGTCATGCCCTTGGCTCTGGCGATGTCGCCAAGAGCGACGGCAATCATTCGCGGATCGCCGTTGCTTTCCTCGATGATGGCGTCCAGGTACTGAGCCATTTCCTCGTCGGTCTTTAGATATTCCGCCGCGTCAAAGGGGCTGAACGTTTCACGCGTAGCCATGATTTACTCCTTGTCGATTTCCTCTGCCATTGCCTTGGTGCGCTTGATGTCCTTGCTCTGAGACGACTTGTCGCCGCCCATCAGCAGAAATATTGTCCGCTGGCCACGATGCACGAAGTAGAGCCGATACCCCGGCCCGACATGTACGCGCATTTCATGCACTCCATCTCCAACGGACTCGCAGTCACCAAGGTTTCCTTCCTTGGCCATGACGATTCTGGCTGTGATGCGCACGCGCGCCAGTCCATCACGTAGATCATTGAGCCACGCCCGAAAGGTACTCGATTGCTCAACCGAATACATGGATCAAGTGTAATTCATAAAATAGCTCGACCCAGACCAGATCGGACCGGGCAAAGAAGGCGTCGAACGTCGCCAGTGTTGCGGTGTCGTTGGCTTTCATTGGTCCAACGCGGCATTCCAGCCACGACAGCCGGCTGACCGCGGCACCCAGATCGGGATGTTTCTTTGCCGCTGCCGCCAGCTTTTTGCGTACCTTGTGGCGGCGAAGGGTTCAATGCCTTCGATCAGGTAGATCAGGGCGCTGGCGTCAAAGAAGGCAATCACCAATCGCGCTCGGCTTCGAGGGCGGTGTCAATCTGCGCCTTGCTGCGCTTCCCGTTTGCGGGCTGGTTCAACAGCCATTGCACGGCCGTCACGCCGCTTGCAGTGGGTCCCCGACCTTGCGAGAGCTTTTGATACTCGGCCACCGTCAATACCACTGCCGCCGGCTTGTTGCGCTTGACGATATGGAGGGGCCCATGACGCAGGCCATCCTCGATGGCCGCCATGCCGCGACGTTTGAGCTCGGATACCGTGAGGGTGTTCATACCGGTACTGATTTTGTTTGAATGGTACTCATTATAGTACTGTTGCAGAGTCGGGATTTCGTTTTCCTGGTCGGCTGGTACGTTGTTGGTGGACTGAAGTCCGCCGTTGTAAACGGGAAATATCGGCTCCGGGCACGCTACCGCCCTGCAATACGCTTGCGCGTTTCGCATAACTTGTTGTATTCGTTGCCCTGTTGCCCTGTTGCCCTGTTGCCTTGGGCGATACTTAGCTGTTTTACGCGGCGGGGACCAGCCAGTCGCGGTTGACTTTCACTTTGTTGATCTTGCCGAGAAATTCGAGCAGCACGAACACCCGGTCTTCGCCGGCGTCTACATTGAATACGCCGTCGAGCCCTTTAAACGGGCCGGAGCGGAATTGTACTTGAGCACCGGGCTGGAACAGGCTGCGTTTTGCGCAGGTGCCGGTGGCGGGATCCTGCCGTTCGCGCAACAACTCGATGATTTCTTCGGGAATGGTGGCCGGTTGCCCGCCAATGCGGACCAGGTCGCAGACGCCGAGGGTCGAGCGCACGGGCGAAAGGCCCTGGCGCACGTTGCTCGTGGTCAGGAAGAGGTAGCGCGGGAACAGCGGTTCGACGCTATCGATCCATTTGCCTTCGCGGCGGATCTGGGTTGCCAGGCGCGGCAGGAAGACCTCGTAGCCCTGGTTGATGAGGTTGAGCTCGGCGCGCACTTCGCAGCGCGGTTTGCACACGACGGCGTACCAGGTGCTCATTCGGGACGGCGCTTTTGGGTGTTGGCGACTTCGAGTTGCAACTGCTCGATCTCGCGTTTGAGTGCTTCGTATTCGTCCATCTTGCGCCGCAGGAACTGCACCGTAATGGCGGCTTTGTCCTCGATGCCGCGCGGCGTGAGCAGGTAGGCGTAGCCGAGCTTGTTCTGGTTGTTGCGGAAGTTGCGCACTTTGACCAGGCCCTTGTTGATCAGGGCGTTGAGGCAGAAGTTGACCTTGCCCAGGCTGGTGCCCGTTTCACGGGCGAGATCGCGCTGGCTGAGTTCCGGCCGGGCTTCGAGCAGCCGCAGCAGGCGTAACTGGGTCGCTTCGATGGGGCGGTCGATGGCGGGGGGCATGGTCGTCGGCTGCGTTCAAGCTTTGAACGGAGCCTGCATTAAGAAGGAAATGCGGATAAATGTCAATTCAGCTTATTTGGCGGGGTGTGCAGGGCTGACTTCAGTCGGCCGGGTAAGCGTGTTAAAGCAGTTGCACACCAGGCAGCGGCCCCATGCGCCGGTCGAAGCTGAGGGTATGGCTACAGCCAACCTGGCCGGCCTTGGCGACGATCAGACAATCGGGAAAGTCAGCACTGCCGGTCTCGAAATAAACGAGTGCACTCTTCACGGCGGCCGGCGATTCCAGGGCGATGCTTGCGTTATCGAGCAGGGCGTGCACAGTGCGTGCAATGTTCGCGCGTGAAAGGTCATAGCTGCGCGCCAGCGTCCAGCACAGTTCGGCCAGCACGATGTCGGCCACAAACAGCCCACCGTCTTCGCTGGCGTGCGTGTCGAACACGGCCTTGGCGCGCTGAGCCTGCGCTTCGTCGTCGCGAGTGACGAGCCGCACCAGGACGTTGGTGTCGAGGGCGATCACTTCCGTGCGCGCCGGTTGCGAGCGCCGACGGCGGTTGCGATGCCGAGGTCCATCTCTTCGATGCTGCGGGCTCTGATACCCGTGCGATGCACCAGACCGAATAGATTGTCGGCGCCGCGCGTCAGCACTCGTACTCGCAACGTACCGTCGTCCTGCACCTCGAAGTCGAGTCGGCTGCCCGGCGCGATGCCGGTTTGGTCGCGGATTTCTTTAGGGACCGTGACCTGTCCCTTGTCTGTAACAGTCGCCAGCACGAGAGCCTCCAACAGCAGATAGAATTCATACTAATTGTTGCAGGTAAGGAATAGCTTGTCAATAATGAATATCTTAATGTGTAAGGAATCTAATTCACGGGCGAATTGTATCGGGCCGGTGGTTTGGCCGCTACAGCCCCCAAGCCCGACTGAGCTTGCCCCGAAATTTCGTCTTCCAAGAGACAGGTAACCGGGATGCTTGCCATCAGCGAATGAGGAGCTGATAATGCATCTTACATTTCGTCTTCTTACCATTGCGAATGGTGGCTCGTGGCGTAGCCCAGCATGTTTGAACTAGCGAAGCTTGTCGGCTGGCTGCTCTCGCCATTGGTGCTGGCGCTCCTGCTTTTGGGGGTGGCGCTGCTGCTGATCTGGCGCGGGCACAGGCGGTGCGGACTGGGTGCAGGCCTGATGGCCGTCCTGGGTTTATGGACAGTCGCGATGCCGCTGGTGGCGACCGCCCTGGCGTATCCGCTGGAACGGCGCTTTCCTGCCGTGCTTGCGGATCAGGCGCCGCAGGCGGATGTCATCGTACTGCTGGGCGGTGCGCTGGGCGGTGCCCGCCCACCGGAGCGGCCGAGCTTCGATCTGGGCGGCGGGGCGGATCGGGTGTGGCATGCTGCGGCCTTGTTTCACGCGGGCAGGGCGTCCTCGGTGCTGGTTTCGGGCGGCAATCAGCCGGGGGCCGATGGCGTGCAGGTAGAGGCGGAGGCCATGCGCTCGATGTTGCTGACCCTGGGCGTGCCGGCCTCGGCGATTCGCACGGAGGGGCTTAGCCGCAATACGGCGGAGAATGCGCGGCAGAGTCTGGGGCTGATTCAGGTGGTGGGGGCCAAGCGGGTGCTGCTGGTGACATCGGCTTTGCATATGCCGCGCGCCTTGCGGACGTTTCAGGCGGCGCTGAGCGGTTCCGGCGTGACGGTGTTGCCGGCCAGCACGGATGTGGAGGCGCTGCCGGACAGCTTGCATCCGCTGGGGCGCTGGCTGCCGGATGCGGAAAGCCTGGCGTTGAGTACGCGGGCGCTGAAGGAATACCTCGGCTTGGCGGCCTTGGCAATGCGCGGTTTGTAGGCCGCATCGAGAAGCGAGATGAAAGTGTGACGCTGATAATTTCTGTGATTACCGCAAGCTTCAACCGGGTGGATACGGTTGCCCAGGCGCTCGCCAGCGTGCAGGGGCAGACCTGGAAGCAGGTGGAGCACATCGTGATCGACGGTGCGTCTACGGATGGCACGCTGCAGGTGATCGAAGCGCAGCGGGATCGGCTGGCGGTGCTGGTGAGCGAACGGGATGGCGGGCTTTACGATGCCCTGAACAAGGGCTTCGCGCTGGCGTCGGGCGATGTGGTCGGGGTGATGCATTCCGATGACTTTTACGCGGATGAACGGGTGCTGGAGCGGGTGGCGCAGGCCTTCGCCGATCCGGGGGTGGATGGCGTGTATGGCGATCTGGATTACGTGGCCAAGGTGGACCCTACGCGCATCATCCGCCGCTGGCGCTCGGGGACTTATAAGCGATCCCGTCTGGCTCTGGGCTGGATGCCGCCCCATCCGACCTTGTTTTTGCGGCGCTCGGTGATCCAGCAGTGGGGCGGTTTCGATACTGACTTTCGCATCGCGGCGGACTACGACGCCATGCTGCGCTACCTGGCGCGGGGGCAGATCCGCCTGGCCTACATCCCGGAAGTGCTGGTCAAGA
Source organism: Sulfuricellaceae bacterium (assembly GCA_030690895.1). GTDB lineage: Bacteria > Pseudomonadota > Gammaproteobacteria > Burkholderiales > Sulfuricellaceae > Sulfurimicrobium. Next base: position 52,182 of record JAUYFQ010000140.1, read on the forward strand.
TGCGCGTCGGCGGCGAGAGCAATCGTTCCCTGTCGCGCATTCTGCGCAAGAGCCGCGAGGACTACGCCGCCCTGCGCCGCAATGAGGTGGGTGGCATCGGCGCGCTGGTCTGGAAGAATCTGAGCAAGCTCGGGCAGTTCTTCGTCAGATAGACGCTTATAGAGTCGGCGCTGATGGAACGGCGGGCAGGGCCGCGTAGGGCGCTGCTTTAGTCCACCTTCCCAAGCATGGCCTTGAGATTGGCAAACGGCGAGTGGGTTGCTGCGGTGCTGCCTCCGATGCTCGAATCGCTGCCCGCGGCTTCCAGTTCCCGCTGATGCTCGTTGTCGTGGCAGTAGAGGCACAGCAGTTCCCAGTTGCTGCCGTTGGGCGGGTTGTTGTTGTGGTTGTGATCGCGGTGGTGCACGGCGAAGATGGCTGCGTATGGCATCGCGCTGGCGGATCTGGGCGGCAAGCTACGAGCTCGAATTCATGACGCTCGATAGTGGAGCGCTGACGATCAAAACTCTCGAGGCATGGTTGCTGCCGCGGGATTCAGGCGGCGGTTTCTGTCTCGACCAGTTCGTCCGCTATGGTGTCCGGCCCAAGGTCCTGTCCATTTGGCCATCCGATACCCCTGAACACCAGACGAACCTGCTTGAAGTAGGTTTCGTCCATCAAGGCGCTAAAGAAAACGCTGCGCATGTAGGGCTTCACATCGAACTCGCCACAACGTCCGTCTGCCATCTCGACGAATAGCCTGCCACAAGGGAGCGGCTGTACTCTTTTTATCTTGTTCATTTTCCTATCCTCCTTACTCAAGTGGCTTGATACGCTGGGGCGGCAATCCCTGCACGGCCAGATTCCAGTCTGCAACCAGATCTTCCCGGTGAATTTCAAGCCAAGCCTACACCAGCTTCATTTTTGCGCGGGGTAAATCGCCTTCGATAATTTCACCATCCGCGATCGCGACCACGGCGGTGAACTCTGCGTACTCGACGTGAAAATGCGGGGAATGATGCCGCCTGTTGTGGCACTGGCCCGAGATTTCAAGTGATACAATGAATACGCGTATTCACTTGGAGATTTTATTATGGCTACCTCTGTACGCCTCGCTCAAGAAACGGAGCAACGGCTTGATTTCCTCGCCTCACACACTGGCCGCACAAAAGCTTATTACCTGCGCGAAATCATTGAACAGGGCATTGAGGACATGGAGGACTACTACCTTGCAGCCGACGTGCTGGAACGTGTTCGCAAGGGGCAAGAACAGGTGCATTCCTCCGCTGACGTGAGGAGAGACCTTGGCTTGGACGATTGATTACGCCGATACGGCCAAGGCGCAGCTTCGAAAGCTCGACAAGCAGACGGCGCGGCGCATCGTCGATTACATGGATGAGCGCATTACCGGGCTGGATAGCCCGCGCAGCACCGGCAAGGCATTGACCGGCCCGCTTGGCGGCCTCTGGCGTTACCGGGTGGGCGACTGCCGAGTAATCTGCGATATACAGGACGGCGCTTTGCGCATTCTTGTGGTGCAGGTTGGCAACCGGCGTGAGGTATACCGAAAGACTTAACACAGTTACAAAATGCCTCGCGCAGCCTCCCCCAACAGCATTAAATTTCTCACGCCTGAGGCCCAGGCAATGGCAAGCTACAAGGAACTGAAGTCGCAGGCGGAAGACCTGATGCGTCAGGCCGAGGCGGCGCGCAAGGCCGAGACCGGTGCGGCGATTGCGGAGATCAAGGCAAAAATGCTTGCGTATAGCATGACGCTGGCGGATCTGGGCGTCGAGGCCCGTGCGGCGAAGGGGCGCAAAGCCAAAGCCGCGAAAGTTGCCAGGCCGGCCAAAGTCAGTAAGGCCAAGAAGGCGAAAGCGCGCAAGGCGGTGGCCGCGAAGTATCGCAATCCGGTGGGTGGCGAGACCTGGTCCGACCGCGGTCGGGTGCCGAAGTGGCTGGCCGCCGAGCTGGCCAAGGGCAGGACGCGGGAGGAGTTTCTGATTGGATAAGGCGGCATGAGCGGATTGGCGACAGGGGCGCAGCATCCAATGATCCTCGTCACCGGCGGTGCCGGCTATATCGGCTCGCACACCTGCGTCGCGCTGGCACAAGCCGGCCATGAAGTGCTGATTCTCGACAACCTCTGCAACAGCCGCGCCGACGTGGTCGACCGGCTGTCCACGATCTGCGGCCGGCGACCCGTGTTCATCGAGGGCGATTGTCGCGACGCGGCGTTGCTCGATGACATCTTCGACCGCCACGCGATCAAGGCGGTGCTGCACTTCGCCGGCCTCAAGGCGGTTGGCGAATCCGTAGCAAAGCCGCTGGAGTATTACGACAACAACGTCAATGGCACTTTGCAGTTGCTGGCCGCGATGCGTCGGGCGCAGGTGCAGACTTTGGTTTTTTCGTCGTCGGCGACGGTGTATGGCGATCCGGCCAGCGTGCCGATCAGGGAAGATTTTCCGCGCTCGGCCACCAATCCTTATGGGCGCAGCAAGCTGATGATTGAAGACGTTCTCGCCGACCTGCATCTTGTTGAACCCGACTGGCGCATCGCCCGGCTGCGCTACTTCAATCCGGTCGGTGCGCATGAATCCGGTCTGATCGGCGAAGATCCGCAGGGCATTCCCAACAACTTGATGCCTTTTGTCGCCCAGGTTGCCGCCGGCCGCCGCGAATTCCTCAGCGTCTGGGGCACCGATTACCCCACGGCGGATGGTACCGGCGTGCGCGATTACATTCATGTGGTCGATCTGGCCGATGGCCATGTCGCGGCGCTCGATTACCTCGACCGGGAGGGAGGTCTGCTGACCGTCAATCTTGGTACTGGGCATGGTTATTCGGTCCTGGACATGGTCAAGGCATTCGAGCAGGCCAGTGGCCGTGCTATTCCGTACAGGATCGGCCCGCGCCGCGCCGGTGACATTGCCCAGTGCTGGGCTGATCCCAGTTTGGCCCGCCAGATGCTTGGCTGGGAATCCAGGCGAGGGCTAGAACAGATGTGCGCCGATGCGTGGCGCTGGCAACAGAAGTGCAAGACAGGCGAAACGGGCCAGTAAACAGCCGTAGCACCAACGCCGACTTTTCGCACTACCGTTGCCGCTCCCACGGCCAAGTCTCCATCCCATGGCGATTTCTGACTTTTCGCACCATGGTCTTCGACAGATCATCGGCAATACCGTCGACGAAACTGAGGGCTCGGCGCGCCACTGATCCACGTTTCTCGGCATCGAGTTCGCACTTCTGCGCCTCGTGCAGTGCCATCAACTCCGCACGTTCAGTCAAAACCGCCGCCGAGTTGAACACCCAGTCCACGAAGTCGATTTCCTCCGGTGTCCAGTCGCAGGCCGCAGAATCGAGGTAATCAATCGCCCAGTCCGGCCCAAAGATGCTGCTGGCGTGCCAGTAATGGTGTTCGGCAAGTAGCGTCCGGCCCGTGAGCCCTTCGGCGATGTAAGGGTTCGCGGCAATTCCCCGCCGAATATAGGTGCAGGCCGCCACAAAATCTTTCGCCCGCAAGGCGATCAAGCCAGCCTGATACCAGTGCGCCGGGCAGTCGGGTGCTTCCTTGAGGTAATACTGCATCGCTGCCTTGCTGTCGCCCTGCATCAGGCGGATGTCGCCCAGCAGCATGCGCACGCCCAGATTGTCCATCGGGCACCAGGCCAGCAGTTTTTTGGCCAGCACCGCGGCCGGTTTGCCCTGACGGCGATGCATCAAGCCCAGCAGGGCGCCATGCGCGAGGCGCAGAAATGAGCGGTTGTCGATCTCGGACCAGATGATCAGCCCCTTGTACCCCTTGGGGACCAAGGTCAGTGCCCTGTTCAATGCCTGCTCATACGTCTCGGCCGCCTCGTCGCGCATTTCCAGATCCCAGAGCCGGTTGGCGATGAAATTCTGGATTTCGAGATTGTCCGGGTAGGCCGCCTGGAGTTTGCGGGCACGCATCAAGGCCTGCTTGTGGCTGATGCGGCGGGCGTCATGCTCGTCGATCAGTTCGTCGAGCTTTTCTTCTTCGTCCCAGTTGCGCGAAAAGCAGCCATATTGGACAGGCTTGTCGGTGTCGGGATCGATGTCGTCTTCAATCGTGAAGCGCAAGCTGGTCGCTTGCTCAGTAGGATGCTTGGCCATTGGCGGGCTCTCCGGTTCGGTGTGGCGTGGTAGTGTAGGCCCGGCCATTGGAGTCGATATAGCGGCGAATCTCTGGCGCCAAGTGCTCAGGCACAAGCAGGACGGTCAGGTTCATCGCCTCCGCCATGCGTTCGATCGACGACAAGCGCGGATCGCGTTTGCCGCTCTCGATTTCCGAAAGATGTTGCGGCGACATGCCGACTTTGGCAGAGAGCCTGTCGAGTGTCAGCCGGCGCTGGTTGCGGTGACGGCGGAGGGCGGCGGGGATGAAGGTGTCCATGGCGAGAGGTTAGCGGAAAATATTGGAAGTTACTCATACGATCGTATGAATAAAATAAGATATCGCGTGCGTTTCAGGGCCAGAACGAGTGTTCATGGCCGAGGCGTTACATTCACGTGGTGAGAAGCCTCTCCGGGAATATCAGTTTGTAGCGTTGCAGGTCTTCCTCGAAGGCATTGCAGGCTTTCATGGCCTCGGTCAGCACTGGTCGCGTCACCAAGCGAGCCAGGCGGCCAGTCGGCGCGCCTGGCTGGCCAAAGCAGCGAACCGGGACTACTTTCGCGGCCCGGAGAATGTCGCGCGGGTGCAGTCATGGCGAGCGGCTCACCCGGGGTACTGGCGGCGACCGAGAGGCCAAAGGGGGACGCCGCCGGAGGCGCCGCTTGCGTTACAAGATCTCTGTCCGTAGCTTCTCAATAACTCGTGGCAGGTTCTACTGGTTTTGCAGTGCGGATACCGGATCACTGAATCGGCCTTGACCTACATGACTGAACAGGGCTTGAGCGAAGCGATACGCCAGCGGCTGCGCCAAAAAATGCCGACTGAAATCAGCGCCCACGAAAATTGGCGGCAGCATCTCGATGCATTGGCAATCGCAGACGAGCGCCATGTGCGCATTGCCACGGAAGGCGCGCTACTGGGCGGCCTGGTGGAAAAGGGATTCAACCCGGAACTG
>JAUYFQ010000146.1 GCA_030690895.1 Sulfuricellaceae bacterium
TAGGTTGGGCAAAGCGAAGCGTGCCCAACGAACCGCCGCGATGTTGGGCACGCTTCGCTTTGCCCAACCTACGGCGCCATGCCGCGAAATCACGGGCCACTACATCTAGTGTCATTGGGAGCTAACCGGATAAGCACGCAAGATGCTTTACATCGTCAGGGAGGATCGAATCGTGGTCATCGCCGTCGCCCACCAGCACCGCAACCCCGACTATTGGATCGACCGGATGGGCGAGCAATGAGCTCAGTTCCGGCATAGGCCCGGCTAATAACCGCAAGGTCTGCGCACGATCCATGTTTCACCCGAGATAAGCCTGCGTCGCTGGGTTGCATTGCCACCCCCTCAGAACGGCGGTTCGCTGCGGAAGGTGAGCGGTATGCCGCTGAGCGGATGCGCCAGGGTCAATTCGCAGGCATGCAGCAACAAGCGCGCGGCGCGGGCCTGGGCGGCGGGGGAGGCGTAGAGGGTGTCGCCGATGATCGGGTGGCCTAGGGCTTGCAGGTGGACGCGTAGTTGGTGGGAGCGGCCGGTGATGGGTTCCAGGTCGACCCGGGTGGCGGGCGCGCCGCCCAGTTCACCGGGCGGGTAGGGCCGCCAGCGGGTGCGGCTGGGTTTGCCGGCCTGATGGTCGACGATGTGCAGGGGCCGGTTCGGCCAGTCCAGGTTGAGCGGCAGATCGATCAGGCCCCAGCCGTCCACCGCCGTCGGGGCGGCTTCCAGGACGCCATCGACGATGGCCACATAACGTTTGTGCACCAGGCGCGACTCGAACGCGCGGTTGAGCGCGCGCTGCGCGTCGGGGCCGCGCGCGAGCAGGATGATGCCCGAGGTATCGAAGTCGAGGCGATGCACGATCAGGGCATCGGGCCAGCGCGCCTGGACGCGGGCGGAGAGGCAATCCTGCTTGTCCGGGCCGCGTCCCGGCACGGAGAGCAGGCCGCTGGGTTTGTTGAAGACGAGCAGAACGCTGTCCTGGTAAAGAATTTCCATCGTTGGGGCAAAAATGTGGCTGACCCGTCGATCATCCTGGAAACGGTCGCCGAATGCTGCCTGTCGTTTCTGCTCAATATCCGGCGCGCGCGGGTAAAATCGCGCTTTCTTTGCAATTTCAGGTGTTTCCCTCATGTTCTCCGCCTCCCAGACCCTTGCCGTCACCGATCCCGAACTCTGGTCCGCCATCCAGAGCGAAGCCCACCGCCAGGAAGAGCACATCGAGCTCATTGCCTCGGAAAACTACACCAGCCCCGCCGTCATGGAGGCACAGGGTTCAGTGCTGACCAACAAGTACGCGGAAGGCTATCCCGGCAAGCGTTATTACGGCGGCTGCGAGTGGGTGGACGTCGTCGAACAACTGGCGATCGACCGGGTGAAAAAGCTGTTCGGGGCGGAAGCTGCCAACGTGCAACCCAACTCCGGCTCGCAGGCCAACCAGGCGGTGTTGATGGCGTTCTGCAAGCCCGGCGACACCATCATGGGCATGAGCCTGGCCGAAGGCGGCCACCTCACCCACGGCATGGCGCTGAACATGTCCGGCAAGTGGTTCAACGTGGTGGCCTACGGCCTCAACGCCAAGGAAGAAATCGACTACGACGCGATGGAAGCCCGCGCGCGTGAGCACAAGCCGCGCCTGATCATCGCCGGCGCTTCCGCCTACGCCCTGCGCATCGACTTCGCCCGCTTCGCCAAGGTCGCCCGCGAAATCGGCGCCATCTTCATGGTGGACATGGCGCATTACGCCGGCCTCATCGCCGCCGGCGTCTACCCCAACCCGGTGCCGCATGCCGACGTGGTCACCTCCACCACCCACAAGACTTTGCGCGGGCCGCGCGGCGGCATCATATTGATGCGCGCGGAACACGAGAAAGCCATCAACTCCGCGATCTTCCCCGGCCTGCAAGGCGGCCCCCTGGAACATGTGATTGCCGGCAAAGCCACCGCGTTCAAGGAAGCCGGAACCAAGGAGTTCAAGCACTACCAGGAACAGGTGGTGGCGAACGCGCTGGTGATGTGCAAGGTGCTCGCCGAACGGGGTCTGCGCATCGTCTCCGGGCGCACCGAATCGCATGTCTTCCTGGTCGACCTGCGCGCCAAGAACCTCACCGGCAAGGACGCCGAGGCGGCGCTGGGCCGCGCCCACATCACGGTGAACAAGAACGCCATCCCCAACGACCCGCAGAAACCCTTCGTCACCAGCGGCATCCGCATCGGCACCCCGGCCATGACCACGCGTGGTTTCAAGGAACTGGAAGCCGAGAAACTGGCCCACCTGGTCGCCGACGTGCTCGACGCGCCCAACGACGAGGCGGTGGCGGCCAAGGTGATAGCGGAAGTGGCCAAGCTGAATGCCGCGTTCCCGGTGTATGGGAAATGATCGTCGCAAGTGGCAAATGGCGAGTGGCAAGTCGCCACTTGCCACTCACCACTAACCACTCGCCATGAGATGCCCCTTCTGCGGCGCCATCGATACCCAGGTGGTGGAAACCCGCCTGGCCGAGGATGGTCTTTCGGTGCGGCGGCGGCGGCGCTGTGCCAGTTGCGACAAGCGTTTCACCACCTATGAAAACGCCGATGTGCGTCTGCCCCAGGTGGTCAAGGGCAACGGCATGCGCGAGGAGTTTTCCGAAGCAAAATTGCGCGAAGGCTTTCGCCGCGCGCTGCACAAACGGCCGGTGTCCGCCGAACTGGTGGACGAGGCCATCGGCCGCATCCGCCGGAGGCTGCTGACCCTGGGCGAGAGGGAAATTCCCTCGCGCAGCCTCGGGGAAATGGTGATGGACGCGCTCTACCGCCTCGACAAGGTGGCCTATATCCGCTTCGCCTCGGTCTATCGCAGCTTCCAGGGGGTCGACGACTTCCGCGATGTGATCAGCAGCATCCGGGAAAGTGGGAAGGGCGAGGTTTGAGCGTCTTCACCGCCGCCGACCACGCCCACATGGCCCACGCGCTGCGTCTGGCCGAGCGCGGACTGTACAGCACCACGCCCAACCCGCGCGTCGGTTGCGTGATCGTCAAGGACGGTCAGGTGGTGGGCGAAGGCTGGCATGCGCGCGCCGGCGAGGCCCATGCCGAAGTCCACGCCCTGCGCGCGGCGGGCGAACGAGCCTGCGGCGCGACCGCCTATGTCACGCTGGAACCCTGTAGCCATCACGGCCGCACCCCGCCCTGCGCCAACGCCCTGATCGGCTCTGGTGTGGCGCGCGTGGTAGCCGCCATGCGCGACCCCAATCCACAGGTTTCCGGGGGCGGACTGACGTTGCTCACTCTGGCCGGCATCCAGGTGGAAGTCGGCGTGCTGGAAGCAGCAGCGCGCGAACTCAACATCGGTTTCATCGCCCGCATGACGCGCGGCCGCCCCTGGCTGCGGGTGAAAACCGCCTCCAGCCTCGACGGCCGGACCGCGCTGCTGAATGGCGAATCGAAATGGATCACCGGCGCCGCCGCGCGTGCCGATGTGCAGGCCTGGCGCGCCCGCGCCTGCGCCATCCTGACCGGCGTCGGCACCGTGCTGGCGGACGATCCGCGGATGAACGTGCGCGATCTCGACACCCCCCGGCAGCCGTTGAAAATCATCGTCGACAGTCGCTTGAGCACGCCGCCGACGGCACAAATTCTTTATGACGGCGCCCTCATCGTCGACGCCGTCGATGACCCGGTGAAACGCGCGGCGCTGGAAGCGGCAGGGGCGGAAGTCCTTTGCATCCCCGGCCCCAATGGTCGAGTTGGCCTCGCCGCGCTGATCGGTGAACTCGGCCGGCGCGGCCTCAACGAAATCCACGTCGAAGCCGGCGCCACCCTCAACGGCGCGCTGCTCGACGCCGGCCTGGTGGACGAGTGGATCGCCTACCTCGCGCCCCTGGTGCTGGGTGACGCGGCACGCGGTGTGTTCGCCCTGCCGCCGCTGGGCGACATGGCGAATCGCTTGCCCTTCAAATTGCTCGACAGCCGCCAGATCGGCGGTGACCTGCGCCTGACCCTGCGCCCGGCGTAGCGTTTGTGTAGCGCCGGCATCTCGCCGGCTTCGTACTTCTATTCAGGCCTGCGAAGCCGGCGAGCTCTGAGGAAACGCTGATTTAATCCCCGACGCCACCCTGATGCCGTGCTGACCTGAGAAAATACCCTCCTCCCCAAGCCGACGAGGAAACGCAGTGCTGACGACCTTTTCCGAAATGGAATACGCCGCCAAGAAGAAGTTGGCTCGTCGCGAGCGCTTCCTGGCCGACATCGAGGCGGTGACGCCTTGGTCGGCTCTGGTGGCGGTAATTGAACCAATCTATCCCAAGAACGAAGGTCGTGGCCGGCCGGTGATCGGACTGGAGCGGATGCTGCGCATGTACGTGGCCCAGAATTGTTTCGGTCTCTCGGACGAAGGCGCTGAGAACGCGATCTACGACAGCCAGACGATCCGTTGCTTTGTCGGCGTCTACCTGAGCCGCGAGGCGGCCCCCGATGCGACTATTGTGGGCCCCGTTTACAAGACACCAGATTAAGCTGTGCGATGGCATAAGGAATGAAACGTGATGAGCGAAGCGAAGAAGCGAAAGGTGCATGTCCCCGAGTTCAAGGCCAAGGTCGGTCTGGAAGCCTTGCGCGGGGTCAAGACGATCAACGAGATCGGCCAGGAGTACGGCGTTCACCCGGTCCAGGTAGTGCAGTGGAAGAAGGAAATCCAGGAGCAAGCCAAGACGCAGGGGGCCCTGCACAAGCAGGGCGCCAATCTCTTTCATGCGCTCACCCTGACCTTCCAAGGCCAACCGCCCCAGCCTCGATTCGCTTGAGCTTCGGCTCATCCAGCAAGGGCACCTGAGTAGTTACCTTTTATTTTTCTCTAATATTAAAATTGAGCCATGGACTTCAAATGAAAGCGAAAATGTTACGGATATTCATAACTGCTTTGGTCAGCATTCTTGTTCTCGCTATTTTCTTTGTCTGGCTGACGCTAAATTGGAACTATTCTGAGGGAGAACGTGCTGGATATGTCCAGAAGTTGTCTTCCAAGGGCTGGGTATGCAAAACATGGGAAGGCGAGATCGTAATGGTCTCCATGCCAGGAGCTATCCCGGATCGCTTCCTCTTCACGGTATCGGATGATCATGTTGCAAAAAGAATTAACACCCTGGCAGGTAGGCGTGTGGTGTTGCTCTATCAGCAGCACAAATTCATCCCTTCTTCATGCTTTGGTGAAACTGAGTATTTCGTAACCTCTGTTCGAGAAGTTTCTGAATCTAGCTCTCTTCCTGTGCCGTCTGCCCCACAAGGACAGCTGTTAACCCCCCGGTAGGTTCTGGCTCTAGTCCACATGTGCTAATTCGGCTCAGAGGGATGGTGAGGCATGAGTTTGTCGATGTAGGCAATTGAGACCGCCGAGACAATGAAGGCCATGTGGATCACGGTTTGCCACAGCAGAACCTTCTCATCCAGGTTGGCGGCATTGATGAATGACTTCAGCAAGTGGATTGACGAGATGCCAATGATGGCTGTGCCTAGTTTAACCTTAAGCACGTTGGCATTCACGTGCGATAGCCACTCTGGTTCGTCAGGATGACCGTCAAGTTGCAGTCTTGAGACGAAGGTTTCATAGCCACCCACAATGACCATGATGAGGAGATTCGAAATCATCACAACGTCGATCAAGCCCAGAACGATGAGCATTATTTTCTCTTCGCTGAGCGTGAATGTGCCAAGAACAAGGTGCTCGAGTTCCACCATGAAGTGAACGACGTAAACTAATTGGGCAAAGATCAGCCCAAGGTACAGCGGAACTTGCAGCCAGCGGCTACCGAAAAGAATATTGGTCAGGAATTTGCTTCGCGTCTCGGCGGGGGGATTGATTTCGTAGCTCATATTTTTGTGGATTTGGTTGAATATTGTGATTGATTACATCAGTAGTTGCGCAAAATCTTCGCGACTGGTGATGGTGTTTACTCCAGCTGGAACGGTCTCGCGGAGTCCAAAACATGATGCAGACTTGCAAAGTCGATGCGCCCAATTTCGGTGCGTCGCCGGTTCGCACATGGCGTCGTGCATACGGAAGACCCCTGGGGCATCTTCAGCAAGGATACGGTTGGCCATTTCCAGATCTGGCGCATGAACGCGATAACAAGCCTCAATCTGAGGCACTTGGTCTGGATGTACCGCAGTCTTCCCAACCAAGCCATGATCCATGTCCTCGCTAACCTCACGCAGCAGGGTTTCCCGATCATCGAGGTACTCAAAGACGGGGGCGCTCAGATTGAAACCACTGGGTTTGAACGTCGTGACGAGCCGCGCAATAACTTGACCAAGCGGGGTTTGGTAGAGGGTCTTTCCACGGGGGCGCCGCATGCCGAGCAGGGAGAGCAAATCATTTCCGCCAATGCGGAGAGTTAGCACGCGCTCCGCAACATCCTCACGTTCTAGCACCTCGCGAAGCGCAATCATTTCTCGCTCGTCAAAGACTTCCTTGGTTTCAAGCGTTGGCATGATGCGGTGGTGATGACCTCGCAGCAGAGCCAAGTACTCAGGCAACAAAGCCCGGGTCACTTTTGGCAACACGAATCCATCCAGCTGCTCTACTCCAGGCATTGCCAGAACCTGCTGCATCACATGTGGGTTGCGGACACGAACAAATCTCATTTGTTGGGGGCCACATTGAAGCAAGGGCATTGCATGACGCAGGTTTGCGAGTGCAAAAGGGAGCGCCTCTGCATTGACTGCATCCTCGGTACAAAGAATGACCGAGCGGATTTCGCTCAGTTTCGTTCCCTGTGCAATCTGAACAAGATCCTGGCGGGTTGTCGGCACATAAAGGCTCGCACCCAGTTCGGGGACATCACGCATCGAGCGCACTCCGGATAATTGAAACAGCATGGTAGGGGAGGCCTTGATCAACATCGATCCGGACGTTTTTCTCGGTGGCAAGCGCAACTAGGTGTGCCACTCGGTCACAAGCAGAATCACGCACGATGACACGCTCCGGGTTTCGTCTTAGCAACACCCGAGTTGCTTCCCCAATACCTGGCTTGATAAGATTTACATCGCTAATGCCATAGCGGCTCAACGCGTAAACCATGTAGTCGCGGGAGATAGCACCGAGTTGCAGTTTCGTTGGGACAGAACGGTGGTTAAAGCCCGTACGCTCATGAATTTCCATTGCCGCACTGACGACATCGTCGACGAACCACCTGGACAAGTCGTAGGGGGTGAATTCCTCGAAGTAAACGCAACCGTGGTAATCCTCTGGGCCAATCGAATCATTGAGGATTGAGCGGCTGACCAGGCCGCTGATCGTCGAGTTCAGGATGCTAGACGCAATCAAGTAATCCTCACCCGATGCCGTTCGCGCTGCCGATCCGGCCAAATCTGTAAGGACATTCAGGCCGGAGTCGATGGTCGTTCCCATTTCCTCATTGAATTGGGAAATGGTCATTTCTAACTCCCTGCTAATGACACCTTTACCGGTCCAGCCATCAACAAAGGCTATCGACTCGGGATCGTGGCCCCGTGCAAGTATTTCGCGAAGCGCAACAGTATCAATCCCTCGATCTCGAATAATGGATACCGAATAGTGCGTGGCTTGCCCACGGTACAGACGCTCGACCAGATGACGGGAAATAGCACCAATAGGGGTGCCTGCACGGGCCAGTGAAACGATAGTGACGTTGGGTCCGTGGTGGTCATGGAGCAGTTGAGCGAGTTGGAGGCAATCTTGGGCCAATTGCTTCCGATTTGCCATATGGGCTTTACGAAAGAAAGAGAAATACTGATCGGAGGGCACCCGCTCCGGGGACAGCATTTCACTGTAATGGCGCTGCCCAGTCTGGATGAGAGCCTCTTTATGTTGAAGGTCTGCAATGAATTCCATCTGAATGGGTTTGAGCAGAAACTCCACATCAGCCGGACGGTAGGAGCCGTGAAACATCAGAGTCCCCTCATCTGCCGGTTGATCTGGCTCGCCTGGGGCACCAGTGCGTAATCACAATCAGCCATGAAACCGATATCGGAAAGGCTGTCCCCCATGCCGAAGGTCACAATTTCGCCATGGGTATCACGCAATTTTTTTGCCAGATATGCCACCGCATGACGCTTGTCGAGCCAATCAGGCAGCACCGCAAGATTATTTCCATTCCGGTGTGAAGACACATTAGCATCACTGACATCGAGTATAGCGAGGGTCATGGCTTCGATTTGGTCTATTGCGGCTTCATCGCCTTCCTCGCTTTTTGCGGACACATAGAATGGAATACCAAAGTCAGAGATGATCCGTGCACGAATGGAGAGCCCGGTGGATGAAGCAAAGCGAATAATTGATTCCCTGATTTCTTCAAGGATGGATTCACTTGAGCAAGCAAGGTTTTTGCTTCGATTCAGCCATTCCCCATCAGGCTTGCCATCCTTGTTAAGGATGATTCCGCCAAAGTTCACTACGGCTTCATGCTGAAAACCAAGCTGAACCCGGCTATAGGCATCGGCGTTGCGAGCCGTTACCGGGATAACCACCATTTCTTGCTGAAATAGCTGCAATACGCTTTGTTGCCCAGGCGTCAGGAATGAATGCGCTGTGCCATCCTTGAGGTAAGCGGCAGGGGCAAGTGCTGCCCCGTCAGGGCATTTGCGTTTGGATTGGAACAGGGTGTCATCCAGATCAGCAAACAGGAATTTCTTTGGCATCATCATCAGGTAAAAAATGGATCAGGCGCCCCTTGAGCATTCTTGCTAGCTCAAACAGGGACGCATCGGGTGTTGTTTCGTGGCAAATCAGAACACGGGCGTATTGCCCCGGTTGTTGTACGTTGTAGAGGTAGTTCTGCAGACTTTCGCCATAAGTATCTGGAACCGACAACACATGCTTTACAGCCCCCCAGCGCAAGATCGGCGAACGGGTTGTAGCTTGCACACGAACATCAACCCCGCGTTGCTCCAGGCCTCGGCCCAGAGCAAAAGCGGCATGCATGAATTCGCCAATTCCCAAAACCAAGGTTGGGCCATCAACCGGTTCCAAGCTCAACGAGTCGAGAAGTTGGTGCGGGACGACAAGTAGGTTCGATCGACCAAGACGGCCATAGCCCGTGTCTTCCAGCCAGACCTCCTGCCCTGCATTACATTGCGCCATAGACGAAGCGGCAGTCGCACCATTCGCTTTGAATTCCCATGACCCTCGCAAGAGTGCTCCAACCGTACAAGGCAGTCCCATGATTTGAGAAAGCGCGGTTCTTCTTGTCTCACCCATGAAATCGGCAATCGTTGCCAGATGGACATCAGCAAGTGCGGGTAGCGCTGTGCGCAAAACACGAACCAGATTCACAAACGTGTTGCCCGTGCTCAGTTCGTCATCAACCAGAACTACATGCTTTGCTGCTCTGCATGCAGACAGCCTTTGTGGCTCTGGTGGCAAGTGCAGAAACACCCTTGGCGCATGGCTATGGGATTCCTCGAATATCAGTGGTTCGGTGCCATTGACACGGTACCGGGTTGTTTGTAGGTACAAAGCCTCAATACCGGGATGCGCTGTCAACCACGATTCGAACACACCTTGTCCGAGACCTGTCGCAGTCTCCGCCATGCCAATGAAAACAACCGGGCCTTCAACACATGGCACCTGTTTGGCAAGAGCAGTATGCGTCGCCTCCATATTGGCTGGGCGTACTGGGTAATGCTTTCCCAGAACCTTGCTAAGGAACAGGAAGGCTCTTCTCGGATTGGCGCGTGCAGCGAAGCCAAGAAAATCTTCTACGCGCCCCTGACAAGATTCGATGGCAAGACGGAGTTGCCCAGTGGTCAAATCCACCGTCAGGCATTCCTCTGCCCGGGCACATTGAAGTTCGGCAAGGTTACTCATGGCAGCAAAACCGCTGTGGTTACTTCACCAACACGAAGCCCGTCATGGGTTGGTGGCACATCGACCTTACCCAAGCCTCGATCGAAAACAGCAAGGGCAATGTAAGGCAGATTGGGGCCGGCAAGGCAAGCCATCGTAATGCCGCCCGACATGCGCGGATTGATTTCGAGAATCCTCAAACCCTGATTGCCTTCACGGAACTGGATGTTGATATTGCCGTTGAGATCAAACTGACTGATCAAGTCTACGCAGGCAGTATTGATGTCATCACGTACAACGATTTCCTGCCCGCCGCCTGCTTTGCGGGACTTGCGCCGCGCAACGGCACAAACCAATGCGCCATTGCTGGCCACGCAGTCGACGCTGAATTCGTGCCCATCCAGATAAGGCATGAGCAGCATGGGGCGAGTCTGATCCTCACGTTCAAGCATTTCGCGCAAAGACCGCAGATCAATCCGGTATGCATCCCCATCCATCATCAGACCAAACGCGGAGCGATTCTCGACGATCTTGCGAAATCCGATGCCATAAACCGACACAGACGGCTTCATGCACAGAACTGTATGCTTGGCACGCATGCTGTCATAAGCCTTATCAAAGGATTTCAGAGAATCAAAAACAGTAAACTCAGGTGCCGGCACGTTTGACGTTTGAGTTGCCTGATAAAAGCTGGCTTTGTTGTGGATGAGATCAATTGAACCTGGTTCGCCCGCACACATTACCCGTGTCCCGATCACTTCAAACGCGCCGACGCGACTGCTGATCAGGCTGGCTTCCTTGCCGGGGACAAAAATATCGATTTGTTGCTCGCGACAGAAGTCCAGACACCAATCAATATATTCGGGCCCAGTCAGACCACTGGGTTCAGTGGCCGATTCATGTGCAGCAAGAAATCCAATTGCGTGGGGGTTGGAACTGGAACAAACAAGCCGGTACTCTTCACCCACACCTCCCCGTCGTATCAACAACAGGGCGGAGTGAACCGAAGAGAAAGTCTTGTTGAACCAGACTTTCTTCTTTTGTTCTGGCATTAAAGGTGCGGGGTAATGAGCGGCATAAGTTCCTGAAAGGTCCGGCCGCTACCATTTTCTCCGATCGCATGCATCTTCCACTCGCCATTATGGCGATAGGTTTTTGCCATGATCTGGGCGGTATGGTTTCCCTGAACGGACAACTGGTAGCGGGCAATCTCACTGTTGTTCGCGCTATTGAGGATGCGGCAATAGGCATTCGCAACTTGGGAAAAATTTTGGCCGGTAAACGAGTTGACAGTAAATACCAGAGACTTCACGTTCGCCGGCACGCGGTCCAGATCCACAACGATTTGCTCGTCATCACCATCACCGTCACCGGTTCGGTTGTCACCAGAATGCTGAATGCTTCCGTCCTTACTGCGCAACTGACCGAAATAGATGGTGTCGATAAGCGCACCACGTTCATCGAACATCAGGCATGAAGCGTCAAGATCGATATCGTTGCTTTTGCTGTCACCACCAAATCCAAAGAAGCCGCCCCCACCTGTTTTCTTGATGGCATCCCATCCCAGACCCATGACCACCTTGCTGAGATTGCCGCCCGCTTCTTTGGTCAGGGAAATTTTCTGTCCCTTTTCGAGATTCACCGCCATGATTTTTCTCCTTGGTTAACGTGCAGGTAAACAGCTACCGAGAGTCCCGATAGGCTGGTGTTTCTGGAGGCATTTATCGCCTCCTGTGTCAATTTATCGCTTCATTTTTGTCGCGAGCCAAGCAAGGAAACTGTCCTTGTTACGCGAACAAAGAAGGACTTTCCCTGCGCCAGAGAACCGTAGAACGACGCCTTCACCACTGGTGACGCTGTTGACCAGATTTCCAATCAGCCCCTGACTGCCAGAAGTCGAAGCCGCGATCTTGTAATTCAACGCACTGTCCCAGGCGACTACGTGGCCGTTGTCCACCACGACCTCTTTGCCCAGGGTAACGTCAATGGTGAAGAGAGAACCGAATCCGCCGACCGCCACCTGACCAGATCCACTGGTTTGTCCGATAAAAAACCCGCCTGTGCCAGCGAACAGCGCATTGCCGATGTTTTGCATCTTCGCGGTGACTTGCACATTCGAGGTGGCCGCCATGTAAGCGCCATCGCTCAGGTTGTATTGAATGGCACCGACATCAAGCACCTGAATGCCGCCTGGAGACGTAGGCGAAAGCAGACAATCTCCGCCCCCGCGCTTCGCTTCAATCTTCTGCTGGAAGAAAGATTCGCCATTGGTAAAGCGACGCATGGCGGCTTGCATGATGCCACCCTGAACAGACCCGGTAAGGTCGAGCGGGTCTTCCATCATGACCATTGCATCGGACTCGCAATAGATGATTTCGCCCTTTTGCATGGACACATGAAGGAAGGGGTCGATATCCCCCGTGACGGTAAAAACCGGCATTGATTTAATCCTTATGAAAGCAGGTTTTTTTGATGGGCTGTTTGAATCCAGCCTTTGTATTCGTTGAGTAAAAGGTCATAGAGCGACTCATCTGTTTGCTGGTCGGGACGCTCAACAGAAAAGAAATCAGCGTTATCGATATAGCGACCCTGAAGGTCATCCAGTTTTTCCAGAAAGGAAAAATCGGTTTGCCCCAATCGGGCAAGGAATCCCTTCTTGATGCCCTTGTTTGACTTACCGATACCCATGAACTTCCAGAAGATGGGCTCAAAGCTAGCCTCACGGATTTCCTTTATGGTTTTGTCTTCGTCAAAGGTTTGTCCGTCCGTGACAAACATGACGTACACCGGGAGCTTGTCCTGAACCGGTATACCGGATTTGGCGCGGCTGTTAGGGTAGTAATATTTACGGATGGCCTCTATCGCCAGGCCATAGTGCGTGCCGCCTTCCAATCGATACTGCTTCATGAGGCGATCGAGATATCCGCTTGATCCGGCGAGGCTCATGGGTTCGGGTTGATGCACCTTATTTCCGAATAAAAAAACATCGAGTTGTCCGTCATCGTCGAATCGGGCGGCAAGGGCAAAAATTCTGTCCGTAAAGGCAGACATCTGGCCCGATGAATACAGACTCGCCATCGATCCGGAAATATCCAAGCACAATGCCACCCGCGCCCGATGTTCAGTCAGTCCGGCCTTTTCAAGAGATATCCCGACTTTCTTGACTAGGCTGACAAGATGGGGTGCCTCTTGCTCAACCTGTTTTTCAAGAGAAATGACTTTGCTTGGGGCCGGGGGGCTCACTGGTTGTGTGAATTCAGCTACCGTGCCGCCGAAGTGAACGATCAATGCATCAAGGCCGCCGTTGAAACCTTGCCCTATTGCATTGCCCCGCCATGTGCCGTCTTTGCGGTAGAGATCGAACAGCATGATGGCGCGCTCCGCCACAAATAAAGTGCCATCAAACCGGTGAGAAGCGGCCTCTTCGCTGTTCTTTAGGATTTGGAGATGGGATGCGCCAACGGTGCTCAACGTGCCCGGGCCATCTACGGCCAGCGTAATGACCAGGGACTCTATGCGTGCCGGAATTCGTTCCAGATCAAACGTAAAACGCATGCCGTCAATCTTTACCCCACCACATGGTGTCTCCGGTTGATTGAAAAACGTCATGTAGGCCTCGTCTGAAAGCTTTTTGTTCGAATCAAGGCCGAAGCAAGCGGCATCCAGTTTCAAGCCACCTGCGCTGAGGTTCAAATTCAGTTCAAAAGAATTTCCTGACGGAAGAATATCCGCCAGCTTGAAACGTTGACCACGTGCTATTTCCATGTCGCTCCCTGGCCAGCCCGGATGGACTGGCAATTCTTGCCGTTAAATCTTTACGCCAAAGTTTGTTGCCAACGGAGCGAGTCCACCCTTGAAGCCCTGGCCGATAGCCTTGAACTTCCATTCGCCGCTGCTGCGGTAGATTTCACCGAAGATCATTGCGGTTTCCACCGAGTAGTCTTCGGACAGGTCAAAACGAGCAACCTCAGTGCTTGTCCCCGAATCCACGCAACGGATATAGGCTCCAGAAATCATGCCAAAGTTCTGACGCTTGGCTTCGCCGTCATGAATCGTCACACATACCGCAATTTTGTCGACATCTACGGGGACTTTATCGAGTTCGATAGTGAGCGACTCGTCGTCACCATCACCGGCACCCGTCCGGTTGTCACCAGAGTGCTGAACACTCCCATCAGAGGATTTGGCCTGGTTGTAGAAGATGAAATCCGCATCAGAGCGCACCTTCCCCGTTGTGCCAAGCAAAAAAGCACTGCCATCGAGGTCGAATGCGTCACCATCCGTGGCGCGGACATTCCAGCCCAGGCCAACTTGCATTTTCTTCATGCCAGGCGCTTCTTTAGACAAGTTGACGTTGCCGCCTTTTTGTAGGCTAATTGCCATTTAATACTCCTAGTTGGTTTGGAACTAATTCCGCAAAATTGAACATAAGTAAAGCCGCCTTACCTGTGTGGAAAATAGAAATTGCCTTTATCCCAGGAGTCCAGCAGCATTGCCAGAGGCAATAATTTCACTCTTCCACTGCGGTTGAGAGACCTTGCTTGTTGCTACAACTTTCGACATATACCATTATTTGCAAGCAGCGCTGCGTAACCGTTTTGGCCCGTCATTCCCGCGAAGGCAGGAATCCAGTTCGTTCATCAACCCTGGGGTTGAGCAGCAATCAGATGTACGCGCTGGATTCCGGGTCAAGCCCGGAATAACGGTTCCAAAACGGTTTCGCGTGATCACTTATCTAATCATTCCGTATCAACTTTGTAGTCATCTGCTTATGACTGACGCATACTATATACGAACATGATCGCTCATTGTTAAATAATTATGAATTATCGCAATCAACTCTCCAGTCTCATTGACAAGTCACGCATTACGCAAAGAGAGGTTTCCTTCTTGATAACAGAGGAGACTGGACATCTAAGCATCGACCATCTGCACCACTACCAGACGCCCGCCATCTTCCCTGGAGAGCAGTAATTTCTGCCCATCTACAAGCTCGATCTTTCCTCCAACTGGAATAGAAATGCGATTGTCGGCATGAGTCAGGTCGACAAGGTCGGACATGCCTTCATTCACCAGATACCACTTGTTGTTATGGTGAATGAAGTAGCCAACACGCTTTTTCTGAACCTCTGTTATCTTCTCGTTGGGCACAATGTTGCGGCTGGTGTGCCATTGAAAAAGTGACTGATTCGAATACACCATGAGCCGATGATTGTCCGGATGGAAACTTCCCACCTTTCTCGATGAATAGAGATTAAGTACTGGCAACTTTCCGTGAAATGGCGTACCACAGAACGGACAGGCCGGTTTTGTCGTATTGTCGAAAACAAACCATTTTTGCTCGCAATTAGCATTCTGGCAGGGCTGAATCAAATCAACGGTCTTGACTAGGGCCGTTTCCCATTCTTCAGCAGTCGGACGTGCTGGTGGGGTATGCAACCCATCGATAAACGAACGCTTGAAGAGTTCAGACAGGTAAGGCCCCGTGACCGTGTAGGGTATCTTTGAGACATCTTTCCATGGCAACTCTGTCGGCTTGATATTTGCCGGCTTGAGTCGATTTGACATATCACTCGGGTGCTCGATAAACAGTGCCTTTTCCCCCATCGACAATTCCTCGTCCCGATAAGGGTCAACGAGATCATGGACTTTGTCGCCACGAAGCGGGTGACGGTAAAGCAGGTACATGTAAACCAAAACGGCTAACGCGTATTTGTCCGTGGCAATAGAAGGAAGCGCTCTTTTTGGATCATTTTTATCGAGGTGGGTTGTCATCACGCATTCTGGCGCAATGAAATCAGGCGTCCCAACCACATCAGGCGGGAACTTGCCCGGAACAACCAGGCCATCAAGGTCGATAAGACAAGCTCGGCCAGTGCTCGGGTCAACCAAAACGTTCTTGTATGACAAATCAGAGTGTGCCAGACCCGCATAATGCATTCGCCGAACCGCTCGCGCGATTTGGATGCAAACCTTCAGGTGCAGAGACCAGTCACCCAACTCGCGAGGGTCAAGAAACTTTGCCCGGTTGTTGGCCGAAGCAAACCACTTCCCTTCTTTATCCCGCCCCTTGATACCCAACATGTCATTGTTGCGGCTGCCATAAGCAAAGAAAAACGTCGGCTCATAGAAAGGGACAACCACCCCCAGTAAACCGTTGTGTTCGACCATACCTGTTGGCCAGCGATAAACACTTTTCCAGTATTCTCCGCCAGTCTGATTGAATATCCGGTCCCGATAGTTTCCGGTGATCACAGCAATACGGTCACGTAGTGCGGCATCAGGTTTATCGCGAAAGAAAGCAACGACATAGTCTCGATTGGGCGAGAAATAGACATCCTTCATCCCGCCCGAGGCTTTGATCTCATCGACAAACTCGACAGATTGGCCGTCTGCCGTGGTGAGCTTGATGGTCTTTGCTTTGGTTTGGATAGCCATGTTCGCTCCTTAATAGATCACGGCCAACGTGCGATCATCGTGGTTTCCTGCCGACCAAAAATCCAACCACCCACCCATCCTCATTCCGACTTCCGTATCACGCAGGCTTAAGTTTGTTTTGCCTGCCACATCATCCCAAAGTGCAGCCCATTTGGCCGGGTTGACCAAGTTTGCTTCTGTTTCGAAGAACGGATCGGATACCCCGTCTGTCATCAGCAGCATGGCCTTGAAGTCTGTCGCGACCTCAAACCGAATCCGCTTTAAGAGGGCTTCCTGCGTGACTTCAGCAGGATCAATAAAGCGGGTTTGGCCAGAAAATTCACCTGAGTCTGCTTCTCCCAAGAGCGTCGGGGCGTTTCCACCTTTCAGGATTCCGACCGCGCCATCACCGACCCAGTAAGCGGCACAAAGCACGCCAAACGGAAACCTGCGTAACAGTCCGATAATGGCTGTTGACGAGTAGTCTTTGAATACTCCTCCAAGGTCCATGCGTGTTTTGCATTCATCCTGCAATAATCGGGTGACGTGATGCGCTGTATAGCCGATCGTGGTGTACAGCATGTTCTGAATCTGGCGTTCAAGTCCTTCAGTGGCCGTCCCAGAATCCTTTGCCGTATTCAAGGCTTCAACAGCCTGAATCAAACTCTGTCCATCAGCGCCGGACAACAGTTCTTGCAGTCGTGCCCCGCCTTCATTGCAGATGATTTGTGAACCTCGCCTCGAGTATTTCGCACTTCCCGCGCCGTCCGAAACGATCGCAATATGCCAGCGGTCTTCAGGCAGGTATGCCAGATGAAAGTCATCATCCCTGAAGCTGCCGACATGTGCGTGTGAACGACCGCGCTTGCTTGCTGCTGCCATAAGAACGTCTTCTCCCTGTACCGTCAAACTGACCAGGTCAGGTTTCCAGTAGGGATCATCCTGTTTTGAAGGCAAGTCTTTCCAAAGCGACTTCGGATCTGGATTGATGACCAGATTAACGGTGGCGGATTGCGCTGAATCGGAGCCTGCTACCGAGTACCAAACAACGATCTTGAAATCCCCATCCTTGGTCGGGTTTCCGGATAAATCCATAAGCGCAACGTCGGAAGTCAAACCAAGCTGCGGCGGCACCTCGATGCCCTTGACCAAATAGGCGGGGGCATTCTGGGTAACCAGCTCAATCTTGCTTCGATATTCGACGCCAATCTTTCCGTTGGCTAAGCGGAAGGACAACGCAGGTTGTGGTTTAATCGGCACGGGAATCAGGGTTGGCGTAATACTGGGCTGAGGAACTGGCTGCTGTAAAAGAGTCGTCATTGCCGATGCTGGGGGGGTAACGTTTGTTCGGGGAACCTGTGGCGGTGGAGACGTATTTAGTGCTGAGGTCTGCGGGGAAGGGGGCGCAGGCGGCAGGGAGGGGCTTTGCTGCTGGATAGATGGCGAAGAGGCTGAAGCCGACAAACTGGGCGGATTTTCAATATGAGGGAACGTGTAAGCCCTGGGGGTTGATGAAGTAAAATTACGCCAAGCGCTTTGAAGCGTTTTTTGAAGCATCTCCGCTATTCGTGGGTCATGTACAAAGTGGTTTATCTTTTCGTCTGGCGCCTTGGTCACTAATTTCAAATATTCCTGCAGGAACGCCTTGCCTTTTTCACTTAACGCCATGCTTTATCCCCTTGAACGGGTGACGTCCATGCCCGGATCATCCGGCCCGGACATGCTGTAGTTCGACTTCTCGTTACACCACGGACAGGTCGCTTCACCTGGCCCCCGCAAACACATCAAATGACCGCAAGAGCAGACGGCAAAACCGATAGGATTGCCGCAATGTGGGCAGCCTGGGGTGCCGATCAGCGAGTTCGAATTGACGGATTGCGCCATGGCACGCTCATCAGATAACTCGAAATAATCAGCTTCGAGTGGAAACACACCATTCAGGTTGTAGAGATCCACCCGCGTCTTGAAATCGGCGGTCGCAACTTCAGGCATCTCGATACGCTCATAGCGCATGATGTAGGGTAATTTTGTGGTTTGGCACTTGCCGGTAAGGATTACGAAATCCTCGTCGACCTGCGCAGCACGCGAGATTTCCTCAACCTTCTTCATGATCGAATCATCGAGCTTGGCAAGGCTGATTTTTTTAGCCGGTCCTGCTGAAACGCTTCGACTCTGGGCTGACATCGACATCGAAACCCAGTCGATGAATTTCTTGAATTCAGCTTCGCTCGTCGCTGACAAAATGAATGAGTCATCGGTGAGTTTTTTTAATATCCCCAAGGAAGCAAACTTGCCGATTCCGATTGCCACCATCGAGGCGCGGCTTGAATATTTTTCCTTCCATTTCTTGATCGCAGCATCCGCCTGATCGGTCGGTTTGCCATCGGTAAGCAGGTACACCACCGGCCTCCAGTCTCCTTTCTGATCCGCTGTCGTCTTGATGACCGTACGGTCTATTTCGCTCATCAGGTGCTCAAGCGCCAGGCCAAGGGAAGTACCAGAACCCAAAGGGAGTCGGGGCGGGTAAAACGAAGAAAGTTCCACCAGTGGAGTGAGCGTGCGCGTCTTGCCTGCAAACACGATCACCGACAGGAAGACTGTCTCTAGCGCGTGAGGATCTGTCCGTAAGGTCTTAACGAGACTTTCCAGTCCCTGATTCAGTTGACGGATGTTGTCGCCAGCCATGGACTCGGAAACATCAAGGACAAAGTAGATTGGAAGGCGCCTCAATTTATATCTCCCTGTGCTGCGTTTTGATTAAAAGACGATCTGGACTTCTGGCGGAGGGGGTGGTAATGCAAGGGTGTCTGTTGCGCCAATGCTGCTGCTGCCCGAGGTAACTGTAGCTGTCACCCACTGAAAAAAACCGGAGAAGGTTGCACTGTCCATCGTGTCCAACTGTACGACCTTGTCGGTTAGCCGTCGCAAAGGTTCTGGGTCCGATTTAGGTCCGGCAGCACAGGCAACAATCATGGCGAAATTGCAGGACCTGACTTGCGGGATCACTTCACTGAACGCCAAAGTATCTGAAGGCTTGCCATCGGTCATGATGAAGAGCAGAGGACGCCAGTCGCCTTTCACATCGGGTGTCGAGTGCAGGACTTCTTGCCTCACCTTTTCACAAATGTGTTCCAGGCCAGCGCCTAACATTGTTGCGCCTGAATTCGGGCACTCGATTTCCGGCATGTTGACGAATTCAAGTGCGGTCAACGGGAGAACATCTTTGACCTGAGAGTCGAATGTAGTTACCGATATATGCACGCTTTCCAATGCGTAAGGACTTTGCCGCAAGGAGGAAATCATGGACTGCAACCCAACATTGATTGAAACAATGGGCTCTCCCTTCATCGATCCAGATGTATCGAGGAGAAGATAGACAGGTAAGCGTCGTGTGTTCATGGCAGGGGTTAATTCACATATTTTTCCAGCAAATCCAGGAAGCGATCGGTTTCATGTGGCGTACCGATAGCATTGAATTTCCATGCGCCCCCTTCACGCTTCACTTCGGCGAAGGTGATCGAATGGAACCGGCTAAACGACTGGCCACCACTCATGTTGTAGCGGCAGAGTTCCGTCCCCTTACCATCTACCGCACGAATGAAGGCATTTTCGATGTTCCCGAAATGCTGCTTATTTTCGATGCCTTGATAGATTTGAACCACGAAGATGATGCTCTGGTATTGGTCAGGCAGTTCGTTCAGCTTGACGATGATCTGTTCGTCATCCCCATCGCCAGCGCCGGTCCGGTTGTCGCCCGTCAGCCAGACTGTTCCGGATGGATGTTCCATCGAATTAAAAAACACCACATCGCCATTGGTGAGAGATTGTTTTCCATTCACGACACTGCCAAGGTTGGCGACCTTGCCATTGGTGCCAAGCAGGAAAGCAATGGCATCAAGATCGTAGTCTTCCTGTTTCTTGAACATGCCACTCAGAAAACCCTTTGGTTTTGCCACGTCCCAACCCAGACCAATGGTCAAAGTAGACAGATCGTTTTCTTCTTTGCGCAGACTAATGCCTTCGCCCTTCTTTAACGAAACACCCATGTTGCCCCCCCTGATTGAATGGCTTGAAACGGTTAAACGACGATATTGACTTCGGGCGGTGGTGGCGGAAGATCAGACAGGCCAGAGACTTCTTTCTTGGTCAGGTCAATTTTCTGACTTGTCGTGGAAATGGACGCGCTAACCCACTTGAAGAATGCCTTTATGGTGTTGCTGTCAGCCGTGTCCAGATGAACCACGGATTCGGTAATCCGTTGCAGTGTTTGTGTTTCCGCCCCGGGGCCGGCGGCACAGGCAACGAACGTGCCGATTTTTGTCTTTTTGATCGCCTCAATGCCTGCCGTTGGGTCATCGGTAGGCTGTCCATCGGACATCATGAACACGACCGGTTTCCAGTCGCCCTTCTGCTCGGCTGTGGTCTTGGTCACTTCCAGATTAATTCTCTCGGCAAGCAAAGTTAGTGCAGCGCCCATGGAGGTTGTTCCGGCCGCATTGAACTGAGGCATCTGGAATTGGGAGAGCTCGGTCAGAGGCACGTCCTGTCTAGCTTCATCCGAGAACGTAATGACAGAAAGATAGGCGGCTTCGAGCGCAGAAGGATCCTGCCGCAAGGTGGCGACCAAGTTCTGTACGCCATTTCGGACAGCTTCGATTGGCTCGCCGGTCATGGAACCTGAAGTATCGATAAGTAGGTAAACGGGAAGACGACGCATGTAAGTCTCTCTTTGTTTAATTGAAAGTAACTACTCAGGTAGGGGCAACTTTGTAGAAATCCAATGAATTCAATATGTTGCATGTTGAAGCAACTTTCTGACCATGCCGATATTCAATAAGAATGCCAATTTTTCGCTCCAATCACCAGCGCAAATCACTACATGC
>JAUYFQ010000156.1 GCA_030690895.1 Sulfuricellaceae bacterium
TTGCCGCACTCCCGGCAGCGATAGCGTTGCAGCCCATTGGCGTGACCGTGCCGGTTCACGCGTTCAGCCTTGCAGTGCGGGCATGTCGCCATGGCAGCGAAACGTCCCTCGATAATTACGGTGGATGCCGGTTGCGCGTCCTGTGCCGCCAATTCCGCCGCTACAACCTTGCGCTGCATCTGCGTCATATTTCGCAACGCCGCCGTGATTCGGTTCAACTCTGGCTTCCTCATTTCCCACCCCTGGATGTCTCGGCGCAACTGCGCCATGACAACCAGTATTGGCTATGCGTGGCTCACTACGTGAGCTACCAACACGATTTGCGAAAAGAGCCAATACAAAAAACATGGGCACACCTCCTGATATGGAACCACGGCTTCCAGTCATTTTGACAATTTCTTTTTCCCAAAAACCAGAAACCGTAGTCAGCCATCTATCATACAAGTTACCGCGAAATCGGCTTATACCGAATCCGCTTGGGCTTGGCCCCTTCCTCGCCCAGCCGTTTCTTCTTGTCCGCCTCATATTCCTGGTAGTTGCCGTTAAAGAAAGTCCACTGGGAATCTCCCTCCGCCGCCAGAATGTGCGTGGCGATGCGGTCGAGGAACCAGCGGTCGTGGCTGATCACCATCACGCAGCCGGCAAATTCCAGCAAGGCATCTTCCAGTGCCCGCAAGGTTTCCACATCCAGGTCATTGGATGGTTCGTCCAGTAGCAGCACATTCCCGCCCGCGATCAGGGTTTTGGCCAGGTGCAGGCGACCGCGTTCACCGCCGGAGAGGTTGCCGACCATTTTCTGCTGGTCACCGCCCTTGAAATTGAAGCGCCCGATATAGGCGCGGCTGGGCGTTTCGTACTTGCCCACGGTGAGGATGTCCGCCCCGCCCGAGATTTCCTCAAACACGGTTTTCTTGCCGTCCAGCGCATCGCGGCTTTGATCCACGTAGGCCAGCTTCACCGTCGGACCGATTTTGAGTTCGCCGCTATCGGGTTGGTCCCTGCCGGTAATCATGCGGAACAGAGTGGATTTACCCGCACCGTTGGGGCCAATGATGCCGACGATGGCGCCAGGCGGAATCTGGAAGCTGACCTTGTCCAGCAGCAGGCGGTCGCCGTAAGCCTTGCTCACGCCATCAAACTCGATCACGTTGTCGCCCAGCCTGTCCGCTACCGGGATAAAAATCTCCTGGGTTTCGTTGCGCTGCTGGTGTTCGATGTTGTTGAGTTCTTCAAAGCGCGACAAACGCGCCTTGGACTTGGCCTGGCGCGCCTTGGGATTCTGCCGCACCCATTCCAGCTCCTGCTTCATGGCCTTCATGTGGGCGTCGATCTGCTTGTTCTCCTGCTCCAGACGCGCGCCCTTTTGCTCCAGCCAGCTTGAATAATTGCCTTTCCAGGGAATGCCGCGACCGCGATCCAGCTCCAGAATCCACTCGGCGGCGTTATCGAGGAAGTAGCGGTCGTGCGTTACCGCCACGACAGTACCGGGGAAACGGGTTAAAAACTGCTCCAGCCATTCCACCGATTCAGCGTCCAGATGGTTGGTTGGCTCGTCCAGCAAGAGCATGTCGGGCTTGGAGAGCAGGAGTTTGCACAAGGCCACACGGCGCTTTTCACCGCCGGACAGCTTGCCGATGTTGGCGTCCCAGGGCGGCAGACGTAAGGCATCGGCGGCGATTTCCATCTGGGTTTCGGTATCGCTGCCAGCGGTCGCGATAATCGCTTCATAGCGAGCCTGCTCCTCGGCCAGCTTGTCGAAGTCCGCATCGGGTTCGGCATAGGCGGCGTAGATTTCCTCCAGTTTTTGTTTGGCTTGCATGACTTCGCCCATGCCCGCTTCCACTTCCTCGCGCACGGTCTTGTCGGCATCGAGTTGCGGTTCCTGCGCCAGATAGCCAATCGACACGCCCGGCTGGTGCTGCACTTCGCCTTCGAATTCCTTGTCCACATCCGCCATGATGCGCAGCACGGTGGACTTGCCTGAGCCATTCAGCCCCAGCAAACCGATCTTGGCGCCGGGGAAGAAGGAGAGGGAAATATCCTTGATGATCTGCCGCTTGGGGGGAACAACCTTGCTCACGCGGAGCATCGACATTACGTATTGAGCCATGGTCTTTGGATGGGGAGTGAAGAAGGAGAGGAAGTTTAACTTTTATCCAGCTTGCAATCTACTCTCGCGGAATTCAGAATGAACCTAAAAACCGCATTTGAACCACGGGGAACACGGGGCGCACGGGAAAGACCATGGGGGGGTTGATTGGCATGTCTCACTCACTGGGTGACAGACGAAAATCATGTAACACATTGATTTTTCCCCGTGCACCCCGTGGTTAACTGAGTTTTTTGGATGAACTATCAATTATTCTGCTCAGGAAACATCATGAAGGTCTGGATTGCATTGCTGTGCCTGGTGGCTGGTCTCACAAACGGGAACGCCCATGCCGAGGTCTATAAAATCGTGGGGGCGGACGGGAAAATTTCTTATTCCGACACCCCGCCGGTCAATCCTGACACCAAGGCGCAGACATTGAAGATTCAGACCTGGACTGGGTCGCCATCGGTTTCGACATCAGGCAGCCGGGTCGGCAAGGTGACGATTTTGTCTGCCAAATGGTGCGGGGTCTGCACGCAAGCAAAAAGCTACATGAAAAGCCACAGCATCGCTTTCGAGGAATGGGACATCGATCAATCCGACTTTGCCCGCTCGAAAATGCGCGAATTGGGGGCAAAGGGCGTGCCAGTCATCCTGGTTGGCACCCAGAAAATGGTGGGGTTCTCGCCGGAGAGGTTGGAGTCCATGATTGCCGGTTCAAAAGCGCAGTAACGGGCTTAATCCAGCAGGCTGCTAGAGCAGGGTACATCTTTATTGCCGCCAATCAGCTTGCTTATGGCGTGACACCCGTAACTCCGCCCTGTAAAATCAGCCAAAATAAAAGGTATTTCATTATGATTTGGGAAATATTCGAAAAATCGCTCGATGAAGGTGGCGTCAAGGAATGGGCGTTGTTCATTGTCATGAAAGGCACTGAACCCATGAGGGAAGCTGATCCGTTCGTTCGCGGCTGGTGGTTCTTCGAAAAAGACGCAGCAGGGGATCCCTATGGCAAGAGAACCTATGAAGAAGGATTGAAAGTCGCTCGGAACGAAGTCGACAGGCTGAATCGCCAGCCCCCCCCCCCCCAGCACACCTATTCAAGAATAGCAACTTTGTTTTCCACTATTTTCTGTGCCAGGTCAAATGCCGGCCTGATGTCCTAATAATGAATACAAGCGGCTCAATTAGCTCACGCAGCCGTACCTGAACAATATCAATCTCAATCCCCCAGACTGGTGCCAACCCGCCGCGCGCTTGCCACCCAGGGATGATCGGGTGGAACCGTCTTGACCTTGCCTGCGGCGTCTTCGAGCTTGACGGGTTCGATGCCGTCTCCCCGTGCCGCCACCATCACACCGTAATGTCCCTGCTCGATCAGTTCGGCGCAGGCTGTCCCCAAGCGAGTTGCCAGTAAACGGTCAGCAGCGGATGGAATCCCGCCGCGTTGCAGGTGGCCGAGTATGGTTACGCGCGCTTCCAGTCCGGTCAGCAATTCCAGTTTCTTGGCCAGTTCCAGGGTGTTGTCTGCATAGCGAATTTCTGCGGGCTCCTTCTTTTCTGCCGGGCTTTTTTTGATCCCATGCGCCTTTCTGGCCGCTTTTTCCAGCCGCTTCTGGTGATCCTGCAAGGAAATCGCCCCTTCTGCTACCGCCACGATGCTGAATGGCTTGCCGCCAAGGCTGCGCTGGCGGATGGCCTCAGCCACGCGCTCCACTTCATAGGGAATTTCAGGAATCAGGATGACATCCGCACCGCCTGCGACCCCCGCGCCCAGCGCCAACCAACCGGCGCGATGCCCCATGATTTCCACCACGATGATGCGGTGATGGCTGTGCGCGGTGCTATGCAAGCGGTCGATGGCATCGGTGGCAATGCCCAGCGCGGTGTCGAAGCCGAAGGTGATGTCGGTCATGGCGACGTCGTTATCGATGGTTTTCGGCAAAGTGATGACATTCAGGCCGTGCTCCTGGAGGTGCAAGGCGTTTTTCAGTGTTCCGCCGCCGCCCAGGCAAACCAGACAGTCCAGATGGTTAGCGTGGTAATTGCTGACAATCACCTCGGTCATGTCCTGCATCTTGCCGTCTATCGGCATACGGTGCGGCTTGTCCCGGCTGGTACCCAGAATGGTGCCGCCGTGGGTCAGTATGCCCGAAAGTTCGCCTCCATCCAGACGCATGACGCGGTTTTCCATCATGCCGCGAAACCCGTCCCGGAAGCCGATCAACTTCATGCCGTAATAATTCAGCGCGGCCTTGCCCACCCCGCGTATGGCTGCATTGAGGCCGGGGCTGTCGCCGCCGGAAGTCAGGATGCCGATATGTTTTTTCATGTCATTTCCAAGCTTAAATATCCCAAAACTCAGCTAAGGAGGCGCTGATTAAGTCCTTCGACAGGCTCAGGACGAACGGTAACTATATGATTCCGTTCGTGGTAAACTTGTCGAACCACCAGAAAAAACGAATAAATCAGCGCTTCCCTAACCACGAAACACAC
>JAUYFQ010000163.1 GCA_030690895.1 Sulfuricellaceae bacterium
AAAGCGGAGTTGTTCTGGGGTAGAATTGGCATCAGGGCGAGTACAAGTAGTCATTTTTTACGAATATGTTTTTTGATAACTCGTATTATATCAAATGCTTACTTTGTTATTCGCCCTGTTTGTGCAAAATTCGGGCTAGAACGTGTTATCCATATTGCAACGAATCCTGGCGAGGTCGTTTTAGATTCATTTGGAGGCTCCGGCACTACCGGCGCTGTCGCCCACAAAATGGGCCGCCGCTGGATCATGATCGAGCTGGGCGAGCATTGTCACACCCACATCATCCCGCGCCTGAAAAAGGTCATTGATGGCGACGACCAGGGCGGCATCAGCAAGGCGGTAAACTGGCAAGGCGGCGGCGGTTTTCGCTACTACCGCCTCGCTCCCAGTCTGTTGCAACAAGATCGCTGGGGCCAGTGGGTAATCAACAAGGAATACAACGCCGAAATGCTGGCAGCGGCGATCTGCAAGCTGGAAGGCTTCACCTACGCGCCCAGCGATGCGCACTACTGGCAGCACGGCACCAGCACCGAAAACGATTTCATCTACGTCACGACGCAAAGCCTGACGCCGGAGCAGTTGCAGGTCTTGAGCGATGAAGTGGGCGAGGGGCGTAGCCTGCTGGTGTGTTGTTCGGCGTTCCGGGGCGATGCCAATCGCTACCCGAATCTTACGGTCAAGAAGATTCCCAAGATGGTTTTGTCGCGCTGCGAGTGGGGGCACGACGATTACAGTCTGAACGTCGAGAATCTGCCGCAGGCACCTAAGAAACCAGGGCAAGAGGATTTATTTTGAAAGGCGATTTATCCGCAGATTACGCAGATTTTCGCAGATTAGAACCAACTGCATTTTCTGGCTTTTTAATCTGCGAAAATCTGCGTAATCTGCGGACAATGAAAGGCTTTTATGAGCAGTGACGAACAAACCTTTGCGATTATTGGTGCGGCGATATCTGTGCATCGCGAGCTTGGGCATGGTTTTCTTGAGGCGGTTTATCAGGAAGCCTTGGCGATTGAGTTCAAGCATCGTAGCGTTCCGTTCGCCCGTGAGGTAGAGCTTCCCATTCTCTTTCGTGGGCAACGACTCAACACAGGGTATCGAGCCGATTTTCTTTGCTTTGACGAAGTTATTGTTGAATTGAAGGCTCTGGACAGACTGACGACCCGCGAAGAGGCTCAAGTCATCAATTACCTGAAGGCCAGTGGTAAGCCGCGCGGATTGCTGTTGAATTTTGGTGGCAGAAGCCTTGAACAAAAACGCTTGGTTCTGAATCTGCGTAAATCTGCGCAATCTGCGGATGAAACAAGTTTATGAACAGCGGATTGCAGTCGAATCGAACTATTCGGAAATTCCGAATAGTTGCTCGTAATGCCTTGCGGGATGCGGAGCTTCTGGTTTCTAGCGCGGTAACGGATGTTGTTTGAGTGGGGAGAACGATCATGACTCAGAAGGAACTTGGCACGGCGAAGGACAAAGACCTGATTTCATCATTGACAGCCATGCGCCGTGCAGCGCGCATGGCGCGCGAGCAGGCTCTACTCACAAGCACGGCGATTATCGTGATGAAAGATGACAAACTGGTGCGCGTGACGGCGGAAGAAATTCGTAAACAGGGCGCGGCATGAGTCTGGAAAACATTGTTCGTTCGGTTAGTGGCCGTTTGAGTCTGCGCGAACCACAGGCCGAAAGCCTGCGCCGCCTGCATTCCGCCGTCGATGCCGTACCGGCGCTACGCAACTCGAAAGCGCGCTCTTCGGAAGAGTTGCAGGCGATGCTTGAGGCCCTTCAGGCCCAGTTCCCTACGCTGACTGACTTCGAGCGCGATTTCCCGTCCATGTGCTTTGCGCTGGCAACGGGCGTCGGCAAGACGCGCCTGATGGGCGCATTTATCAGCTACCTGCATGCCGCTTATGGTTACAGGCACTTCTTTGTGCTGGCGCCGAACCTGACTATTTACGACAAGCTGATTGGCGATTTCTCACCGGGCTCACCCAAGTATGTGTTTAAAGGCATAGCCGAGTTTGCCAGCACGACGCCCGAAGTGATTACCGGCGATAACTATGAACAGCGCGGCAGCCTGAGCCTGCTCGGTGGCATCGAAGTCAATATTTTCAATATCTCGAAAATCAATTCCGAGGTGCGCGGCGGCAAGTCGCCGAAGATCAAACGCCTCTCGGAATATCTTGGGCAAAGCTATTTCGACTATCTGGCAGGCCTGGATGATCTGGTGCTGATCATGGATGAGTCGCACCGCTATCGCGCTGGTGCCGGTATTCGCGCCTTGAACGAGTTGCGCCCCTTGCTCGGACTGGAGCTGACCGCAACGCCCTTCACCGAGGGCTCTGGTGGCAAGACCATCCCATTCAAGAATGTGGTGATGGACTACCCACTGGGCCGCGCCATCGAGGACGGCTTTGTGAAAGAGCCTGCCGTCGTTACGCAGCAGAATTTCGATCCGAGCGCCCATAGTGCTGGCGCGCTGGAAACCATCAAGCTGCAAGATGGTGTGCGCGTGCATGAGGAAACCAAGGTTCACTTGCTAACCTATGCGCAGCAGACGGGTGAAAAACTGGTGAAGCCTTTCATGCTGGTGATTGCAAGGGATACGACCCACGCCGCCGCGCTGATGGCGAACATCGAATCCGATGACTTCTTTGGCGGCCGTTACAGGGGCAAGGTGATTCAGGTGGATTCGAGCCGCTCCGGCGCGGAAGAAGAGGAAATGATCCGGCGCTTGCTGGCGGTGGAAAGTTACGACGAACCGACCGAGATCGTTATTCACGTCAACATGCTGAAAGAAGGCTGGGACGTGACCAATCTCTACACCATCGTTCCCCTGCGCGCCGCCAACGCCCGCACCCTGATCGAGCAGTCGATAGGCCGGGGCCTGCGCCTGCCCTATGGCCGCAAGACTGGCGTTGATGTGGTGGATCGGTTGAACATCATCGCCCACGACAAGTTTCAGGAAGTTATTGACGAAGCTGGACGCGGGGATTCGCCGATTCGCATGCAAGTGTTGATGTTGGCACCAGACACTGGCAGCGGCAGCAACTTGAAGAATATTGCGGTGCAATCCACTGCCAACGCCATGCTGGGCACGGTGACGCCGGGAACGCCACAATCAGCAATTGCCGGGGCAACCGGTACGCAATATGGTGCCTCAGCCCCCACGAGTGTGCTGCACACGGGGGAAGAACGGCAAATAGCGCAAATCGCCATGGACGTCATCGCCGAAATCAGCCGAGAGAAGCAGCAAGGGCAGTCTCTTGTGCCAAGCAGTGCCGCACTGGCGCAACCATCTATCCAGCGGCAAATCGTCCAGCGGGTTCAGGAACGCATGCTGCCAAAGCAAGGCGACTTGCTGGCCACTGAGCCATTGCCCGTCGCCGATATTGTGCAGAAAACAGTGGAGGTGCTGGTCGAACACACCATCGACATCCCGCGTATCTCGGTTGTGCCAAAAGGCCCAGTGACGAGCGGCTACAAGGTGTTCCAGATCGACGTGTCCAAGATGAGTTTCCAGCCGCAGGACATGGCCCTGATCGGCCAAGGCCTGAAAACCGGCAAACAGATTCTCTATGGTGAGTCGTCGGCAGTGCTGGAAGCGCGACTGGAGGACTACATCGTTCGTGAGCTGATCAACTACGACGATGTGTCCTACGACGAGCACGCCGAACTGATCTACGATCTATCCGGCCAGGCTGTCACTCATTTCAAGACCTACCTGAAAACGGACGAGGAATTGCACAACATCCTCGGCAACTACGGCAAGATGATTGCCGAAAATATCCATCTGCAAATGGCCCAGCACTACTACGAAGACATTTCGGAGTCTGAAGTCGTTGTCAGCCAGGGCTTCACGCCTCTCAAGTCTTGCGCCTTTACCGCCGAGGGCGACATCCTGCCGCTACATCAGGCGCCCAACGAAAAGAGCAAGATTGCACAGTATGTGTATGGCGGTTTTTCCAAATGTGCTTACCCGGTACAGAAATTTCATTCCGATACTGAGCGCGTCCTGGCTGGCATTCTGGAGCGCGATGCTCGGCGCTGGTTCCGCCCGGTGGCAGGTCAGTTCAATATCTACTATCGTTCTGGAACGAATCAGCCTGAGTATGTACCCGACTTCGTTGCTGCAACTGCCGACCTGAACCTGCTCATCGAAACTAAAGCAGCGAAAGACATGGAAGCCACCGACGTGAAGGCCAAGGCTGATGCAGCCGTAACATGGTGCAAGAACGCTAGCGAGTATTCGCAGGCCCAAGGTGGAAAGCCGTGGAAGTATCTACTGGTGCCGCACGATGCGGTTGCACATAATGCTACGTTGCCTGTTTTGGCTGGGCGGTTTGCGAATGTAACCGGCTAATACCCACAGGGCACAAGAGCCGGAGCGGTGGTGCTAATGCAAGTGTTTCTTGTTGCGAAAAGGCAGCAAACTGGCAGAAGGTTGAAGCTCAGGTTCGGTCTGGCTGGCTTTGTTTGCCCAGTCCTGGTCAAACAGGGTGTTGACCAGCGCTTCGACCTGATGAACCTCGTTTTGCCCGAAGTGCCGGGACAGCAGGCCGCCAACATCTTCGACCATGCGCCTGCGCTGGGCCTGGTGGATGGATTCCGTGCTCGGACCGGCAAAGATGATCTGGTATTCGTCCCGGCCATCCTCATGGTAAAACGTGAGTTCGATTTCGGAGGCGTGCTCCAGTAGCGGTCCAAGGTTGAGCAGCGTTTCCTGCAGGGTGCGCTGGAAGCTGCGGCCGACTTCGCCAGTCCAGCAAATATCCAGTACGCGAGCATTCTGGTCGAAGGTGACACCGGGTTCGTCAGGCTCCAGGCTGGTCATCTCGTCGATGTTTTCCAGATCGAGATATTCCAGCCATTTTTGCAGACCTGCGTCGAGCTGGCTCAGGGCAACGCCCTTACGCAAATAGAGGCTGCCATGAACATGTATTTCAGTGCGCATTTGAAACTCCTGAATCAAGACCCATATTCTAACCGATTACAATCTATTAACCCTCTTTAGAGAAAGCACGGCACGCAATGAGCGACGAAATATTTGATCCAAAGAATGAATTTGAGCACAAACTGGTGGCGACTGCCGATGGTACGCTGTCGATGGAGACGCTGATCAGCGGCATGCTCGACGAGCAGGTTTTCATGCCGATAGCCGATGAGGAGTCGCAAATCAAGGGATTTCAAAAATCCACCAGTGCGCGCCCCTTGGTCATTCAGGACGAGGAGGGGACGCATGTTCTGGTGCTGTTCAGCAGCCCGGATCGGGCACGCATCATCAAGGACGAGTTTCCCGGCTTTGGCGGCGGGCTGCTGGCCGATCTGCGCTGGGTGCTCGAGCGCATCGACGATGGTGCTGGCGTGACCATCAATCCTGGCTGGGAAATCGGAATTGATCTTGAGTCGGAGGTGATCAGCGACCTCAAGAAGCAGGCGGCGGCGACTAAAACGCCGTTACAGTAGGTGAAAAGTGAAGGGTGAAAAGTGGCTGATTTTCACCCTTCAACAGCGAAGCGACTTCACGCTTCACATGTTTTACAGTCCCAATGCCTTTTTGACCACAGCCAGCATTTCTGGCGTGTAGTTCAGTTTCAAGGCGGCTTCATGGCCGGATTCCGACATTTTTTTCCAGGTTTTTCGCAAGATATCGAGCAGCTTTTCCTCGTCATACTGGCTGCTGTATTTGGTCACGAATGCCTCAAGGTAATGTTCGAGGAAGGTCAGGTCGATCACATCTTCAAGCAGCTGGGTTTCCGGGTTGAGTTTCAGCTTTTCCTTTTTCAGCAGTGCTTTCAGCTTGTCGATGATTTCCTGGCCGTAGCCCAGTTCCTGCATGATGGCGCCAGCTGTTTCACCATGAAAGCCATACAAATAAGTCCGCCACTGGTAATAGCCAGCCTTGGTCATGGGGTATCCGTCGCGCGGTACTTTCCAGCGGCAGATATGCTGGGCGCGCACTGCGAGCTGGACGTGTTCCGGGGCATCCGGGGCGAAGCGATTGAGCATGTCGCTCATGCGCTGGGCGTACAGCAGTTCCTTGGGGTATTCCTTGCCGTCAATTACCTCCTTGTTGGGGTCTTCAGCGTTGGCGGCGTCAAATTTGGCAATGGCCTGATTAAAGCGGGTTAAATCCGAAATCATTGTTTTCTCCTTGATGCAAATCAAGATAAATGGAAAAAGTCCGGCAGTGATTATAAATTGAATGCTTCGCAGTGAAATCAAGCCCGAAAAATAAAAAAGCCGCCAGAATATGGCGGCTTTTTTGTGATGCAGAGAGCGCTTACAGTTCGGCTGAGTGCTTGGCCAGGTAGTCGGCAACGCCTTGGGTGTCGGCTTTCATGCCTGCCTTGCCCTTGTTCCATCCGGCTGGGCACACTTCACCGTGTTCTTCGGTGAATTGCAGAGCGTCAACCATGCGCAGCATTTCATCGATATTGCGACCCAGTGGCAGATCGTTGACCACTTGGTGGCGTACCACGCCGCGTTTGTCGATCAGGAAGGAGCCACGGTAAGCCACGCCGCCTTCTGCTTCAACATCGTAGGCTTTGCAGATTTCATGTTTGATGTCGGCAACCAGGGGATATTGCACCTGGCCGATGCCGCCATTGTTGATAGCAGTGTTTTTCCACGCCAGGTGGGTGAAGTGAGAGTCGATGGAAACACCGATGACTTCCACACCGCGATCATTGAATTCCTTCAGGCGGTGGTCAAATGCGATCAGCTCGGAAGGACAAACGAAGGTGAAGTCCAGCGGGTAGAAGAAAATAACTGCATATTTGTCCTTGATGAAGGATTTCAGGTTGAACCCTTCATCGATGCTGTTGTTACCCAGTACAGTAGCTGCGGTGAAATCAGGAGCGGCTTTGCCAACAAGAACGGCCATGGTGAAATCCTTTCATGAACAAAAATCGGGAGTGGTAGATTGTATTTAGAGTTTGTCTAAATAGCAAATGCAGGCGGACAGATTACACGACAACTTTGAAGTCGGGCGGGTACCTAGGGTAGTATTAGGAGAATAAAACCGATCTTAGACGATACCCGTAAACTGTCCTGTAAATTATTTGGAATAAAATTGTGAGTTACGACCCAACGCGCACGCCCTCCCCTTTGTTGAGCGATCTGCCCCCTCTGGGCATGAAAGCATCTGATCTGGCACTGGATTTTCGCCAGTATTTCGGCCATACCCTGGGCCGTGACCAGCATGGCACGCCGCCACATTGTTACTACACCGCGCTGGCCATGACGCTACGCGACCGCCTGGTCGAACGCTGGAAGCGGACCGATGCGGCCTACAACGCAAGCGGGTGCAAGCGAACCTACTATCTGTCGCTGGAGTTTTTGATGGGGCGCGCCTTATCCAATGCCATGCTCAACCTGGGCGTGACAGACGGTGCTACGGAGGCGCTGGGAAAACTGGGGTTGCTGATGGAAGAGGTAGCTTCCGAGGAACATGATGCAGGTCTGGGAAATGGCGGCCTGGGTCGCCTGGCGGCTTGCTTTCTGGATAGTTGTGCGACCTTGCAGCTACCTGTGACGGGCTATGGCATTCGATATGAATATGGCATGTTCCGCCAGCATATTGAGGACGGGCATCAGGTCGAGGAGCCGGACCACTGGTTGCGCAATGGCAATCCATGGGAGCTGGAGCGCCCTGAGTTCACGCAACGCATCCGTTTCGGCGGGCGCGTTGATCATTTTCGCGATGCGGATAACCGTTTGCGTGTCCGCTGGGTGGATACGCATGATGTTCTGGCCGTACCTTATGATATTCCGGTGCCGGGTTACCAGAATGGGACCGTGAATACGCTGCGTTTATGGAAATCGGCAGCGACTGACGAATTTGATCTGTCGGAATTCAACGCCGGCAGCTATACCGAGGCGGTGGCGGCCAAGAACAAGGCAGAACACATCTCGATGGTGCTGTACCCCAACGATGCCAGTGAAAATGGCAAGGAACTGCGCTTGCGTCAGCAGTATTTCTTGGCTTCGGCGAGTTTGCAGGATGTACTGCGCAACTGGACCCGGGATGAGGGAGCGGATTTCAGCCGGTTTGCCAAGCGCAATTGTTTCCAGTTGAACGACACGCACCCGACCTGTTCCGTGGCTGAAATGATGCGTTTGTTGATGGACGACTACGGGCTGGGATGGAGTGAGGCCTGGGAAGTGGTGTCCAGCACCATGGCCTACACTAACCATACGTTGCTGCCGGAAGCGCTGGAAAAATGGCCGGTTCGCATGTTCCAGAGTCTTTTGCCCCGCCTGCTTGAAATTATCTACGAAATCAACGCGCGTTTTCTGAGTGAAGTGGCTCGTCGCTGGCCAGGGGACGCTGCCAGGCTGGCACGCATGTCGATCATTGAAGAGGGGGCCGAGCCGCAGGTTCGCATGGCCTATCTGGCAGTGGTGGCGTGTTTCTCGGTGAACGGCGTGGCCGAACTGCACTCCCTTTTGTTGCAACAGGATTTGTTGAACGATTTTTATGAGCTTTGGCCGCGCAAGTTCAACAACAAGACCAACGGTGTGACGCAACGCCGCTGGCTGGCTTCCAGCAACCCTGGTCTGAGCGGCCTGATCACTGAGACCATAGGCGAGGGCTGGGCGACCAATCTCCAGCAGTTGCGCAAATTGATACCCTACGCGGATGATGCGGCGTTCCATGCCAAATGGCATCAAGCCAAACAGGAAAACAAGCGCCGTCTGGCTGCGCTGGTATCGGCTGATTGCGGGGTGGATTTTAATCTCGATGCCATGTTCGATGTCCAGGTCAAACGGATTCACGAATACAAACGGCAGTTACTCAATATTCTGCACGTCATTCACCTTTACGACCGTATCCGGCGCGGTGATACGGCAAACTGGACGCCACGCTGCGTGCTGATTGGCGGCAAGGCTGCGCCTGGATATGCCATGGCGAAAACCATCATCAAGCTGGCGTGTAACGTGGCGGCAATAGTGAATGCTGATCCAGCCTGTGCGGGCCTGCTCAGTATGGCTTACCTGCCGGACTATCGAGTGACGGCCATGGAGGTGATTGCACCGGGAACGGATCTTTCCGAACAGATATCCACAGCAGGCAAGGAAGCATCCGGAACCGGCAACATGAAATTCATGATGAATGGTGCCGTGACCATTGGCACGCTCGATGGTGCAAACATCGAAATTCGGGAAGAAGCGGGCGCTGAGAATTTTTTCTTGTTTGGCATGACAGCCAATGAAGTGGAAGCGAATCGCCGAGACTACCGCCCACTCAATTTGATAGCGGCAGATCCGGATTTGAAACGGGTGATGAGTTTGTTGCAAAGCGGCTATTTCAACCAGTTCGAGCCAGGCGCCTTCGATCTCGTCATTCAATCCCTGACAGATTATGGTGACTACTGGATGACTGTCGCTGACTTCAGAAGCTATGTCGAGGCGCAATGTCAGGCAGCGACCGCGTTCCAGAATCGCGAGCAGTGGACTAGGATGAGTATTCTCAACTCGGCAACCAGTGGTAAATTTTCCAGCGATCGCACGATACAGGAATACAGCCGTGATATCTGGCAGCTGGCCAGCGTGCCCGCACAGGCAGTGGGCGCGCAGCCAAAGGGAGAACCCGCATGATCATCCGCTTTCGGGTCATGTTTCTGGCCGTGCTGGCCTGCACGCTGGGCGTGCTGGGGTTCGGCCTGTACCTGCAACATGGCTTGCACCTGGAACCTTGCCCGCTGTGTATTTTGCAGCGGATGGCCTTTGTCGGGGTCGGACTGACTGCCTTGGTTGCATTCCTGCACAATCCTGGCATTGTCGGCAGAATGTTTTATGGGTTGATTATTCTGCTTTTCTCTCTGGCCGGTGCGGCTGTGGCAGGTCGTAATCTGTGGCTCCAGCATCTTCCGCCTGAGAAGGTTCCTGCCTGCGGACCAGGTTTCGATTACATGATGGAGGCTTTCCCCCTGGCCAAGGCTTTGCCCCTGATTTTCGAGGGTTCTGGCGAGTGTGCAGAAGTGGTCTGGACGATGTTCGGCCTTTCAATCCCGGCTTGGGCGCTGGGCTGGTTTCTGGTCTTCATGATGGCAGGTCTGGCTGCACTGGTAATGAGAGAGAAGCCTTTGCCATGAGCAATACAGGCGCCTTCCCGGAAGAAAAAATCCGGCTTTCCAAGCTCATGTCTCAACTGGGTTTGTGTTCACGCCGAGAAGCGGATGACTATATCGCCAGGGGGCTGGTGTTTGTCGATGGTCTCAAGGTCACCGAACTGGGAACCAAGGTATTTCCGAGTCAGCAGGTCACGTTGGGACATGGCGCCAAGGTGCAGCAGGCAGGGCGCGTGACGATTTTGCTGCATAAGCCAGTTGGCTATGTTTCCGCCCAGCCTGAAAAGGGATACAAGGCGGCGGTCAGCCTGATTTCCAGTGAAAGTCGCTTTCAGGGGGACGATTCAGGTTTGCCGTTTGACCCCTCACAGTTGTTTGGCCTGGCGCCGGCCGGTCGTCTGGATATCGACTCGCAGGGCTTGCTGGTATTGACCCAGGATGGCCGCATCGCCAAACAGTTGGTTGGGGCGGACTCCGGGGTTGAGAAGGAATATCTGGTACGAGTTCAGGGGAGGCTGGATGCTGCCGGGTTGCAGAAGCTGAATTTCGGGCTGAGCCTGGATGGGGAGCCCCTCAAGCGCGCCAGAGTGGATTGGCAAAATGCCGACCAGTTGAGATTCATCCTGAAGGAGGGTAAAAAACGCCAGATCCGCCGCATGTGTGATCTGGTCGGGCTGAAAGTGGTGGGCCTCAAACGGGTGCGGATTGGTAAGGTCAAGCTGGGCGACTTGCCGCCTGGGCAGTGGCGGTACTTGCGCGAGGACGAGGGATTTTGAAGGTTTTTGGCCTGGCAGGCTGGTCGGGCAGCGGAAAGACGACATTGCTGGAAAAACTGATCCCGATTTTTGTCGATGGCGGATTACGTGTTTCGACCATCAAGCAGACTCACCACAATGTCGATCTGGACCAGCCCGGAAAAGATAGCTGGCGGCATCGTGCGGCAGGCGCTTCAGAAGTCTTGCTGACTTCTTCTGCGCGCTGGACGCTGATGCATGAGTTACGGGAAAATGCAGAACCCGCGCTGGCGGATCACCTGCAACGGCTTTCGCCCTGTGACCTGGTGTTGGTAGAGGGTTTCAAAAAAGAATCACTGCCCAAGCTCGAAATTTACCGCCCCAGCCTTGGCAAGCCACTGCTGTATCCCGATGATCCGAATATAGTCGGGATTGCCAGTGATGTTAATTTGGAAGCGCCATTGCCGCTTTTTGATATTGACGACCCGGTCGCGATTGCGGGGTTTATCATCAGTCAACTTGAGTTGAATCATCCTGGATTGAAAAATGAGTGAAACAAGAAAAATACTGACAGCTGACGAGGCGCTGGGATTGCTGCTTTCCCATGCCGGACCACTGGAAGAAATCGAATCCATTCATACCACGCATGCGTTGGGTCGCGTACTGGCGCAGGATCTGGTCTCGGATGTCACCGTGCCGCCGCTGGATAACAGCGCAATGGATGGTTATGCGGTCAATACAGGCGATTTTTCAGACCATGAGTCTCGCCTTCGAGTCGCACAACGTATTCCTGCCGGTAGCGTAGGACATGCGCTCGAAGCAGGAACGGTTGCTCGCATTTTTACTGGCGCACCCATCCCACCAGGAGCCGATGCCGTGGTGATGCAGGAAGACTGCCGGGTGGAGGGTGATGCTGTCATTTTCGCCAAACCACCTGTTGCCGGGGCGCATATTCGCCGTGCAGGGGAAGATATTGCACGGGGGCAGACGGTCCTTTTGGCTGGTGGCCGTTTCAGGGCACAGGAAATGGGTCTGGCAGCTTCCATCGGTCTGGTTGATGTGCCGGTGTTTCGCCGCCTGCGCGTGGCCCTGTTTTTTACCGGCGACGAAATTGTCATGCCAGGTGAGCCGCTTGCCGAAGGCGAAATTTACAACTCCAATCGCTATACCCTGCTGGGCCTGTTGGAGGGCCTAGGCTGCAAGGTGGCCGACTTCGGCATTGTGCCGGACAATCTGGATGCGACCGTTGCGGTGCTTGAGCAGGCCAGTCATGAAGCCGACCTGGTGTTGACCAGTGGCGGTGTTTCGGTCGGAGAAGAGGACCACATCCGGTCTGCGGTTGAGCGAGTGGGTCATCTGGATATGTGGAAAATAGCGATGAAACCGGGCAAGCCACTTGCTTATGGTAAAGCGCGTGGTACGCACTTTATCGGGTTACCGGGAAATCCAGTCTCGGCTTTTGTGACTTTTTGCCTGTTTGTGCGTCCATTCATTCAGCGCTGCCAGGGTGCGCACAGCGTGATGCCTCGCAGCTATCTCCTTCCGGCAGAATTCGTATGGAACAAGCCGGGGATGAGACGCGAATTCCTTCGGGCGCGCCTGATTGTGAAAGATGATGGGGCGGTCGGTGTGGAGGTTTTTCCTAACCAGGGATCTGGCATACTGTCATCGGCGGTCTGGGGAGAGGGATTGGTGGAAATCCGGGAAAACAGCATTGTTTGCAAGGGAGAGCCAGTCCGCTTCACGCCCTTTACAGAGTTATTGCACGCATGATTACCCTGCTTTATTTTGCCAGGCTGAGAGAAGCCTTTGGTGTGGCATCCGAGACGCTTGAATTGCCGGATTCGGTCAAGACGAGCAAGGATTTGACTGATTGGCTGCAAGCGCGCGGCGGCGAATGGGCAGTTGAACTGGCGCCTGGGCGTGCCTTCCGGGTGGCGGTCAACCAGGAAATGGCCGGGCTTGAAACTCTGGTTCGGGATGGGGATGAAATCGCCATCTTTCCGCCAGTGACGGGGGGGTGAGTTGGGCGTCCGAATTCAGCATGAGGATTTCGATGTCAGCAGCGAGCTGGCCGAGTTGCGGCGCGGTAATCCCGGTGTGGGTGCAGTAGTCAGTTTTGTTGGCCTGGTGCGCGACCTCAATGAGGGCGACGAGGTGTCTGTCATGACGTTGGAGCATTACCCCGGCATGAGCGAGAAAGCGCTGGAGCAAGTTGTCGCGCAGGCGCGCGAGCGCTGGGATGTGGTCGATGTACTGGTCATTCACCGCATCGGCGATCTCAGACCAACCGAGCAGATTGTTTTGGTGGCGGTGACTAGCGTGCATCGTGGCGAAGCGTTCACGGCCTGCGAGTTTGTCATGGACTATCTCAAAACCCGCGCCCCGTTCTGGAAACGGGAGCAGACGCAGGAGGGCGCGCGATGGGTCGATGCCCGGCAGGGTGACGATCTGGCCGCCAAACGTTGGGAGCAGTAATGAGAGAACGTGTCGTTCAACTGGTCATGCTGTTGGTTGCAATCGTGATTTTGCTCGCTTTTTGGTCGGCGGGCGGTTCGTTTTCGTGGGCTTTTCCCGAGCTGGGCGGATGGTTTCATATTGATTCCATCCATCTGATATGGTTCATGATCGGGCTGCTTGTTGGCGCCTTGGGCGTGTTTTTATTGAGCAGTCGTTCTGGCGGACTTTCTTCCCGTTGTGTGCAGAATGGTTCGAGTTCTGCATCAGCCAGACCGTCTTCATCCGGCCGTACAGCATCGGGACTGAGAGGAGGGAGTAGCAAGGAGGCTCAGCCCGCAAGCATGGAAATGGATCCGGGCATGCCATGGGTGTCGCTCGATGAGACGACTACCGTCACAGTGGAGGAAATCAACCGCATTGAGGAAGAAGTCGACCTCTTCCTCATGCTTGGCCGACCGGAAATGGCGATCCAGATGTTGAGCGCCCGGATCGAGTTGGAAAAAAGTACCGACAAATGCGATCCCATTGTCTGGTTCAAGCTGCTGGATATCTATTACGGCCAGAATATGCGCGAACACTTTTACCGGCTGGCTCTGGAAATTCGCGATCATTTCAACGTGGAACTGCCAACCTGGCAAACCAGAATGGAGCTGGCATCACCCCGCCATGGACTCGAACATTTTCCTGGGATTCTTAAAAAAA
This sequence comes from Sulfuricellaceae bacterium, assembly GCA_030690895.1. Lineage (GTDB taxonomy): Bacteria > Pseudomonadota > Gammaproteobacteria > Burkholderiales > Sulfuricellaceae > Sulfurimicrobium. Next base: position 13,973 of record JAUYFQ010000163.1, read on the forward strand.
TCAGGGATAACTGGAATCGACCCTCAATTGGTGATTACCTGCACCGTTTGATGCAGGATAATCGCCATGGCTTGAGGGTGGGTTTTCAGGAAGAGGCATTCAGGGATATCCTGTTTCTTGCCGAGATTTGTGAAGAGCTGGTGAAGGAAGAAAACTGAATGGAACCGCCCCCCCACGGAAGGGTGCAGCCCGGTAATGCTTATTATCCGGAAATCCGCTAGAATCCCCCCTTTGAAAATACGGAATAAGGGCACTTTACCGTGCCCTTTTTGTTGCTATCGCGCATGAAAAACATACGAAATTTTTCCATCATCGCTCATATCGATCACGGCAAATCCACGCTGGCTGACCGGATCATCCACCTGTGTGGCGGCTTGTCCGACCGGGAAATGGAAGCCCAGGTGCTGGACTCGATGGATATCGAGCGCGAGCGGGGCATTACCATCAAGGCGCAAACTGCCGCTCTGGACTACAAGGCGCGCGATGGTCAAATCTATCACCTGAACTTGATCGATACACCTGGGCATGTGGACTTTTCCTATGAGGTCAGCCGGTCGCTGGCTGCCTGCGAGGGTGCCTTGCTGGTGGTGGATGCGTCTCAGGGCGTAGAGGCTCAGTCTGTCGCCAACTGCTATACGGCGATCGAACAGGGCGTTGAAGTGGTGCCCGTACTAAACAAGATCGACCTGCCCAGCGCCGACCCTGAGCGCGTGATTCAGGAAATTGAGGACATCATCGGGATCGACGCCAAGGATGCCGTGCAGGCCAGCGCCAAGACCGGCTTGGGTGTGCCGGAGATCATCGAGGCGGCTATCGCGCGGATTCCTCCGCCTACGGGCAACCCAGACGGCCCGCTCAAGGCCTTGATCATCGACTCATGGTTCGATAATTATGTCGGTGTGGTGATGCTGGTGCGCGTGGTGGATGGATCGCTCAAACCCAAGGACAAGATCCAGTTGATGGCGACTGGCGATACGCATCTGTGTGAGCAGGTCGGTGTATTCACGCCCAAGTCCCTGACCCGAACCAAGCTTTCTGCAGGCGAGGTGGGCTTCATCATTGCCGGCATCAAGGAATTGAAATCCGCCAAGGTGGGTGACACCGTGACGCTGGCGAATAATCCCGCTACCGAGCCTTTGCCTGGTTTCAAAGAGATCAAGCCGCAGGTGTTCGCTGGATTGTACCCGGTGGAGTCGCACGATTACGAAGCGCTGCGGGATGCGCTGGAAAAACTCCGGCTCAACGATGCCTCACTGCAGTACGAACCGGAGACCTCTCAGGCGCTGGGGTTCGGTTTCCGCTGCGGGTTCCTTGGCTTGCTTCACCTGGAAATCGTGCAGGAGCGCCTGGAGCGCGAGTACGATATGGATCTCATCACCACTGCCCCGACGGTGATTTATGAAGTGGTGATGCGCGACGGGGAAGTGGTGGAGATCGAGAATCCTTCCAAACTGCCCGATTTGTCCAAGATCGAAGAAATTCGCGAGCCCATTATTACAGCTACCATCCTGGTGCCGCAGGAATATGTGGGCGCCGTGATTACTTTGTGTACCCAGAAGCGGGGTTCGCAAACCAACATGCAGTACATGGGCCGTCAGGTCATGCTGACCTACGACATGCCCATGAATGAAGTGGTGATGGATCTGTTTGATAAGCTGAAGTCCGTCAGTCGGGGCTATGCCTCACTGGATTATGATTTCAAGGAATTCCGCGCCTCCGACCTGGTCAAGGTGGATATTCTGATCAATGGTGAAAAGGTCGACGCGCTGTCGGTGATCGTGCATCGCGCCAACTCGCAATATCGTGGCCGCGAACTGGCGGCCAAGATGCGCGAACTGATTCCGCGCCAGATGTTCGATGTGGCCGTGCAGGCGGCAATCGGTTCCAACATTCTCGCGCGTGAAAACGTCAAGGCGCTCAGGAAAAATGTGCTGGCGAAGTGCTATGGCGGCGATATTTCGCGTAAACGCAAATTGCTGGAAAAACAAAAAGCAGGCAAGAAGCGCATGAAACAGGTTGGCAATGTGGAAATTCCACAGGAAGCTTTCCTGGCGATATTGCAGATTGATAATAAGTAGGTGAAGGGAGGGACAATGAGTGGCGAAGCCGGATATCAAAATCACACACTGAACCTGGTTTTACTCCTCACCCCTCACTCCTCACCCCTCACTAGGGTTAACAAATGAATTTTCCACTGATCATGCTGATCGCGCTGGCGGTGACAGGCGCAATCTGGCTGTTTGATATTTATTTCAGTAAGCCGCGTCGGGCGAAAGAGGCTAAAGAACCCGCGCTGATCGAATATGCCAAAAGTTTCTTTCCAGTTATTCTGGTGGTCTTCCTTCTGCGCTCCTTCCTGGTCGAACCATTCAAGATTCCGTCAGGCTCCATGCTGCCAACCCTGTTGGTCGGTGATTTTATTCTGGTGAACAAATACACCTATGGAGTACGCTTGCCAGTGATCAATGCCAAGGTGGTTGAAATCAATCAGCCTCAGCGCGGGGAAGTCATGGTATTTCGTTATCCGGAAGATCCTTCCCTGGACTATATCAAGCGAGTCGTCGGTGTGCCTGGTGATCGAATCGTCTACCGGAAAAAGCGCCTGTTCATCAATGATGAGCCAGTGCTGACGGAAGACAAGGGTGAAGAGTTCAACTATGTAAAAAGCGGTTTGAATTATGTGACCGCCAAGCGCCTGGCCGAGCAGGTGAATGGCCAAGCGCATTCCATCCTGATACATCCTGATACGCCTGCTATCCGCCTGGGCGATGTAAGGCCGTTTCCTTCCCGCGCCAACTGTGATTACAATGAAGCGGGTTTTAGTTGCACCGTGCCGGAAGGACATTATTTTCTCATGGGCGACAACCGGGATGATAGTAACGACAGCCGCTACTGGGGTTTCGTCCCTGAACGCAACATAGTCGGCAAGGCCTTCATGATCTGGTGGAATTTTGGGGATTTCAAACGTATCGGACAAGCGATCAACTAGGAGACGCGAATATGAAAAAGAATCAGCTTGGAATGACCTTTTTTGGGGTGGTTTTTATCGGTGGGGCGATTATTTTTACTGCGATTTTAGGCATGAAAATGGTGCCGGCTTATCTGGAGTTTTTTTCAGTCCAGAAAATTCTTGGTGCGATGGCTAAAGATTCCGGATTTTCGACCATGGCGCCAATAGAAATAAGGAAGTCATTCGATAGACGAGCACAAATAGATTATGTGAAGGTAATTGAGGGTAAAGATCTGGAAATTTCAAAATCATCTAGCGGAAATCTTGCTGTTGCCAGTTATCAGGTGGTGATTCCTATCGTTGCCAATGTCAGTGTGCTTCTTGAGTTTGAAGCCTCCACCGCAGGCACAAAAGCAGCGAAGGTTGTTGGTTAATCGTACCCAATGAATTTAACCCCGCTTTGCCGCCAACTCAATCATGATTTTGTTGCACCTGCACTACTGCAGCAGGCCCTGACGCACAGAAGCTACGCGTCACGCAATAATGAACGGCTGGAGTTCCTTGGCGATAGCATTCTGAACTGCGCGATTGCGGCAAAGTTGTTTGACGATTATCCCAGGTTGGCTGAGGGTGATCTCAGTCGTGCACGGGCTAGTCTGGTCAGGGAACAGACACTGGCGGATATTGCTACCCGACTCGGCCTCGGCGAGTATATCCAGCTTGGTGAAGGTGAGTTGAAAAGTGGTGGATTTCGCCGCCCATCCATCCTGGCAGATGCTCTGGAGGCTGTTTTTGGGGCAATTTATCTTGACGCCGGATTTGACCGGACCAAGCAGGTCATTTTGGATTTGTATGCTCCCCTGTTGCAGGAACTCGATCCGAAAAAGCTCGATAAGGATCCCAAAACACGGCTGCAGGAGTATTTGCAGGGTCGCAAAGTTTCCCTTCCAATGTATGAAGTCATCAACGTGAGCGGTGAAGCGCATGATCAGGAGTTCGAGGTGGAGTGTGTCATTCCCGAGTTTGAAGTGCGTGCCAAGGGGGCTGGTCACAGTCGACGTCGGGCCGAACAGAATGCGGCAGTTGCTGCCTACGATCAGGTGTGCAAAACATGAGTGAAACTGCGTTCAAGACGGGATATATCGCGATTGTGGGTCGGCCCAATGTCGGGAAATCGACGCTGCTCAATTATATGGTTGGTCAGAAAGTCAGCATTACCTCCCGCAAGGCGCAGACGACACGCCACCGGATTACCGGCATTCGGACTGATGCCGATGCGCAATATATTTTTGTCGATACGCCTGGTTTTCAATTGCAGCATCATAGCGCCCTGAACCGCGTCATGAATCGTTCGGTCACGCAGGCTTTGTCCGAAGTGGATGTGGTGTTGTTCGTGATCGAGGCCATGCGTTATGGCCCGCGCGACGAAAAGGTGTTGGCTCTGTTGCCAAAGGACAGGCCGGTTTTGCTGGTCATGAACAAGATCGACAAACTGGAAGACAAGGCTGCCTTGTTGCCTTTCATGCAAGAAATGGCTGAACGTTTCCCTTTCACCGCGATGGTGCCGGTGAGCGCCCAGCGTGGCGCACAACTGGACGAACTATTGATTGCGATTGGCGCTCATTTGCCAGAGGGTGCCCCGATGTTTGGGGAAGACGAAATTACCGATCGTAGCGAACGTTTTCTGGCGGCGGAAATTGTCAGGGAAAAAATATTTCGCCTTTCCGGTGACGAAGTGCCTTACTCCGTCAGTGTCGAGATCGAAAAATTCGAGCTTGATGGGAAACTGAGACGCATTTTTGCCGCAGTGATTGTTGATCGTGAGAGTCAGAAACCGATTCTGATCGGCAATAAAGGCGAAAGACTGAAGGAAATTGGCACCCAAGCGCGCAAAGACATGGAAAAGCTGTTTGATGGCAAGGTCTATCTGGAAGTGTGGGTCAAGGTCAAGGGCGGCTGGGCGGATGACGAGCGCGCGCTGAAAAGCCTGGGTTACGAATAAACTCCAGTATTCAGCGTATGTCCAGCCAGGAAACGAACCGCCAGGATAAGAGTCGCTACGATTCGCAGCCTGCCTACATTTTGCATACCTACCCCTATCGTGAAACCAGCCTGATCGCCGAGGTATTCAGCCAGCATCATGGACGCCTGGCCTTGGTGGCGCGTGGAGCCCGGCGTCCCCGCTCAGCCGTCAGAGGGCTGCTGCTGGCTTTTCAGCCCCTGCACCTGTCCTGGTTCGGAAAAACCGAGTTGAAGACCTTGCATAGCGCGGAATGGCAAGGTGGCCTGCCGCAACTCAAAGGCCTGGCGCTGATTTGCGGGTTTTATCTGAACGAGTTGATGCTCAAGCTCTTGCCGCGCGACGACCCTCATGAAGATCTGTTTGGCTTTTATCAGGAAACTTTGCATTTTCTCAGCCAAAATGACAATCATGCAGCTATTTTGCGCCGTTTTGAGCGGCGTTTGCTACAGGAGTTGGGCTATGCGCTCATCCTCGACAAGGATGCGGAAACAGGGCACCCGATTCTTCAGGATGAAATCTACCAGTATGTGATCGAGCGCGGGCCTGTTCTATCTGGCCGGGGGCAGGAGGGCGTGGCATTGCGCGGAAAAACTTTGCTGGATATGGCGCTGGATGATTATAGCGACCCGCTTACCCTGCTGCAGGCCAAGTTACTGATGCGCACCCTGATCAATCATAGTTTGGGTGATGAGCCCTTGCATACCCGGCAACTTTTGAAGGATTTACAGCAATTATGATTCAGCTTGGCATCAATATCGACCATGTTGCCACACTGCGCCAGGCGCGCGGCACCCAGTACCCTAGCCCGATACAGGCGGCGCTGATGGCGGAATCGGCGGGGGCGGATGTGATCACGCTCCACCTCAGGGAAGATCGCCGCCACATCCAGGATGCCGATGTTGAGATTTTGCGTCAGTCACTGCAGACCAGAATGAATCTGGAAATGGCTGTGACAGATGAAATGGTGAACATTGCGCTGCGTATTCGACCACAGGATGTTTGTCTGGTGCCTGAAAAACGTGAGGAGTTGACCACCGAGGGCGGACTGGACGTCATTACCCACTTTGAGAAGGTGCAAAATGCCTGTTCAAAGCTTTCAGAAGCCGAGATCAGGGTTTCGCTTTTTATTGATGCCGATCGGGCGCAGTTGGATGCAGCCAGAAAAGCAGGGGCGCCCGTCGTGGAAATTCACACTGGCCATTATGCGGACGCCGTTACATTATCAAATATAAAACGTGAATATGAGCGAATTGCCGATGCAGTGGCCTATGGTCAAACCATAGGCTTGCAGGTCAATGCGGGACACGGCCTGCATTATCACAATGTCCAGCCGATTGCGGCCTTGCCCGGCATGGCCGAATTGAATATTGGTCACGCAGTCGTGGCGCACGCCCTGTTTGTCGGGTGGGAGAATGCTGTGCGTGAAATGAAAAACCTCATGCTGCAAGCTCGGTGACATTGCGGTGATATTCGGCATTGGGACGGACATTGTTTCCACGACCCGTATCGCGGGGGTGTGGAGTCGTTATGGCGCGGCCTTTGCTCGTAAAATTCTGGCGGACGAGGAGTGGAATCGTTTTTCCGCAAGCACCCAACCCGCAAGTTTTTTGGCCAAGCGATTCGCTGCCAAAGAGGCTTTTTCCAAAGCCTTGGGAACAGGTATTCGGCATCCCGTTTTGTGGCGCAATATCCGGGTCGAGCACGACGAGCTTGGTCGGCCAATATTCGATTTTCATCCTGAGCTGGCCGAATTCCTGGCGCAGCGGTCTATTTGTCATTGCCATCTTTCCATCAGCGATGAAAAAGAAATGGCTGCCGCTTTTGTGATTCTGGAAAAATAAAACATGTCACTCGGCCCCATCATGCTGGATGTACTGGGAACCGCGCTGGGCGCGGAGGATATCCGTCGCTTGAAGCATCCCATGGTTGGCGGGGTGATCCTGTTCAGCCGGAATTTCGAATCTCCTGAGCAATTGCGCGCGCTGACTGCCGAAATCCAGTCACTACGCTCACCGCATCTGCTGATCGCGGTCGATCATGAAGGTGGCAGGGTACAGCGCTTCCGGGATGGGTTTACCCGCTTGCCGCCGATGCGCGAACTGGGAATAGTCTGGGATGAGCATCCTGCCAAGGCTAAAACGCTGGCTCACCAAACCGGCTATGTGTTGGCCGCAGAGTTGAGGGCGCATGGCGTGGATTTGAGTTTTACGCCCGTTCTCGACATTGATTTTGGCGCCAGCAGCGTGATCGGCAGTCGGGCTTTTCACCGCAAGCCTCATGCGATTGCGGATTTGGCTCACCAGTTGATGCTGGGCCTCAGGGAAGGTGGAATGGTGGCCGTCGGCAAGCATTTTCCCGGCCATGGTTTTGTGCGTGCCGACTCGCATCACGAGGTTCCGGTAGACGAGCGAAAATTTGCCGATCTTGAAATGGAGGACATGGAAACCTTCAGGCAATTGATCGGCTTCGGTCTGGCCGGCATTATGCCCGCTCATGTCATTTACTCCCGTGTCGATGAAAAACCGGCCGGGTTTTCAAGTATCTGGCTAAAAGAAGTGTTGCGCGGACGTTTGGGCTTTCAAGGTGTGATTTTCAGCGACGATCTCTCCATGGCGGGTGCGCACGTTGCGGGCGGTCCGGCGCAAAGGGCTGAAGCGGCGCTCAAGGCCGGGTGCGACATGGCCTTGTTATGCAACAAGCCGGACGATGCGGATGAGTTGCTGGCCAATCTGCGCTTCGTCATGCCTGCGGTCAGCACGGCCAGGTTGTTGCGTATGCATGGCAAGCCACATCCGGCTTCCATGGCCAAATTGCATGAAGACCCGCATTATCTCAAGGCCGTACACGCCGTCGGCAGTATCGGGTTTCACGAAGGGAATTTGGCTCTGGACGATCCAACCACGGGTAAAACTGGATGAGCGAATTGCTGGATTGCCGCAGATGCCCAAGACTGGCCAGCTTTCTGGATGAAGTCAAACTGGAGCATCCAGATTATCATGCCAGGCCGGTACTTCCATTTGGCGATGCCGCGCCGCGCTTGCTGATTGTCGGCCTTGCGCCTGGCATGCATGGCGCCAACCGGACGGGGCGTCCGTTCACCGGTGACCACGCGGGAATTCTGCTATACCAAACTTTGCACCGTTTCGGATTTGCTTCCAAACCTGAATCCATCAGTGTCGATGATGGACTTTTCCTGTTGGGATGTCGCATCACCAATGCGGTCAAATGTCTGCCGCCGCAGAACAAGCCGGAAACCGCAGAGATTCGCCTATGCAATGATTATTTGGCGGAGGAACTGGCTGGCTTGCCAGAAGGAACTGCCATACTGGCGCTGGGCAGCATCGCCCACCAGGCCGTACTGAGGGCGCGAGGGCTCAAGCCCACGGCACTCAAATTTGGACATGCCCTGCGGCATGAACTGACAGGTAAACTGACCCTGTTCGATAGCTACCACTGTAGCCGATATAACACCCAGACCCGTCGGTTGACCACCGAAATGTTCGAATCCGTGTTCTCCGATATTCACAAACACCTGAATGGAGTCAACCCATGCCCTATGTCAACATCCGAATAGCAGGAACCCTGAGTCGAGAGCAAAAGAGGCAGATTGCCGAAGAAATTACCGACACGCTGGAGCGTGTTGCGCATAAACCCAAATCCTATACCTACATCGCATTTGACGAACTGCCAGACGAAAACTGGGCAATCGCCGGAAAGTTGCTGGACGAAGACTGACGCGTTTCGATGTTCGACAGCAAACCCTTTCTCGCCAGCCTGACGCACCTGCCTGGTGTTTACCGCATGATCGATGCTGCTGGCGAGGTGATCTATGTTGGCAAGGCGCGTGACCTGAAGAAGCGAGTCTCCTCGTACTTTCAGAAAACCGATCTGATCCCCCGTACGCGCTTGATGGTTTCTCTGATTGCCAGTGTTGAAATCACGGTGACGCGCAGTGAGGCAGAAGCCTTGCTGCTGGAAAACAACCTCATCAAGTCATTGTCGCCGCGCTTCAATATCCTGTTCCGTGACGACAAATCTTATCCCTACATTCTCCTGACGGGGAGTCGATTCCCGCGTCTGGCCTATTACCGTGGTGTCCAGAACAAAGGAAATCAGTATTTCGGCCCCTTTCCCAACGCAGGTGCCGCGCGCGAAAGCATACAATTACTGCAAAAGGTCTTTCGATTGCGAACCTGCGAAGACAGCGTATTCAATAATCGGTCTCGCCCCTGTCTGTTGCATCAGATCCAGCGTTGCTCTGCCCCCTGTGTTGGCTTGATTGCAGCGGATCAATATCAGGCAGATGTACAGAGCGCCGCGCTTTTTTTGCAAGGGAAGGATCAGCTGCTGATAGGCGAACTCAGCCAAAAAATGCAAGCCAGCGCAGAGCGATTCGAGTATGAAGAAGCCGCCGTTTTTCGCGACCGGATTGGTGTGTTGCGCAGGGTACAGGAAAAGCAGTATGTCAGTGGCGGCAGCACTGTTGAGGCCGATATCCTTGCCTGCTATCAGCACCAGGGCGTTGCTTGCGTCAACCTGGTCATGATGCGGGGAGGCCGTCACCTGGGGGATAAAAGTTTCTTCCCCAACCATGCCGAGCAGTGGGATACGGCCTCAGTGCTTGAAGCCTTTCTGGGGCAGCATTACGTCAATCAGGCGATTCCTGGCCAGATACTGGTCAATGAAGCATTCGATGCGAGCGAGATAGAGGCCTTGTTATCTGCACAGGCACAGCGCAAGGTGCACATCAGCAGTCGCTGTATCGGCGAACGCCGGGTCTGGATCGAGATGGCGCTGACCAATGCGAGACTGGCCGTCGAGCAGCGCCTGAGCCAGAAATCCAGCCAGGAAGCGCGCTTGGCCGCGCTGCAGCTGGCGCTGAATTTGCCCGACGGCCTGCAGCGGATCGAGTGCTTCGATATCAGCCACACCATGGGAGAATCCACAGTGGCATCCTGTGTTGTCTTCGATCAGGGCGATATGCGCAATGCCGAATATCGGCGCTATAACATCAGCGGCATCACACCGGGTGACGACTATGCCGCCATGCGCGATGCGCTGCAGCGCCGCTATGGAAAAATAGCGGAAGGCGATGGAAGTGTCCCTGACCTGGTCCTGATCGACGGTGGAAAGGGGCAGTTGGGTGTGGCAATCGAGGTGCTGAATGATCTGGGTCTGAGCGACATTCCTCTGGTAGGCGTTGCCAAGGGCGAGGCGCGTAAACCCGGTCTTGAACAGCTTATTATCCCGAACAGCGACAACGCGCTACAATTGCCTGCCGATCATCCGGCCTTGCACTTGATTCAGCAGATACGTGACGAAGCGCACCGTTTTGCTATCAGTGGCCATCGGGCGCGGCGCGGCAAGGCCAGAACGCAGTCCACGCTGGAAGATATCGGTGGAATTGGCGCCAAGCGGCGGCAGCGCCTGTTAGCCCGGTTTGGCGGGTTAAAGGGCGTGAAAGAAGCCAATATCGACGAGCTGGCTCAAGTTGAAGGAATCAGCCGAACCTTGGCAGAGAAGATTTATCAGGAATTACATTAGTGCCTTTGAACCTACCCATTCTACTCACCTGGTTGAGAATCTTGCTGATCCCAGTGTTTGTCGGCATGTTTTACCTGCCGACTGCCTGGTTTTCCAGCCATGAAGTCAACTACATCGCCGCCCTGATCTTCGCGGTAGCGGCGCTGACCGACTGGTTGGACGGATTTCTGGCGCGCGCACTGAACCAGACTTCTGCTTTTGGCGCTTTTCTCGACCCGGTCGCGGACAAGCTGATGGTTGCCGCCGCGCTGGTGTTGCTGGTCAAGTTGCAGCGCGTGGACGCGGGCATAGCGTTAATCATCATTGGGCGTGAAATTGCCATTTCCGCACTGCGCGAGTGGATGGCGGGGCTGGGCATGAGCAAGAATGTTGCGGTATCGTTTATAGGCAAGCTGAAAACCACCGCTCAAATGGCGGCGATACTGCTTCTGCTGTATCACGAGCCTGCCACATTGCCTGGTGTGGGTGTCTTTAATACGGTGCTGGCGGGAACAATTCTGATCTATGCTGCCGCCATATTAACTTTGTGGTCAATGGTTTATTACCTCAGAAAGGCAATTCCCCAGATAAGCAGCCAAAATTAAGTGCGTCTTTGCTTGACAGGCGCCGCCAGATCATTAAAATAGCGGCTTCTCAATTGCGGGAATAGCTCAGTTGGTAGAGCGATACCTTGCCAAGGTATAGGTCGCGAGTTCGAATCTCGTTTCCCGCTCCAGATACAAGGGAAAGCTTAAAAGCTTTCCCTTTTTAGTTCCAGAAGTGTTGTAGGTTACACCGGCGGGATAGCAAAGAGGTTATGCAGCGGCCTGCAAAGCCGTTTAGACCGGTTCGATTCCGGTTCCCGCCTCCAGTAAAATCAATAACTTACGACCATAAAAGCGACTTGCAGAAGTGGGCAAGCTCGTTCTAACCCCGTTGTTATTCGCGCCTTGCCACTCGTAAAAACCCCTTTGCCACTCTATAATCGTTATGGTTGGTAACTTAGGCGAGTTTTTACATGGCAACGAAACGCAAGCGCGGCCCTGTCCTGGGAATACATCATCCGGCGCAAGGGCGTGCTGCCTCGCGCCGTATCCATGACCTTCTCCGACGAGGACGAAGGGGACGCCTACGCCGCCCGCGTCGAAGCCCTGTTGGATCGGGGCATCATCCCTCCTGAATTCGAAGAGAAAGGCAACGCGCCCAAGACCCTTGCCGATGTTATCCGGGTGTACCACCAGGCGATGAGCGTGCCGGATAGGTCGCCCGATGCGCCATGGTATCCGCTTTCCAGCAGGTTTTCCAAAGTGCTGGCGCGCATGTCCGGCAGTTCAATGCCGTGGGTGGAGAGGATATGCGCCAGCAGCTTGTCGCGCTGGGTGGCAGCGGTGACTTCGCCGTCTGTCAGGTCAACGGTGCGCGCGGCCAGGCCGATTTGCGCCCGGTCGGCGGCGCGAATGGCAGCGGCAGCCAAGTCCAGTCGATGGTGACGCCCCGGCGGTTGATGCGCTGATCGAGCTGCCATAGCGCGTATTCCGCTGCGTTCGCGGGGTAGTTCCACTTGGGCAGCTTCTTGTAAATCTCGCGCATGGTGGCTACGTCCTGCCGGGCGTATTCCACAAAGCGCGCCCACTCTTCTGGGTGCGTCTCGCGGGTAGCACGGCGCAGCTTGACTCTCTTGGGGCGCGGCATGCAGAACAGGCGGATCAATGCCTTGCCGTCCTTGTGCTTCTGCTGGTCGAGCGGCAGTCCCAGTACATCGCCCAGCTTGTCCAGGCTGCCGGGAAGACTATGTGACAATGCCATCACCATGGTGTCGTGCATCCTGCTCGATGGCAGGCTCAAGTCCGGGCATGGCGTGATGCAGCACCACGCTGTCGAAGCTCGCCCCGTTGTGCCACACGGTCGTGACATTAGTGGAATGCAGCGCCACCAGCAGGTCGGTGGGGGTGGCCGGTTGCGAGGTTAGGCCAGATGACGGAAGAAATGATTAAGCAGTATTTGGAGCATCACTTTGAGCCTAAGCCGAACGATGATTTCAAGATGGAACCCGATTAAGACGCGTCGTTTAGGCGACGCGTATCCGGACTTTCAGTCCGTAATTCAAACCCACCAGCTTTAGCTGGTGGTTGTTTAGTGACACAGTCAGATTAAAGCAGCGTAACAACTCGCCGCCGCCTTGCAGCCCCAGTAATTTGCTTCCTCAAAAATCGAGAACCCGCTCAGGTCGGCATGGGCGAGGTGAATTCGATCGCTTCCTTTGGTCAGACGCTGTCGCGCGGTGCTGTTGATCCAGCCGGGACGGGGTTTGGACATGGCATGGCCCCAGCGCCAGATATCCAGTTGTTCGATTTTTTCATGCAGGTCGGGATGGGCTTTGCCCAGATCGGCCAGGATGATTTTTGCCCACGATTCTCTGGGCGTCTCAAGCAAACGCTTTCGCGCCTGGGTTGAATCCCCGGTCAGCGCCTGATACCAGGTCAGCACGGTCGGTCCGGGCGCGGCGCGCAGACTTTGATGGGTGGCGAGAATGTATCCCAGCGATGGGCTGTCATAGAATACGTTATCCCATGACAGGGGCACGCCCAGACCGCTTTCCGGCACTGTGCCGAGGTGCAGATTGGCAACTAGCCAGGGGGCGTACTGAACCTGTCTGGCTGCTGATAGCAGCTCACTGTCCAGATTCGCTGCGACATGCGGCAAGACCATGGCCGGAGCGGCAAAAATCAGTTGCCGGGCTTGCCAGCGAACGGTTTTGTTTTCCCTTGGATGGTAAATATCCAGCGTGACTTCGCCACGCGTTTCTTCGATGCGAATCGCCATGGCGGCGGTGGTGAGTCTAGCGCCGATCTTTTCGCGCATCTGTCTCACCAGCCAGGCATTACCTTCCGGCCAGGTCAGGACCTGCTCGCCATTGCGGCTGGCAAAATAGTGCAGTGCCGCCCAAGCAGAGGTCTCCGTGTGCGCGCCACCATAGTCATCGCGGCAGCCATAATCCACGAACCAGTGCAGTGGGGCGGCATCCAGCCCGTTTTTCAGCAAAAAATCGTGCATGGAGAGCTGGTCGAGCGCAAGCAGATTTGCCTCTTGTGATGAACGTGCGGCGGGTATATTGAAGGCGCTCCGGCCAGCCGCATCGCGCTTGTCTCGATATTGCTCGATGATGCCAAAAAACTGCTGATATTGCGCCTGGTCGCGCTTGTTGATACCGATCTGGGGCAGCAAACCTTCTTGCCACTGGCCGTGCCGATAGAGCCGCTCCTGCGGCGCGAAGCACAGGGCGCGCTCGTCATAGAGCGGATTCTCCGCATGGGGGTCGCCCTTGAGTACGCCCAGGTCGGCCAGCAATTCACGCACTTCGATGGCATCTTTGCCCGGCAGCGGCAAGTAATGCGCCCCCCACGGGTAGGCCGTTGTGGCGCTTTGACCGGCTCGGGCATTGCCGCCTGCTTCGTCTTCCAGCTCAAACAATTGAAAATCTTCAAACCCTAGCCGACCCAGTTTCCAGGCCGCAGAAAGCCCGGAGATGCCGCCGCCGACAATCGCGATGCCGGTCGAATGGGTTTCAGTCGGGGAGGGGAAGTCGCTACCCCGCAGACGATGGCCTAGCTCCATCCCTGCGCCCAGCGCCTTGCCGGGCGGCGATGCCGGGCTGTTTGTCCGACCGCACGCACCCAAGCTGGAAGCCGCCAAAGTCAGCAGAAAATCGCGGCGGTTCATGATAAAAACCTCAATTGACCACGAAATACACGAAACACACGAAATGGGGTAAGAAAGCATTTCGTCGGAGGGCGAAAATTCGCAAAATATTCAGAGAGATACAATACCTTTCTTTTCTTCTCTTCTTATCGAATGGGCGAATTGAAAAAACATTAGGTTCTGTTGACATTTTGCCGCCCCTTATCGGAGCCACAACAAGGTAGCGGCAAAAGCCAGCATCCCCATAAAGTTACTTGCTTTTTTCTCATACCGCATCGCGATTCTGCGGAAGTACTTCAGTTTCCCGAACATACATTCCACAACGTGCCGCTCCTTGT